>JAPPGP010000178.1 GCA_028821395.1 Defluviicoccus sp.
CAGCGTCATATGTTTATAAGAGACAGCCGCCGGCCCGCTTCCGGCTGCTCGGCCGCCGCCCCGACCGCCCCGGCGAAGCCGAGACCGCCGCCAACCCGCGCGCCCGTTCGGCACGCCTGCGCGCAGCCGAGCGGACGGAGACGCCGGCCGTCGAAGGCGGGGCGGGATGAGGCGGGGCTCGACATTGCTGTTTGCCGTTCTCGCCGTCGTCATGGGCGCGGCCTCCATCGTGATCGGCACCGAAGTCCGGGATCTCGAGGACCGTCTCGCGGCCATCCACCGCGACATCGCGCGCGAGCAGGAAGCGCTGCACGTGCTGCGCGCCGAGTGGAGCTATCTCAACCGGCCGGATCGGCTCGAGGCATTGGCGCGACGGCATCTCGGTCTTCGGATTCCCGAGGCGGCGCAGACGATGGCGGTTTCCGATCTGCCTTTCGCGGTACGGCCCGACGTCGCCGGCGAGGCGCCGGCCCCCGGCCCCGTGGCGCCAACCCCGCTGGAGATATCCGCCAAGGCGGCGGGGGCGGCGCCATGACCGACCGCCGGCGAATGCGGCTCGAGGGCGACCGCAAGCGGGCGATCGAAATCGGCCGCAGCCGCCTCCTCTTCACCGGCGCGGTGCTGACTGCGGCCTTTGTCGCGATCGGTGTCCGGCTGGTCGACATCGCGTTGCTTCAGGCCGGCGTCGAGCCGCGCGACCTGCCGCCCGCCCAGCTCGCCCGCGGCACCGCCGCCAAGACCGAGATAACCGATCGCCACGGCGCCGTGCTGGCGGTCAATCTCGGCACCGCCGCGCTCTACGCCAACACCGCGTGGATTACCGACGCCGATGCGACCGCAAGGGCGCTGGCGGACGTCCTGCCCGACCTCGACGTCGCCCGGATTGCCCGACGGCTGCGCGTGCCCGAGCGCTATTTGTCGCTGCGCAGGCACCTCACGCCGGGCGAGCAGTACGACATCCTGCGCATGGGAATCCCGGGTCTGGTCCTTGAGCCCGACCAGAGTCGGGTCTACCCGATGGGCAATCTGGCCGCCCATGTTGTGGGGTTCTCCGACCCCGACGGAAAGGGCCTGGCGGGCGTCGAGCGGCAGTTCGACAGCGAGCTGCGCGCGGGCAGCGGCGCGCTCGTGCTCAGCCTCGATATCCGCATCCAGCACGTTCTCAGGCACGAGCTGCTCGCGGCGATGACCGAGCACCGGGCGGCCGGCGCCGCCGGAATCGTGTTGGATGCGACGAACGGCGAAGTCCTCTCCATGGTCTCGCTGCCCGATTTCGATCCCAACCGGGCGCGCAGCGCCGGCAAGGCGCCGCGCTTCAACCGGGCCACCCTCGGCATCTACGAGATGGGCTCGACGTTCAAGATCCTGAGCACTGCGCTGGCGCTCGATGCCGGCGCGGTCACGCTCTCCGACATGATCGACGCCAGGCGGCCGATCCGCGTCGCCCGCTTCACCATCAGGGACTACCACGCCAAGGCGCGCTGGCTGTCGGTGCCCGAGGTCTTTATCCACTCGTCCAATATCGGCGCCGCCAAGCTCGGGCTCGCGGTCGGCGGAAAGAGGATGCGGCGGTTCCTCGACGATCTCGGGATGTTCCGGCGCATGCCGGTCGAGATCGGCGAGACCGGCCGTCCGCTGTTTCCCCGCCGCTGGCGCGAGATCAACACGATGACCGTCTCCTTCGGCCACGGCGTGGCCGTCTCGCCGCTTCATCTCACCAGCGCGGTCGCTGCGGTGGTCAATGGCGGCACGCTCAACCCGCCCACCCTGCTCAAGCGGCCGCCGGAGATCCGCCCCAAGGCCAGGCGGGTGTTGTCTCGCGCGACGTCGGACAAGATGCGCCGGCTGATGCGCCTGGTCGTCGTCGAGGGAACCGGCTCCAGGGCGGCCGCCGCGGGATATCTGGTCGGCGGCAAGACCGGCACGGCTGAGCAGGCCGGACGGGGCGGCTACCGGCGGAAACGCCTGCTGTCTTCCTTCGTCGCCGCGTTTCCCATGCACCGCCCGCGCTACGTGGTGCTTGCGCTGCTCGACCAGCCGCGCGGCACCCGCAAGACGCATGGCTACGCCACCGGCGGATGGGTCGCCGCGCCGGTGGTCGGCAAGACGATCGCGCGCATCGGCCCGTTGCTGGGCGTCAAGCCGGTCGACGAGAAATCGCAACAGATCGAGCGCCGGATGCGTCTCGAGCTGGTGACCTCGGGCGAGGGGGGCCGGCAGCATGCGTCTCGCTGAGCTGCTGGGCTCCGACGCCGCCGCCGCACCGGCCCGACCCGATGTCGAGATCGCCGGCATCTCCAGCGACTCGCGCGAAATCCGTCCCGGCTTCCTGTTCGCCGCCCTGCCGGGTCTCGCCACCGACGGCCGCTATTTCGTCGACGATGCCATAGCGCGCGGCGCGGCGGCGCTTCTGGTGCCCGATTCTGTCGATATCGCCGGGGCGGCCGGTCGCGTTGCCGTCATCGTCGACGCCAATCCGCGCCGCCGCCTGGCCGAGATTTCGGCGCGTTTCCATGCCGGCGCGCCCGAGTCCTGCGTCGCGGTGACCGGCACGAACGGCAAGACCTCGGCGGTTGCTTTCGCGCGCCAGATCTGGGGCGCGATGGGTGTGCCCGCGGCCTCGGTCGGAACGCTCGGGGTGGTCGGCCCGTCCCGGACGCGCGCCGGCGCGCTGACCACGCCCGATCCGGTCGCCCTGCACCGCGAGCTGGCCGCGCTCGCCGCATCGGGGGCCGACCGGGCCGCCCTCGAAGCGTCGAGCCACGGACTCGCCCAGCACCGCCTGGACGGGGTGCGGCTCGCCGCCGCCGGGTTCACCAACCTGTCCCGCGACCACCTCGACTACCACGTCTCGTTCGACGCCTATCGCGCGGCGAAGCTGCGGCTGTTCGGCGAACTGCTGCCGCCCGGCGCGGCCGCCGTGCTCAACGCGGACAGCCCCGAGTTCGATATCTTCGCCGAAACCTGCCGGGTGCGCGGCTGCCCGATCATCGACTACGGCCGCAACGCCCAGGAGCTGCGCGTCGTCTCCGTCGAGCCCGACGGCGACGGACAGATCGCCGAGCTGCTGCTGTTCGGCGAGGCAAGGCGCCAGCGTTTCGGGCTGATCGGCGAGTTCCAGATCGCCAACGCGCTCTGCGCCCTCGGCCTGGTGGTCGGCGCCGGCGACGACCGCTGCGCGGCGGCCGACGCGCTGGGTACGCTGGAAGCCCCGCCCGGGCGGATGCAACCGGTGGCCCGGAGCCCGGCAGGCGCGCCCATCTTCGTCGACTACGCGCATACCCCTGTCGCGCTCGCCAACGCCCTGCAGGCGCTGCGGCCGCACGCCTCCGGGGCGCTCTCGGTGGTGTTCGGCTGCGGCGGCGACCGGGACGCGGGCAAGCGGCGGCTGATGGGCGAGGCCGCCCGGCGCTTCGCCGACCGGGTGATCGTCACCGACGACAACCCGCGCGGCGAAGATCCCGCCGCGATCCGCAGCGAAGTCCTCGCCGGCTGCCCCGGAGCGGCGGAAATCGGCGATCGCGGCGAGGCGATCCGCGAGGCCGTCGCGGAGCTCGCCGCGGGCGAGGTTCTGGTGATCGCCGGCAAGGGGCACGAGACGGGGCAGATCGTCGGCGGCGAGATCCGTCCGTTCGACGATGCCGCGGCGGCGCGGGACGCGGTGCGCACGCTCGGCGGAGTCGGGGCATGAGCCGGACCGTTCTCTGGACCGCCGCCGATGCCGCCGCCGCCACCGGCGGCAGCGCGGCCCGCGACTGGCGGGCCAGCGGGGTGTCGATCGACAGCCGCACCGCCGAGACCGGCGACCTGTTCGTCGCGATCGAGGGGCCGGAACAGGACGGTCACGCCTATGTCGGCGCCGCGCTCGCCGCCGGAGCGGCGGCCGCGTTGGTCCATCGCCGGCTTCCCGAGGTGGCCGCGGATTCGCCGCTGATGCTGGTCCCCGACACCCTTGCCGGGCTGACCGCCCTCGGGCGTCACGCCCGCGCACGCTCCGGCGCGCGCGTCGCGGCGATAACCGGCAGCGCCGGCAAGACCGGTACCAAGGAAGCGCTGCGCCATGCCCTCGCCGCCCAGGGCCGGACCAGCGCCAGCGTCGCCAGCTACAACAATTTGTGGGGGGTGCCGCTGTCGCTCGCGCGCATGCCCCGCGACGCCGCCTTCGGCGTGTTCGAAGTGGGGATGAACCACGCCGGCGAGATCGCACCGCTCGCCCGCCTGATCCGTCCGGATGTGGCGGTCGTCACCAACGTGGAAGCCGCCCATATCGCGTATTTCCCGTCGCTGGAGGCGGTCGCCGACGCCAAGGCGGAGATCTTCGAGGGTCTGGAGCCGGGCGGGGTCTGCGTGCTCAATCGCGACAACGCGTTCTTCGACCGGCTGTGCGCGGCGGCTTCCCGCAGGCCCGGCATCCGGATCGTATCGTTCGGTCTCGGCGATGCCGACGCGACCGCCCGGGATGTGTCGCTCGATGCACGCGGCGCCGACATCGCAGCCGAGATCGGCGGTCGCCGCATCGATTACCGCGTCGGCCTGCCGGGCCGGCACTGGGTGCTCAACTCGCTCGCCGTGCTGGCCGCGGTCGACGCGCTTGGCGCCGATCCGGTTCGGGCGGCCGAGAGCCTGCGCAGCCTGGCCCCGCTGCCCGGCCGCGGCAAGCCGCACTGCGCGGTCTGTGCCGGCGGCAGCTTCACCCTGATCGACGAGAGCTACAACGCCAACCCCGCCTCGATGCGGGCGGCGATCGAGACCCTGGGCCGCGTCGCGCCCTCGGGAATCGGCCGCCGGATCGCCATCCTCGGCCCGATGCGCGAGCTCGGCGAGGACACCGCCGCCTACCATGAAGCTCTGGCCGGCCCGCTTGTCGAGAGCGGCGTCGATACCGTGCTCGCCGTCGGCGACATGCGCGCGGTGATCGACCTTCTGCCCGCCGCGATGCGCGGGGCGACGGCGGAGACCGGCGAGGCGCTGGCCGATAGCGCCGCCTCGGCGATCGGGCCCGGCGACGTGGTCATGATCAAGGGTTCGAATGCGAGCCGCATGGATCTCGTCGTCGCCCGGCTGCTGCGGGGCGCGCCAGCCAGCTGCCGCGGCGCGGCCGCCGGGCCGAGAGGGGGGACGCATGCTGTATAACGCGCTCCTGCCTCTCGCCGACGACATCGGCGTCTTCAACCTGGTTCGCTACATCACGCTGCGCACCGGCGGCGCGGCGGTCACCGCGCTGTTCCTGTCGCTGATCGTCGGCCCGTGGCTGATCCGCCGGCTCAAGCAGCACCAGGGCGAAGGACAGCCGATCCGCGAGGACGGGCCGCCGTCCCACCTCCTGACCAAGAAGGGCACGCCGACGATGGGCGGTGTGCTGATCCTCGCCACGCTGCTGATCGCGACGCTGCTGTGGGCCGATCTCGGCAACCAGTATGTCTGGATCGCGCTGTTCGCGACGCTGTGCTTCGGCGGGATCGGCTTCGTCGATGACTATCTCAAGCTGACGCGGCGTTCGAGCGGCGGCATGTCGGCGCGGATGAAGCTGGCCGCCCAGATAGCCGTCGGCGCGATCGCCGCCTACTGGATGATGCTGGCGACCGACGGCCCGCTGGCGACGGGGCTTACCGTGCCCTTCTTCAAGGAGGTGCTGGTGCCGCTCGGCTGGTTCTTCCTGCCCTGGGCGGTGCTGGTGCTGATCGGCACGTCCAACGCGGTCAACCTGACCGACGGGCTCGACGGGCTCGCCATCATGCCGGCGCTGATCGCCGCCGGGTGCTTCGCGATGATCGCCTATCTGGTCGGCAACGCGGTGTTCTCCAACTACCTGCAAATCCATTACGTGCGCGGCACCGGAGAGCTCGCCGTGTTCTGCGGCGCCCTGGTCGGCGCCGGGCTCGGGTTCCTGTGGTTCAACGCCCCGCCGGCGATGGTCTTCATGGGCGATACCGGCGCGCTCTCGGTCGGCGGGGCGCTGGCGGCGGTCAGCCTTATCACCAAGCACGAGCTGGTGCTGGTCATCATCGGCGGGCTGTTCGTCCTCGAGGCGGTGTCGGTCATCGTCCAGGTCGTCTCTTTCAAGCTCACCGGGCGGCGGATCTTCCGCATGGCCCCGCTGCACCACCATTTCGAGCAGAAGGGTTGGGCCGAATCGACGGTCGTCATTCGGTTCTGGATCATCGCGGCGGTGCTGGCGCTGGCCGGGCTGTCGACCCTCAAGCTGCGCTAGCCCCATGCTTGTCCCGACCCGCAGCAACCAGACCCTCGCCGTCTTCGGACTCGGCAGCTCCGGGATGGCCGCCGTGGACGCGCTGTCTGCGAGCGGCGCCACGGTGCTCGCCTGGGACGACTCCCCGGAGCCGCGCCACGCCGCGCGGGAGGCCGGCATCGCCCTCTCGGAACCCGCATGCTGGGACTGGCCGGGCCTCGACGCCCTGGTGCTGAGCCCCGGCATCCGGCTGACCCATCCCGAGCCCCACCCCGTGGTCCGGAGCGCCCGGCGGAGCCACTGCCCGGTGATCGGGGATATCGAGCTGCTGGGCGAGGCGGCGCCCGATGCGCGCATGGTCGGGGTCACCGGCACCAACGGAAAATCGACCACCACCGCGCTGCTCGGGCATCTGCTCACCGAGGCCGGGAGACAGGTCGCCGTGGGTGGCAATCTGGGCCCGCCCGCGCTCTCGCTGCCCGCTTTGGGGGAGGGCGGGATCTATGTCCTCGAATGCTCGTCCTTCCAGCTCGACCTGATCGAGCGGATGCGCTTCGAGGTCGCCATCCTGCTCAACGTCAGCCCCGACCATCTCGACCGCCACGGCGACATGGCGGGCTATGTCGCGGCGAAGCGGCGGATCTTCCGCGACCGCCCGGGCGGCGGACAGGTGGCGATCGTCGGGACCGACGACGATGCGAGCCGCTTGCTGCTCGCCGGTCTGGCGGCGCGCCCCGGCTGGACGCTGGTGCCGGTCGGCGTCGGCCGGACCGTCGACGGCGGGGTGTCGGTTCTGGGCGGCACCGTGTTCGAGGACGGGGAACCGGTCGCCGATCTTTCCGGCATCGACACCCTGCCGGGCGCCCACAACCACCAGAACGCCGCCGCCGCCTTCGCCGCCGCCCGCTCGCTCGGGCTGGGTCACGCCGAGATCGCCCGCGCGCTCGCCACCTATCCCGGCCTGCCGCACCGCCAGGAGACCGTCGCCATCATCGACGGCGTCCGATACGTCAACGATTCCAAGGCCACCAACGGCGAGGCGAGCCGCCACGCGCTGGTCTGCTACGACGCGATCTACTGGATCGCCGGCGGCAGGCCCAAGGCGGACGGCCTCGCGGCGGTCGTGCCCGAGCTCCACCGCGTCCGGCGCGCCTATCTGATCGGCGAGGCGGAGGACGCATTCGCCAGGGAGATCGGCGGCCGCGCGCCGGTCGCGCGTTGCGGCGATCTCGCCCGCGCGCTGGCGGCGGCGCATCGCGATGCGCAGCGCGAGCGCCCGCCCGGAGCTGCCGTGCTGCTCTCGCCGGCCTGCGCCTCGTTCGATCAGTGGCCGTCCTTCGCAGCCCGCGGCGATGCGTTTCGCCAAGCCGTGCGCGCTCTTGGCGGGGCGGCGCCATGACCGTCTTCGCGCGCAACGACACGTCGCCGCTGGGGCGGTGGTGGTGGACCGTCGACCGCTGGACGGTAACCGCGCTCTCGCTTCTGATCGCCATCGGCGTGCTGCTCGTCCTCGCGGCGACCCCGTCGGTGGCGGAGCGCCTGACGCTCGACCCCTACCATCTGGCGTGGCGCCATATCGCCTATGTCGCGCTCGCCATCGCGGTGCTGCTGGGCGTTTCGCTCCTGTCTCCCGCGTCAACGCGCTGGCTCGCCCTCGCGGTCTGCGCGCTGGCGGTGGCCGGCATCGTCGTCACCTTGTTCCTCGGTGCCGAGACCAAGGGCGCGCGGCGCTGGATCGATCTCGGCGCGCTCTCGGTGCAGCCGTCCGAGTTCGTCAAGCCGTCCTGCGCCATCGTCGTCGCCTGGTTGCTGGCGCGACACCGGGAGACCGGCCGCGCCGAGCTCGGCGCCGCGGCGACCGGCCTGGTCGTCCTGGTCCTCGGCCTGCTCTTCCTGCAACCCGATATCGGCATGGCGTCGGTGATCCTGGCCGCCTGGTACGTGCAACTGCTGATCGCCGGGCTGTCGCTCCCCTGGGTCGTCGCGCTGACCGCGGGGGCCTGCGGTCTCGCCATCGCCGCCTACTTGCTGCTGCCCCACGTGGCCAGCCGCATAGACCGCTTTCTCGATCCCGGCTCGGGCGACAACTTCCAGGTCGAGACGTCGCTCCAGGCGTTCATGAACGGCGGCGTTTTCGGCCGCGGACCCGGACAGGGAACCATCAAGGGCGTGTTGCCCGACGCCCACGCGGACTTCATCTTCGCCGTCGCCGGCGAGGAATTCGGACTCGTCGCCTGCCTGCTGATCCTCGCGCTGTTCGCCTTCGTGGTGCTCCGCGGCCTCGGCCATGCGCTGGGCGAGACCAACCTGTTCGTGATGGTCGGGGTCGCCGGGCTGGCGGTCCAGTTCGGCCTGCAGGCGGTGGTCCACATGGGTTCCTCCCTCAGGCTTCTGCCGGCCAAGGGCATGACGCTTCCGTTCATCTCCTATGGCGGGTCGTCGTTGGTCGCGGTCGCCCTCGCCATGGGGTTGCTGCTGGCCCTCACCAGGCGGCGCATCGGGGACGAGCGGTCATGACCGGGGGTCCCATCGTTCTCGCCGCCGGCGGCACGGGCGGTCACATGTTCCCGGCCGCGGCGCTTGCCCACGAGCTCGATCGCCGCGGCAACTCCGTCGCGCTGCTGACCGACGGTCGCGGCGCCGGGTTCGGGGACGGCACCGGAGCCGCGATCCACCGCATCGCGGCGCGGCATCTCGGCGGCGGCATCGGCGGTACCGCGCGGGGCGTGGCGACACTCTGCTATGGCTGGTTGCAGGCGCGCAGGCTACTCGCGCGGATCGGCCCGGCGGCCGCGGTCGGTTTCGGCGGCTATCCCACATTGCCCACCATGTTCGCCGCGCTCAGGGCCGGCACGCCCAGCATGATCCACGAACAGAACGCCGTACTCGGGCGGGCCAATGCGGCGCTCGCGCCCAAGGTGTCCGCGATCGCCACGTCTTTCGCCGAACTTGGAGGCGTGCGCGCCGAGGATCTGCCGAAGCTGGTCAGGACCGGCAACCCGGTGCGCGACGCCGTGGCCGCTCTGGCGGGGGCGCCATATCCCGACCCGTCGGTGATCGGAGGGCGCATCGAGCTGCTGGTGATCGGCGGCAGCCAGGGCGCCCGCATCCTGTCCGATGCGGTGCCGCAGGCGGTCGCGGCGCTCGACGGTTCCCTGCGGGAGCGGCTTCACATCGTCCAGCAGGCGCGGCCCGAGGACCTCGACCGCGTTGTGGCGGATTATCGGCGTATCTCGGTCGACGCCGAAATCCAGGCCTTTTTCGGGGATCTGCCGGAGCGCATGGCGCGCGCGGCGCTGGTCATATCGCGGGCCGGTGCATCGACCATCGCCGAGCTCTCGGTGATCGGCCGCCCGGCCGTTCTGATTCCCTATGCCCACGCCGCGGCGGGGCACCAGGAGCGCAACGCGCGCGAGATCGAGCGCTGCGGCGGCGCCTGGACGATGCCGGAAGCGGAGCTCGCTACGGATGCGCTTGCCGCACGGATCGATTTGCTGCTGCGCACCCCCGGCGCCCTGGCAGACGCGTCGGCCGCGATGCGGCGCTGGGCGATCCCCGATGCGGCGTCGCGTCTCGCCGACCGGGTCGAGGCGCTCGCCCGCGCCAATGGCGGCGCGCCGAGGTGGGCGGCATGAGAACCCTTCCGCTGTCGGTCGGAACCATCCACTTCGTCGGGATCGGCGGGATCGGCATGAGCGGCATCGCCGAGGTGCTGCACAATCTCGGCTACCGCGTCCAGGGGAGCGACATCGCCGACAGCGCCAACGTGCTCAGGCTGCGCGCCCTCGGCATCGACATCCGCGTCGGGCACGATGCCGGCAATCTCGGCGACGCGACCGTCGTCGTCGCGAGCTCGGCCATCGGCGCCGACAACCCGGAAATCGCCGCCGCGCGGGCGCGTCTGGTGCCGGTCGTCCGCCGCGCCGAGATGCTGGCCGAGATCATGCGGCTCAAGTGGTCGATCGCGGTCGGCGGCACGCATGGAAAGACGACCACGACGTCCATCGTCGCAGCCGTGCTGGAGGCCGCCGACCTCGACCCGACCGTCATCAACGGGGGGATCATCAACGCCTACGGCACCAACACCCGCCTCGGCGAGGGCGAGTGGATCGTCGTCGAGGCGGACGAGTCGGACGGCTCCTTCGTCAAGCTCCCGGCCACGGTCGCCGTGGTCACCAATGTCGACCCGGAGCATCTCGACTTCTACGGCTCCTTCGCCGCGCTGCGCCGGGCCTTCGTCTCCTTCGTCGCCAACATCCCGTTCTACGGCTTCGCCGCTCTGTGCATCGACCACCCCGAGGTGCAGAACCTGATCGGCGATGTCGCCGACCGCCGGCTTCTGACCTACGGGCTGAGCCCCCAGGCCGACATACGCGCGACCGCGATCGAGGCGGGGCCGGACGGCTCCCTGTTCGACGTCGAAGTGGCCGACCGGATGACGGGCAGTCACCGGACCCTGTCCGGCCTCGTGCTCCCCATGGTGGGCACGCACAATGTCCTGAATGCCCTTGCCGCGATCGCCATCGCGATCGAGATGGGTATCGACGAGGAGACCGTGAGGTCGGCGCTCGTCGGGTTCGCCGGGGTCAAGCGGCGTTTCACCAAGGTGGGCGAGGTCGCCGGCATCGCGGTGATCGACGACTACGGCCACCACCCGGTGGAGATCGCGGCCGTACTCGACGCCGCGCGGTCGAGCTGCCGCGGCAATGTGATCGCCGTGGTGCAGCCCCACCGGTACTCCCGGCTCGCCCATCTGTTCGAGGATTTCTGCACCTGCTTCAACGACGCCGACACCGTGGTCGTCGCCCATGTCTACCCGGCCGGCGAAGACCCGATCGAGGGGGTCGACCGCGATGCGCTGGCGGCCGGGCTCAGGGCGCGCGGCCACCGCGACGTGCGCCTGCTGGATTCGCCCGACGCGCTCGCGCCGCTGATCGCCGGGCTGGCCGGGGCGGGCGACATCGTGGTCTGCCTCGGCGCTGGCAGCATCACCGGCTGGGCCAATTCGCTGCCCGGACGGCTCGCCGGGCTGCTCGGCGCGGACACTTCCGGCGCCGCCGCGAACCAGGGGCGTGGGCATGGTTGAGGCGGTATCCCGGCCCCGGACGACCGACAGCCTGCCGAGAGTGCGCGGCACCCTGCGCGAGAACGTCCCGCTCGCCAAACTCATGTGGTTCCGGGTCGGCGGTCCGGCGGAAATTCTGTTCGAGCCCGCCGACAGCGAGGACCTGGCGCAGTTTCTCGCGGCGCTGCCCTCCGACACGCCGGTCAGCGCCATCGGCGTCGGCTCCAACCTGCTGGTGCGCGACGGCGGCATCCCGGGCGTGGTGGTTCGCCTGGGCCGGCCGTTCTCCGCCGTGAGCTGCACGGGAGCGCAGGTGCGGGCGGGCGCGGCCGCGATGGACGTCACCGTGGCGCGCGCGGGCCGCGATGCCGGGATCGCCGGGTTGGAGTTCCTGAGCGGCATCCCCGGCACCATCGGCGGCGCGCTTCGCATGAACGCCGGCGCCTATGGGCGCGACATCGGCGATGTCGCGGTCTCCGCCAGGGCGCTCGACCGGGCTGGACGGACCCACGATTTCGGCCCGGCGGAGCTGGGCTTCACCTATCGCGGCTGCGCGGTGCCGGAGGGCTGGATCTTCACCGGAACCGTGCTCCAGGGCGAACCCGGCTCGGCGCCGGAGATCGCCGCCCGCATGGCCGATATCGCCGATACGCGGAGCCGGGACCAGCCGGTCCGCGAACGCACCGGCGGCAGCACCTTCAAGAACCCGCCGGACGCGAATGCCTGGGCGCTGATCGATGCGGCCGGCTGCCGGGGCCTGACCCGCGGCGGCGCGCAGGTGTCGCCGCTCCACTGCAACTTCCTGATCAACACCGGCGGCGCCACCGCCGCCGATCTCGAAAATCTGGGCGAGGAGGTTCGCGACCGGGTCGAAGCGGCCACCGGCGTCCGGCTCGAATGGGAAATCCGTCGCGTCGGAACCGCGCGGGAGCCGCGCAATGGTTAGGTCCGTGACGGTGCTGATGGGCGGATGGTCCGGCGAACGCGAGGTCTCGCTGGTCAGCGGCCGCAATGTGGCGGCGGCGCTCGGCGAAGCCGGCTACCAGGTGCGCAGCCTGGATGTCGGGCGGGATCTCGCAGGGCTTGCCGCGGCGCTCGATCCGCGCCCCGACGTGGTGTTCAACGCACTGCACGGCCGCTTCGGCGAGGACGGGCGCATGCAGGGGATCCTCGACCTGCTGGAGATCCCCTACACCCATTCCGGGGTGCTCGCTTCCGCGCTGGCCATGGACAAGCCGATGGCGAAGCGCATGTTCCGCTGCGCCGGAATCCGCTGCGCCGAGCACGTCGTGGTCAGCCGGTCGGCCGCGGTGGGCGGCGACGCGCTACCCCGGCCCTACGTGGTCAAGCCGCTCAGGGAGGGCTCGAGCCTCGGCGTGGTCATCGTCCTCGACGGGTCCGCGACTCGGTTGGCGGAAGAATGCTGGCCGTCCGACGAGACCGTGATGGTCGAACGCTACGTTCCGGGGCGCGAGATCACCGTCGCCGTGATGGGCGAGCGCGCGCTCGGCGTCACCGAGATCCGGCCGGCCGACGGCTTCTACGACTACCGCGCCAAATACACCGAGGGGGCGAGCGAGCATCTCCTGCCGGCGCCGCTCCCGCCCGAGGCATACGACGCCGCGATGCAGTTCTCCCTCGATGCTCACAAGGCGCTCGGCTGTCGCGGCGTGACGCGCGCCGATCTGCGCTACGACGACGCGGTGGGCGGCGCGGAAGGCGTCTACCTGCTCGAACTCAACACGCAGCCCGGCATGACGCCGATGTCCCTGGTCCCCGAACTCGCGGCTCACGCCGGGATCGATTTCGTTTCCCTGGTGAGCTGGATGGTGGAGCACGCCGCATGCGATACCTAGGCCATGGCCGCGGCCGCCGGACCCCGCACCGGCCCTCACTGCTGCGGCGCGCCGCGATGCTGGCATGCGCTGCGGCCGCGCTCGCGGTTGTCATCGGCGGATCCCGATGGGTGTGGAATGCGGGGCTGCTCGACGGCTATTTCGCGGTTGCCAGGTCGGGTCTGATCGGGGCATCCGCACATCTCGGGTTCAGGCTTCGCGAGGTTCTGCTCGTCGGGCGCGAGAGGGTGTCGCGGGATGTGTTGCTCGCCGCCTCCGAGCTCGAGCTGGGGAGTCCGACGCTCGCGGTGGATCCCGAGTCGATGCGCGCCCGTCTCGAACGCAACCGTTGGATCAAGAGCGCCCGGGTAACCACCCGCCTTCCCGACACCGTGTTCATCGAGATCGAGGAACGCCGGCCCCTCGCTCTCTGGCAGCGCGACGGGGAGCTGCGGATGATCGATGACGAAGGCGCGGTCATCACCGACCGGGATCTCCACCGCTATACCCATCTGCCCCTGATCGTGACCCCGTCGGAGCCCGCTCGGGCGAAGCCGGTGCTCCGAATGCTGGCGCTCGAGCCCGACCTCGATCGCCGGGTGAGGGCGTTGTTCGAGGTCGGCGGCCGACGCTGGAACGTCCGCTTCGACAACGGCATCGACGTGCTGCTGCCGGAGACCGAATCGGCGGTGGCGTGGAGCGAGCTCGCCGAGCTCGACCGGCGCCATGCCCTGCTGGCCAGGCGCATCTCGGCCATCGACTTGCGCATTCCCGGCCGCATCGTGGTCACCGGGGGCGAAAATCCCGAGGCCCGAAGCGGCACGGCGAAGGAAACGCGCCGATGACCAAGCCGCGCAACGGAATGCTGACCGCGCTGGATGTGGGCACCAGCAAGATCGCCTGTCTGGTCGCCGAGACGGGCGCCCAGGGCGAGGTTCGGGTCATGGGCGTCGGGCACCATGCGTCCGGCGGCGTCCAGGCGGGCGCGATCGTCAATATGGAGGCGGCCGAATCGGCGATCCTGACCGCCGTCAGCGCCGCCGAGGAGCGCGTCGGAGAGCGGCTGCAAAGCGTGGTGATCAACGTTTCCGCGGGTCATCCGGACTCCAGCAACCTCAGCGTCGAGGTCGAGATCGACGGCCACGAGGTCGGCGACGCCGATCTTCGTCGGGTCTACAGCCACGGGCTGGAGCGCAACGGGCACGACGATCGCGAGCTGGTCCACTGCATACCCATCGCCCACCACATCGACGGCAGCAGGGGCATCAAGGATCCGCGCGGCATGTACGGCCAGCGGCTCAGCGTCGACATGCATCTGGTGAGCGCCGACGCGGCCGCGCTGCGCAATATGGTCACCTGCGTCGCACGCTGTCATCTCGACGTCGAGGATGTCGTGGTTTCGCCCTACGCCGCGGGCCTCGCCTGTCTGGTCGAGGACGAAATCGATCTCGGCGCCACCGTGGTCGACATGGGGGGCGGCACCACGACCGTCGCGGTGTTCTACGGCGGCCACGTCGTCCACGCGCAGGTCGTCCCGATCGGCGGCGACCACGTCACGCGGGACATAGCGCGCGGGCTGACCACCGCGCTGGTCCATGCCGAGCGCATCAAGGTGCTGTACGGCTCCGCCCTGCCCTCCCCGTCGGACGATCAGGCGCTGATCGACGTGCCGCTGGTCGGCGAGGAGGACCGCAACCAGCCCAACCACGTGCCGCGCTCGCTGGTCGTCGGGATCATCCGGCCGCGGCTGGAAGAGATTTTCGAGCGGGTGCGCGCCTGTCTCGACGAGAGCCCGACGGCGACGCTCGCGGGCCATCGTTTGGTCCTCACCGGCGGTGCCAGCCAGCTCGCCGGCGCGGCGGAGGTCGGCGCCCTGGTCCTCAACAAGAAGGTCCGGCTGGGGCGGCCGATCCTGATCGCCGGGCTCGCCGACGCGGTGAGCGGGCCCGCCTTTTCGACCGCCGCCGGGTTGCTTCGCTTCGCCGCCCAGCGCCGCGGCGAGAGCGATATCGCGATCCGCGGCACCGCGGAGCGGACCGGACGGCTGGGACGGCTCGGTCAATGGCTGAAGGAGAGCATCTGACAATGAACCACTTCGAACCCCACCGCCGGTACAGCCGAAACGGGCGGCCCTGGACACGACGGCGGGCAGGCAACACCCCGGGAGCAAGGAGGCACCCATGACCATCAATCTTTCGGTTCCCACAACCGAGACCACCCTAAAACCCAAGATCATGGTGATCGGGGTCGGCGGCGCCGGCGGCAACGCCGTCAACAACATGATCGATTCGAAGCTCGAGGGCGTCGAATTCCTGGTGGCCAACACCGACTCCCAGTCCCTGGTGCAGTCGCTGGCCGATCGCAAGATCCAGCTGGGGCACAACATCACCCATGGCCTCGGCGCGGGGTCCCGGCCCGATATCGGCCGCGCCGCGGCGGAGGAAACCCTCGAGGAAATCGCCGAGCACCTGGCCGGCTCGAACATGGTGTTCGTCACCGCCGGCATGGGCGGCGGAACCGGCACCGGGGCCGCGCCAGTGATCGCCCGCCTCGCCCGCGAGCAGGGCGTGCTTGCCGTCGGCGTGGTGACCAAGCCGTTCCAGTTCGAGGGCAGCAAGCGCGCCCGGGTCGCAGACTCCGGCATCGAGGAATTGCAGAAGCACGTCGATACGCTGATCGTGATCCCCAACCAGAACCTGTTCCGGGTCGCCAACGAAAACACCACCTTCGCCGACGCCTTCGCCAAGGCCGACGAAGTGCTCTACTCGGGCGTGCGCGGCATCACCGACCTGATGATGGTGCCGGGGCTGATCAACCTGGACTTCGCCGACATCCGCACGGTCATGAGCGAGATGGGCAAGGCGATGATGGGGACCGGGGAGGCCGAGGGCGAGGAGCGGGCGACGGCGGCCGCCGAGTCGGCGATCTCCAACCCGCTGCTCGACGAGGTGTCGATGAAGGGCGCGCGCGGCGTGTTGATCAACATTACCGGGGGCCCCGATCTCACGCTGTTCGAGGTCGATCAGGTCGCCAACCGCATCGGCGAGGAGGTCGATCCGGAGGCGCATATCATCTTCGGCTCGACGCTCGATCCCGTGCTGGAGGGGCGCATGCGGGTCTCCGTCGTCGCCACCGGCATCGAGGTCGACTCGAACCTGCAGCCGCGCCCGGTGCTCAAGGTGGTCCCCGGCTCCGAAGCGGCGGAGCTCAGCGCGCCGGTCTTCGCGCCCGGCTTCGAGATCGAGGCGCCTGCCGTGGAGTCGGATTTCGCCGCGGAGCCGGCCCAGCGGGCGGACGATGCGCTTGCGTTGATGACCGCCGGTGTGGCGCTCGAAGCGGATACCGAGGCTGTTCCGCCGGCCCGGCCCGTCGACGCTCCGACGGTGGAGGCCGCGCCCGAGCCGGCGCAGGAGAGCTTCTTCGGCGGCGACGAACGGCGTGCCGCGGAGGAGGAATTCGAGGCGGCACCCGCGGTCGAGTCGACGCTGCGGACCGAACCCGAGGCGGCTGTGCCGAAGGCGGAAGTCGCAGCCCGACCGCGCCCCCGCCCCAATCTTCTCCAAAGAATGGCGGGCATAGGCGGCGGCCGGCGTCATGTCGCGGAAGCCGGTGCGATGACCGCGGCGGGTGCGCACGAGCCGCCGCCGGTCGCCGCTCCTCCGCCCCAGCCGCCGCCGGTCGCCGCTCCCATGCCCGAGCCGGAGCGTCCTGCGGTGGCCGGCGCTCCACCGCAACAGGCGGAGTTCGACGGTGTCGAGCCCGAGGTCGCCCCGTCCGCGGCGGTGAACGAGGAGGATCTTCTCGACATCCCCGCGTTTCTGCGGCGCCAGGCGAACTGAAGCGGCACAACGGAGAACGCATGCTGCGCAGGCTATCGTAACATTCCGTAACAATAGTTGATTTGCCGGAGAAGGCAGTTTGTGGGTAAACATGATCGTCGCGGCCGGGTATAGGGTGGCTGCCGAATTGCAACCTGAAGTAGTATCGTACCGACGCCGAGGCTGGCGTTCGGCGCAGCGGGTGACGGGGAGAAGCGGATGCGGTCGAGTCAGGCGACGGTCGAGCATGCTGTGCAATGCCGCGGCGTTGGCTTGCACAGCGGTGTCGATGTCGCCCTGCGCCTGCTTCCCGCCGCTCCGGAGAGCGGCATTCGCGTGCGCCGGACCGATGTCGCGGCCGGGACCGGCGAAATTCCCGTCGACCTTGCGCATGTGGTGAATGCCCGTTTGTCAACGGTGATCGGCAACCGCCACGGCGTGACCGTGGCAACCGTCGAGCATCTCATGGCCGCTCTCGCCGGCATGGGCGTCGACAACGCGGTCGTGGCGCTCGACGGCCCCGAGATCCCCGCCATGGATGGCAGCGCCGCGCCCTTCGTCGAGCTGATCGAGAGGGCCGGCATCTGTGACCAGGGCGCGCCGCGCCGTGCCATCCGGGTGCGCAAGCCGGTTTCCGTCGAGAACGGCGATAGCTCGATTTCGATGATGCCGGCCGACGCCCTGTCCATCGAATTCCAGATCGAGTTCGACTCTCCGGTGATCGCACGCCAGGCCAAGCGAATGGAATTCGCCAACGGCGCTTTCGTCGAAGACATCGCGCCCGCGCGGACATTCGGTTTCGTGGACGACGTCGACCGTCTGCGGCGCGCCGGTTTCGCGCGCGGCGCATCGCTCGACAACGCTATCGCCATCGACCGCGAGCGGGTGATAAACCGGAACGGGCTTCGCTTCGACGACGAGTTCGTGCGCCACAAGATCCTCGACTGCGTCGGCGATCTCTACCTCGCCGGCGCGCCGATCCTCGCCCGTGTCGTCGCGCTGCGGTCCGGCCATGCCGCCAACCACGACCTGCTGCGCGCCATGTTCGCCGACGCCGACAGCTGGGCTTGGTGCGACATTCCCGGCGAGGGTGGCGCCGACGACATTTCCGAGGCGACCGCGGCGTTCGGCTGAAGGCTCCTTTCCCGGCGGGCGTTCGGGCGCCGCAAGGCCGGGTCGACTCCCCGCGAAAATGCGCCAGCCCACACATCCCGCCACTGTTTCGGCCTGCGTCGCGCCCGGGCGTTCGTCCCGCCAGGAGCGGGCCGAAGAGCGTAGCCCGCACTACGGTCGAGGGCCATGACAGTGGCGGGAATTCCGGGCTAGACTGCGCGCCCGTCGCGCACCGCGCGCGACCCGGCGAGAGGGCCTGCGACCGTCGATGTCGGTTTTTTCGGAGCGTGTAACCCGAGCGATCGTGCCGTTGGTCCTGACCCTGGCGATCGGTGCCTGCGCCGGAGACGAGGACTCCGAACGCTTCGTCGAACGGCCGGTCCAGGACATCTACAACGAGGCGCTGGATGCGCTGCGCGACGAGGACTATGTCGTCGCGGCGCAACGCTTCGACGACGTGGAGCGTCAGCACCCTTACTCCGTCTGGGCGGTCAAGGCATCGCTGATGGCGGCGTTCGCGCACTACCAGGCGACCAATTACGACGAGGCGATCCCGGCGCTCGACCGGTTCATCCAGCTGCATCCGGGGAACGCCGACATCGCCTATGCCTATTACCTGCGCGCCCTCTGCTTCTATGAGCAGATTTCCGATGTCGTGCGTGATCAGCTGAATACCGAAAGGGCGGAGGCCGCGCTCAACGAGGTGGTGCGCCGATTTCCGGACACGCCTTACGCGCGCGACGCACGCCTCAAGATCGACCTGACCCGCGACCATCTCGCCGGCAAGGAGATGAATATCGGCCGCTACTACCTGAGGCTCGGTCACTATCTTGCCGCCATCCAACGATTCCGGCGCGTGGTCCGGACCTACGACACGACGTCCCATATCCCCGAGGCCCTGCACCGCCTGACCGAGGCCTATTTCGCCCTGGGTCTGACCGAAGAGGCGACCAAGACTGCCGCCGTGCTGGGTCACAACTATCCCGGCAGCCCGTGGTACGCCGACAGCTATGCTCTTGTCGGTGGCGGTGTTGCGCCGAATCCGGACGAACGCGGCTTCTTCCGGCGGGCGTTCGACTGGGTGTTCTAGGCGACGATGCTGCTGACGCTGTCGGTCCGGAACGTCGTTCTGATCGATCGGCTGGATCTGGCCTTCAAGCCCGGGTTGTGCGTCCTGACCGGGGAGACCGGCGCGGGAAAGTCGATCCTGCTCGATGCGCTCGGCCTCGCGCTTGGCGCCCGGGTCGACCCTTCCCTGATCCGCGCCGCGGCGGGCCGCGAGCCGGGCGCTGCCGTGTCCGCCGCCTTCGACATCCCACGCGATCACGACGCGATCGCCGTGATCGAGGAACACGGTCTCGCACCCCCGGCGGCCGGCGAGCCGCTGATCCTGCGCCGCGCGATCTCGTCGGACGGGCGCAGCCGCGGCTTCGTCAACGACCAGCCTGCGGCCGCCCAGCTCCTTCGCGCGGTGGGCGCGACCCTGGTCGAGATCATCGGACAGTTCGCGAGCCACCAGCTCGCCGAGCGCGCGAGCCACCGTCGGCTGCTGGACCTGTTCGGCGGGCTGGAGCAGGAGCGCCGCTCCGTTTCCGAGGCCTGGTCCGGGTGGCGGGCGGCCGAGGCTGCGCTCGACGAGGCGACCCGCGCGGCCGAGGCGCTCGCCCGCGAGGAGGCGGCGCTGCGTCACACCCTCGAAGAGCTAGACGCGATGGCGCCGACGGCGGGCGAAGAAGAGGCGCTCACGGCCCAGCGTCATCGGCTGCGCCACGCCGAACGCCTGGGCGAGGCGCTGACCGAGGCTTTGGCCGAGATCGGCGGCGCCCAGGGGGTCGAGAGGGGGCTCGCCCGGGCGCACCGGGTGCTGGCGCGGCGGACGGATATCGCCGGCGGCAGTTTCGATCGCGCGCTCGAGGCGCTCGACCGTGCCGCCGCGGAAGCGGCCGAGGCCCGCGACGCGGTCGAGCGCTGCGCCGGCGAGCTCCGGGCCGATCCGGGTCGGCTGGAAGCCGCGGAGGAACGCCTTTTCGGCCTCCGGGCACTCGCGCGCAAGCACGGCGTCGTACCCGATGCCTTGCCGGAATTCCGCGAGCAGACGGCGCGCAAGCTCGATGCGATCGACAACGCCGCGACCTCGCTGGCAGCGTCCGGCGCCGCCAGGGACGAGGCGCGCGCCGCGTACGAAGCGGCGGCCGAGGCGCTGTCCCAAGGGCGCCGGGCGGCGGCGGCGCGCCTCGATCGAGCGGTGAACGGAGAGCTTGCGCCGCTGCGGCTCGGTGCCGCGCGGTTTGCGACCGCCATCGAGCCCCTCGAAGAACCCGACTGGGACCCGAACGGCGCCGAGCGGGTGACGTTCATGGCCAGCACCAACCCCAATACGCCGGCCGGACCGCTCTCGCGGATCGCCTCGGGAGGCGAGATGTCCCGCTTCATGCTGGCCCTCAAGGTGGCGCTCGCCGGCGCGAGCCCGGTGCCGACGCTGGTCTTCGACGAGGTCGATGCCGGGATCGGCGGCGCCACCTCGACGGCGGTCGGCCAGCGGCTGCGCCGCCTGGGGGAGCGGCTTCAGGTGCTCGTCGTAACCCATTCCCCGCAGGTCGCCGCGCTCGGCGGGGCGCATTGGCGGGTGAGGAAGCGCGAGACCCGCAATCGTGCAAAGCGCGAGATCAGCACCGTCGTCGACGAGCTCGACCGCGACAACCGGCGCGAGGAGATCGCCCGTATGCTGGCTGGTCTCTCGGTGACCGACGAGGCCCGCGCCGCGGCGGAGAGCCTGATGACGGGGGCCGCCACGTGACCCTGGTGAGAAATGCGGGCTAAGGAGCCGGCGGCGCTGACGCGCGAGGAGGCGGCGGCGGAGCTCGAACGCCTGTCCCGTGAGATCGCCTATCACGACGATCTCTATCACCGCCGCGACGCACCGGAGGTGAGCGACGCCGACTACGATGCGCTGCGCCGGCGCAACGACGCGATCGAGGCGCGCTTTCCGGAGCTGGTGCGCGACGACAGCCCGTCGCGCCGGGTCGGGGCCGCGCCCTCGGGCGGCTTCGTCAAGGTCACCCACGCGGCGCCGATGCTGTCCCTCGGCAATGCCTTCGACGCCTCGGACGTGATCGATTTCTACGCGCGGATTCGCCGTTTTCTCGGGCTCGGCGAGGACGAGGCCGTCGACATCGTCGCCGAGCCCAAGATCGACGGGTTGTCGATCTCGCTGCGCTACGAGGACGGCCGGTTCGTTCTCGGCGCGACGCGCGGCGACGGTTCGGTCGGCGAGAACGTCACCCGCAACCTGCGGACCATGGACGACGTGCCGGACCGGCTGAGCGGCGCGGCGCCCGCAATCCTCGAGGTGCGCGGCGAGGTCTATATGCGGCGCGACGACTTCCTCGCCCTCAACCGGGGGCGCGAGGAGGCGGACGAGCCGCCCTTCGCCAACCCGCGCAATGCCGCCGCCGGCTCGCTCCGCCAGCTCGATCCGGCGATCACCGCCGGCCGGCCGCTGCGGCTTTACGCCTACGGGCTCGGCGAGCACGACGGCGCCGTCGGGGAGACCCATTGGGAATATCTGCGGAACCTCGAAGCCTGGGGGTTTCGGGTCAACCCCCTGGCCGCGCCGTGCAGGAGCGCCGAGGAGGCGCTCGCCTTGCACGAGCGCATCGCCGCCGGGCGCGCGGATCTCGACCACGACATCGACGGTGTGGTCTACAAGGTCAACCGGTTCGACTGGCAACGCCGGCTCGGCAACGTCAGCCGGGCGCCGCGCTGGGCGGTCGCCCACAAATTCCCCGCCGAGCGCGCCGAGACCGTGATCGAGGCGATCTCGATACAGGTCGGGCGGACCGGCGCGCTCACCCCGGTGGCCAATCTGCGGCCGGTGACCGTCGGCGGCGTGGTGGTCGGCCGGGCGACGCTGCACAACGAGGACGAGATCGCGCGCAAGGGCGTCCGCGAGGGCGACACGGTGATCGTGCAGCGCGCCGGCGACGTGATCCCCCAGGTGGTCGCCGTGGTCGAGGCCAAGCGGCCGAGCTCGGCCGCGCCCTTCGTCTTCCCGGGGCGTTGCCCCGAATGCGGCAGCCTCGCGCAGCGCGAGGAAGGCGAGGCCGTGCGCCGTTGCACCGGAGGGCTGATCTGCCCGGCCCAGGCGGTCGCACGGCTCAAGCACTTCGTTTCGCGGGATGCGTTCGACATCGAGGGGCTCGGCGCCAGGCACATCGAGGCGTTCTGGCGCGAGAAGCTGATCGAAAAACCCGGCGACATCTTCCGCCTGGCCGATCACGGGGCAGCGCTGGTCGAGCGCGAGGGCTGGGCCGAACGCTCGGTCGCCAACCTGCTGGCGGCGATCGAGGACCGGCGGTCAATCCCCTTCGAGCGCCTGGTCTACGCGCTCGGCATTCCGCAGGTGGGGCAGGCGACGGCGCGGCTGCTCGCGCGCCAGTACCGCACCCTGCCGGCGTGGCGCGAGGCGATGCTCGCCGCTCAGGATTCGGAGGGCGAAGTCTATGCGGAGCTGGTCGATATCGACGGAATCGGCCCTTCGGTCGCCGCCGACATCGTCGATTTCTTCCGCGAGGCGCATAACCTGGAGGCGGTCCGGGATCTGGAAGCGGAGCTCCAAATCGCCGCTCCCGAAGCGGTGGCGGCCGAAAGCCCGGTCAGCGGCAAGACCGTGGTGTTCACCGGGACGCTGGAAACCATGACCAGGGCCGAGGCCAAGGCGCGCGCCGAGTCGCTCGGCGCCAAGGTGTCCGGCTCCGTGTCGCGCAAGACCGATTATGTCGTGATCGGAAGCGACGCCGGATCGAAGGCACGAAAGGCCGGGGAGCTCGGTGTCGCGATCCTCAGCGAGCAGGACTGGCGGGAGATGGTCGGCGGGTGAGCGGCGCGCAAGCCCGTTCGAGCCAGCGCCGGGTCCCCCGGTCCAACGCCGGGCCGTGGGTCTCCTCTACGCGGGCGTGGTAGGCGTCGAGCCAGCCGATCTCGTCCGGCATGAGCAGCGACGGCTCGACGAGGCGGCGGTCGATCGGCGCCAGGGTGAGGGTCTCGAAGCGGTAGAGCGGGCGCTCGGCGCCGTCCGGCGCCTCGGCCTCCACCACCACGACAAGGTTCTCGATGCGAATGCCGTAGGCGCCCGGCTTGTAGTATCCCGGCTCGTTGGAAAGGATCATCCCGGGCGCGAGCGCGGTGCCAGAGGCAATTTTCGAGATCCGCGCGGGGCCCTCGTGGACGCCGAGGAAGCTCCCGACTCCGTGGCCGGTGCCGTGGTCGTAGTCCAGCCCGGCCTCCCACAGCGCCTTGCGGGCGAGCACGTCGAGCTGGCTGCCGGTCACGCCGCGCGGAAAGACCGCGCGGGCGAGCGCGATATGGCCCTTGAGAACGCGCGTGAAACGGTCGCGGACTTCCGTTGCGGGAGCGGTGCCGGCGGCGTCGCGGATATGGACCGTGCGGGTCACGTCGGTGGTGCCGTCGAGATACTGCCCGCCCGAATCCACCAGGAAGACCGAGCCCGGCTCCAGCCGCCGGTTGGACGCCTCGTCCACGCGGTAGTGCACGATCGCGCCGTCGGGCCCGGCGCCGGCGATGGTGTCGAAGCTCAGGCCGCGGAACAGCTCCCCCTCGGCGCGCAGCGCGAACAGGCGTTCGGCGGCTTCCAGCTCGGTCACGCCGCCGCCGGGCGCTTGCGCGTCGAGCCAGGCGAGAAAGCGCACCAGCGCGCGGCCGTCGCGGATATGGGCGGCGCGCGCGCCGGCCACCTCCACCTCGTTCTTGCAGGCCTTGGGCAGGGCGCAGGGATCCTCTCCCCGCACGACCTCGCAACGCGCGTCCTGGAGCCTTTGAGCGATCCAGGCGGGGGCGGTCCGGGGATCGACGCGGACCCTGCGTCCAGCGGCGGCCAGCCGGTCCAGGGCCGGCCCGAGCCCGTCCGGCTCGGCGACGGTAACCGCCCCGGCCAGCGCGGCGGCGAGCTCGCGGGTCACCTTGCGCCGGTCGATGAACAGCGACGCGCCCCCCGCCGCCTCCAGCACGGCGAAGGCCAGCGCGACCGGGGTGTTGCGGATGTCCGCGCCGCGCAGGTTGAACAGCCAGGCGATCGAATCGGGCGCGCTGAGGACCGCGGCGTCGGCGCCGCTTTCTTGCAGCGTCTCGGCCACCGCCGCGCGCTTGGCCGCCGAGTCGAGGCCGGCGAATTCCGGCGGGTGCGGCACCGCGGGGGAGATGGGCGGCGCCGGCTGGTCGGCCCAGACCGCATCGACCGGGTTGTCGTCGACCGCGGCGAGCCGCCCGCCCGCCTTGGCGCAGGCCTCTTCCAGCCGCGCCACGGCGTCGAGCGTGTGCAGCCAGGGGTCGTAGCCGAGCGTGCCGCCCGAGAGATTGGCGGCGATCCAGTCGCCGGGGGGCTGCTCGGTCAGGTGAAGCGGCGAGAAGCGCCCGGCATCGACCTCGTTGCCGACCTGGAGGGTGTAGCGCCCGTCGACGAAGATCGCCGCCTTGTCGGCGAGCACCACGGCGAGCCCGGCCGAACCGGTAAACCCCGTCAGCCAGGCGAGGCGCTGCGCCCGCGGCGCGACGAACTCGCCCTGATGCTCGTCGGCCAGCGGTACGACGAAGCCGTCGATCTCGCGGCGGCGCAACTCTTCGCGCAGGGAATCGAGCCGTTCCGGCGGTGCCGGGCTGCGGCCGAGACCGTCATCGGCGGAGGCGCGCAACGCCGCGGCCCGGCCGGTCCAGAGCGCGATGTCCCCGGCATCCGGCGCGTCGACGAGCAGGCGCACCCAATCGGCCGGTTCGACCGGCTCCGGGGCGGCGACGATACCGCGCAGAAGTGCCTGTTCGTCCGGCGCAAGCCGGTCTTGCTCAGCCATTTCGGTGTCTGCCCGTGCCTGTCGTCGCCTCGCCGCGCGGCTTTCCTCTCAAGGCTATGCAGCGCGGCGCGGGCGAATGCAATGCCGGATCATTCCCGCCCCACCACCAGCGTCGTCCAGCCGTCGACCCGGTGACGGAAGCGGACCGGGAGTCCGAAGCCTTCATAGACCTCAGCCACCGCCGCCGCCTGCTCGCTCAACAGGCCCGACAGGATCGCCCGGCCGTCGTCATGGAGATTGCGGGCGATGCCGGGCGCAAGGCGCATCAGAGGTCCGGCGAGGATGTTGGCGAGGATCAGGCCGAACGGTGCCCGGCCGCGCAGAAGCGGGTTGGAGAACCCCCGGCTCCGGCGCGTCTCGACCAGCCCGTCGACGCCGTTGAGGGCCGCGTTGGCGCACGCGGTCGCGACCGACACCGGGTCGCTGTCGGCGGCGATGACGGGCAGCCGCCACAGCTTCGCAGCGGCGATGGCGAGGATGCCGGAGCCCGTTCCGAGATCGAGGATCGCGCCCGCCCCGGGCGTTCGCGCCCGGTCGAGCGCGAGGAGGCAGCCGCGCGTGCTCTCGTGCGAGCCGGTGCCGAAGGCGCGCCCGGCGTCGAGCACGATCTCGACGGTTCCGCACGGAGAGCGCCCCGTCACATGGGTGCCGCGCACGAAGAAGCGCCCGGCCCGGATCGGGAGGGTATTGCGCTGCACCTCCGCCACCCAGTCGGTCGCAGCCAATGGAGCGACCGAGACCGAGGGGGCGTCCATGCCGGAAGCCGCGGCGGCCACGGCCAGGCGGACGCCGAGCGCAGCCTCGTCGGGTGGCGCCTCGGAAACCGCGCGCAGCGTCCAGCCGCCGGCCGTTCCGTCGCGCAGACGGGACACCGCGCACACCCCGGCGGGGTCTTCCAGCGCGGCCTCGAACAATGCGAGCGCGCGGTCGTCATCGTCGAGCTCGGCGAGAAAGATCTCGGCGCTCCAACCCCCTGCACCCGTTTCAGGCCCGGTGGACAAAGCTCACTATCACCCTCTTGACGCCGGCCTTCTCGAAGTCGATCTCCAGCTTGTCGCCCTCGCCGGCGATCACCCTGCCGTAGCCGAATTTCTGGTGGAACACCCTCACGCCGATCTCGAACCCGGGTGACGGATCGTCGAGACGGCGCGCTTTGCCTTCGATGACCGGTTGCGGACTCTGCCGGGCCCGGCCGAGGCGGAAATAGCCGGGCCCCCGCCCGACGGTTTCCGCGATCTCGTCGTCGGAGGTTTGGTAGCCGGCCGAGGGCGTCCGTCCACGCGGAACCCCGAAGTCGGTCACGATCTCCATGTCCTCGCGGGGCAGTTCGTCGAGGAAGCGCGACGGTCCCGAGTCCTTCGGCTGGTTGAAGACCCAGCGGGAGGCCGCGAAGCTGACGGTCACGCCTTGCCGCGCGCGGGTGAGGCCCACATAGGCGAGCCTGCGCTCCTCTTCCAGTGCCGCCGAACCGCCTTCGTCGATGGACCTGCGGTTCGGGAACAGGTCCTCTTCCCAGCCCGGCAGGAACACATGATCGAATTCGAGCCCCTTGGCCGCATGCAGCGTCATCAGGTTGGCCGCGTCGCCTGCGACGTCGTCGTCGCGGTCCATCACCAGGGCGATGTGTTCCAGGAAGCCGCCCAGGCTCCCGAATTCCCGGAGCGCGTTGAGCAGCTCCTTGAGATTCTCCAGCCGCCCCGGCGCGTCGGGGGTCCGCGCCGCCCCCCACATGCCGGTATAGCCGGACTCGTCGAGCACCGTCTCGGCGAGGACGACGTGATCGGCGAAGGCTCCCGCCCGCCACCGGTCGAGATCGCCGAGAAATCGCGAGAGCGCGTTGCGGGCCCGCGTGTTGAGCTCGTCGGACGCGATCAGGCGGCGCGCCGATTCGGTCAGCGACACCCCGGAAGCGCGCGCGAATATGTGCAGCGTCCGCAGGGTGGCGGCGCCGATCCCGCGTTTCGGCAGGTTGACGATCCGCTCGAAGGCGAGGTCGTCGTCCGGCTGGTGGACGAGGCGGAGATAGGCGACCGCATCACGGACTTCCTGGCGTTCGTAGAACCGCGGGCCGCCGACCACGCGATAGGGAAGGGCGATGGCGACGAAGCGCTCCTCGAAGCCGCGCATCAGGGCGCTGGTGCGCACCAGGACGGCGATCTCGCGGAGCCGGACGCCGTCCCGCTGGAGGGCCTCGATCTCGTCGCTCACGGCGACAGCCTCGGCGGCGCCGTCCCAGACACCCCGCACGCGGATCGGCGCCCCGGACCGGCCCTCGGTCCACAGCGTCTTGCCGAGGCGGCCGCCGTTCTTCGCGATCAGCGCCGAAGCCGCCGACAGGATCTCCGGCGTCGAACGGTAGTTCTGCTCCAGCCGGACGATCCTGGCGCCGGGGAAGTCGGTCTCGAAGCGCAGGATGTTGCCGACCTCGGCGCCCCGCCAGCTATAGATCGACTGATCGTCGTCGCCGACGCAGCAGATATTGCGCCGCCTTTGGGCGAGCAGCCTGAGCCAGAGATACTGCGCGACATTGGTGTCCTGGTACTCGTCGACCAGCAGGTAGCGAAAGCGCTCGTGGTAGATTTCCAGGATATCCGCATGGCCGGTGAAGATATCCAGGCAGTGCATCAGCAGGTCGCCGAAATCGCAGGCGTTGACGGTCTTCAGCCGATCCTGATACGCGGCGTAAAGCGCGACGATCCGGCCGTGAGCGACACGCTCGGCGTCGGCCTTCGGGACCTTCTCCGGCCCCAGACCGCGGTTCTTGAAGCGGTCGATCGCGGCGTGCAGGGCGCGCGGGGGCCAGCGCTCCAGATCGACGCCGGCGTCCTCGGCGAGCGACTTTACCAGCCGGATCTGGTCGTCGGCGTCGAGGATGGTGAAATCCGGGCGCAGCCCCGCCGTCTCCGCGTGCCGCCTGAGAATGCGCGCCGCGAGCGCGTGGAAGGTGCCGATCCAGAGACCCTCGACCGCGCCGCCGATCAGCTCGCCGACCCGCTCGCGCATCTCGCGCGCCGCCTTGTTGGTGAAGGTGACCGCGAGGATCTGGCTGGGCCAGGCGAGGCCCGAGGCGGCGATATGGGCGAGCCGCGTGGTGAGGACGCGGGTCTTGCCGGTGCCGGCGCCGGCGAGGACCAGAAGCGGCCCCTCGGTCGCCTCGACGGCCTCGCGTTGCCGGTCGTTGAGGGCGGCGAGATAGGCGACGGGGGCAGAGGTCGTGACGGTATCGCCGGACATGGCGCATCATACCAGCGGGGCGCCGCTCGCGGTGGCCATCCAAAGTTGTCCCGCGCCGCGCCGTACCCCATATCAAAACCGTGAGCCGCAGAACGGAGTTGCAGCGATGACCCGACGCGCTCTGTCCTTTCTCCCAGGAACCGTTATTGTCACGGCGCTTGCCGCCCTTGCCGGCACAGGCCCGGCTTGGGCGGCGGAGCCGCCGCAATCCCCCGACCCGCTGTCCGCGGTGATCGCGCTGGAGAGCGCGGTGCCGGCCGAAGCCCGCACCGCCGACGCGCTGGGCAGGGCCCGGCAAGGCAGCGGCATCGTCATCGACGACGCCGGGCTGGTGCTGACCATCGGCTACCTGATACTCGAAGCCGAATCGGTCAAGCTGACGGTCGCAGGCTCGCGGCAGGTCTCCGCCAGTGTCGTTGCCTACGATCACGAGACCGGGCTCGGGCTGGTCCGCGCCTCGCGTCCGCTGGGCGTGAAGCCGATCCCGATCGGCTCGTCCGGATCTCTGGTGCGGGGGCATCAGGTGGTCGCGGCAAGCGCCGGAGGATACAAGGCGGCGATCGGCGCCTATGTCGTCTCTCGGCGCGACTTCGCCGGCTGGTGGGAATATCTGCTCGAAAAGGCGATCTTCACCGCGCCGGCCCATCCCAGCTTCGGCGGCGCCGCGCTGCTCGACGCCGAGGGGCGGCTCGTCGGAGTCGGTTCGCTGATGGTTCCCGACGCGGCGCAGGAGAACGTGCCGCTGCCCGGCAACATGTTCGTCCCCATCGACACCCTCAAGCCGATCCTCGCCGACCTGATTTCCGAAGGGAGCTCGGCGCGGCCCTCCCGGCCCTGGCTCGGTCTCTACCCGCAGGAGATCCACGGGCGGCTGTTCGTCACCCGAGTCCCGCGGGACGGGCCGGCGGACCGGGCCGGGCTGAAGCCGGGCGACCTGGTGCTCGGCGTCGCCGGCAAGGCGGTCTCCTCCCTGCCCGGCTATTACCGGGCGCTGTGGGGCCTCGGCGCCGCCGGGGTCGAGGTGCCGCTCAGCGTGCTGCAGGGCAACCGGACGACCGACATCAAGATCCGGTCGATGGATCGCCGGCAGTGGTTCAGGAAGCCACCCTCCTATTAGGGCGCATCAGCGCTCGCCGCGTTCCTCGCGCCGCGCATCCATCAGCGCCCGGTTGTAGGCCAGCGTCACGTCGACCTCGTGCACCACGCCGACCAGCCGGCCGCCGGGGCCGTCCTCCAGGACGCCGAGATGCTCTTCGCCGGCCTCCAGCATCTGGGCCAGCGCCCGGTCGATGTTCTCGCCCGCCCGGATCACCGGCGGGTTGGGCCGGGCCACCTCGCCCGCGGTGAGTCGGTCGTCGTCGGAGGTGTCGAAGGCGTAGCTCGAGAGGTCGGCCAGGGTGATCGTGCCGCGCGGGCGATCCTCGTCGTCCAGCACGAATACCTGACCGTAAGGGGCGCGCAGCAATTGCTCGCGCACGCGCGCCATGTCCGCTCCCGAGGGCACGGTGGCGACCGTCTCGCTCATCAGGTCGCTGACATGGATGGCGTCGAGCAGGCCGCGTTCGCGCCCGCCCTTGATGGTGATCCCGCGCACCAGGAGCTGCCATTCGAAGAACGACCGCCCGTGCAGCGCCTGGGTCAGGGGAGAGGCGACGGCGACGCCCGCCATCACCGCGATGGTGATCGCGTAGTCGCCGGTCAGCTCGAAGACGATCAGCGTGGTCGAAATCGGCGCCCCGAGCACGCAACCCGCGACCGCGCCCATGCCGACTAGGGTGTAGACGCCGTGCCCGGACGAGTGTTCGGGAAATATCCCAGAGGCGACGATCCCGAAGGCGCCGCCCAGCATCGCACCCATGAACAGCGAGGGGCTGAACACACCGCCGCCGAAGCCGGTGCCGAGCGAGACGGCGGTCGCCGCCGTCTTGGCCACCAGCAGCGCGACCAGGGTCCAGAACGGAATCAGCTCGCGCAGCGCGGCGTCGGTGGTGCCGTAGCCAACCCCCAGCACGTGCGGGAAGGCGAGCGCGATGACGCCCACGACCAGCCCGCCCGCGGCGGGTTTCGACCAGACCGGCGCGGGCACCCGGGCAACCACGTCGCGGGTCATCTCGACGCTGCGCAGGAACACGATCGCGGCGAGGCCGCTGGCGAGCCCGAGCAGCAGGAAGGCGGGGAACTCGAAGAACGAGACGATCGCCCGGTCGGGGATGATGAATGCCGGAAAATCTCCGAAATGGATGCGGGCGATGATCGCGCCGGTGACCGAGGCGATGACGATCGGCGCGAACGCGCTGAGCGCGTAATGCCCGATCACCACCTCCAGGGCGAAGAACACGCCGGCGATCGGCGCGTTGAAGGACGCGGAAATCGCCGCCGCGACGCCGCAGCCGAGCAGGGTGACCATCTGGGCGCGCGACAGGGCGAGCCGGCGGCCGACGAACGAAGCGAGGCTCGCCCCGAGATGGATGACCGGGCCCTCGCGCCCGACCGAGGCGCCGGTTCCGATCGACGCGGCGCTCCCCAGCGCCGCGCCCAGCCCGGCCCGCCAATCCATCCTGCCGGACCTGAAAGCGGCGAACTCCATGACATCCGCGACGCCTTGCGGCCGCCCGCCCGGCATCAGGAATCGGTAGAACAGCCCGACCAGAAGACCGCCCGCCGTCGGAGCGGCGACGATCTGCCAGGCGGGCAGGGTGCCGATGGCGGCGATCAGCGTGTCGGCGTCGGTGCCGAAGGCCACCGTCTGGAAGGCGAGGTAGAGCTCGCGGAACCCGATCGCGCAATAGGCTCCGGCGAAACCGATCAGCGCGGCGAGCACCAGCGACAGGAATGGTTCGGCGCGCAGCCACCGTCCGATGCGTTGGGCCGCGCGGGTCGATCTGGCCCGGGCAGGCGCCGGGGACGGTTCGGGATCGGGTGCGGCCCGCTCTGCCATCGATCCGCCGCGGTCAGGTATCCACGGCGCCTACTGGCATTTGCCGATCGACCCTTCGGCGCAGACCTTCTTGCCGTCGACCCAGGTCGCGCCGGTGAAGTCCGCGTTGAGCAAATCCGCCCCGCGCAGCTTCGCGCCGCTCAGATCGGCTTCCTTGAGCACCGCCCGGAACAGCCGGGCCCGCCTGAGATCCGCCTTGCGGAGCGAGGCGCCGGTGAGGTCCGCCTTGGTGAAGTCCGCTTCGACGAGGCGGGCGCCGTCGAGCTTCGCTCCGCTCAGCGAGGCGCTGAGAAACTTTGCGCGAAAGGCGTCCGCCCCCATGAGGCTCGCGGTGTCGAGGATGGAGCGGCTGAACGACGCGTCGCGCAGCTTGGCTTTCGCGAGGTCCAGCGCACGCAGGTCCTGGCGGTCGAGAATGCAGCGCCGCCAGTCCACCCCGGGCTCTCCGGGGTCCGCGCATTCCGCCCGCGCCGTTCCGGCGCCGGCGGCGCCCAGAACCGCGCACAGCGTTACCAGCATTCTCACGGTCATGCCCGAAGATGTAGCCCGCCACGCGGGAAGCCGCAAATCCCTATTTTCCGCGCGCGCCGCCGAGCTGCATGACGCGGCCGAGCTGGGGCGAGCGTTCGAGCGCGGCGTGAGCCACAAAAATCCGGCCGAGCCGGTCCTGCACATCGTCCGGCATCGGGCGCACCTTGCGGACCGCGAGATCTACATGCACGGCCATCAGCTCCATGGTCGCGGCCAATATCCCGTCTTCCACCCGATACATGCGGTGGAAGTAATGCATGCGCTTGTCGTCGAAGCCGAGAAGCTGGGTGGTGCAGCGCAGCGCGGCGCCTTCGTGGACCTCGGCGAGATAGGCGGTGTGGCTCTCGACCGCAAATGTCGAGTGGTTGGTGCGTCGGCAATACTCCTCGCCCAGCCCGAAAGCCGCGTAGAAGCCGTCCGTCGCCAGATCGAAGACGAGGACGAAATAGGCGAGATTCATGTGCCCGTTGTAGTCGGTCCATTCGGCGCGGACGGTCTCGCGCAGGGTCTCGATAGGGGCCTGGATCGGGGTCATGCCGGCTCGTAGCCCAGATTGGGCGCGAGCAGGCGTTCCGCCTCGCCGACCGCAATGCCGCGCCGGCGGGCATAGTCCTCGACTTGGTCCCGTCCGATCCTGCCGACCCCGAAATACCGTGCCTCTGGATGGGCGAGATAGTAGCCCGCGACCGAGGCGGCGGGCGTCATCGCAAAGCTCTCGGTGAGCGCGATACCGACCGCGTCGGTCGCTCTCAGCAGTTCGAACAGGGTTGCCTTCTCCGAATGATCAGGACAGGCGGGGTAGCCCGGCGCCGGGCGTATGCCGCGGTATTCTTCGCGGATCAGCGCGTCGTTGTCGAGGTCTTCCGCCGGGTCGTAGGCCCAGAACTCCTTGCGCACGCGTTCGTGCACGCGCTCGGCAAAGGCCTCGGCGAGCCGGTCGGCCAGCGCGCGCAGCAGGATCGCGCCGTAGACGTCGTTCTCGCCCTCCAGCCGGGCGATGCGGTCCTCGCTTCCGAGCCCCGCGGTGACCGCGAAGCCGCCGATATAGTCCCTGATCCCGCTATCGGCCGGGGCGAGGAAATCCGCGAGCGCCAGGTTGGGCCGGGATGCGGGCCGTTTCATCTGCTGGCGCAGCGTGCGGATCGCGGCCCGGAGCATGCCCGCCCCGTCCTCCCCGTAGACGGCGATATCGTCCTCACCCATGCGGTTGGCGGGGAAGAAACCGATCACCCCGGCCGCGCGCAGCCAGCGCTCCTTGACGATCCGGTCGAGCATCCTCTGCGCGTCTCCGAACAGGTTTCGCGCCGCTTCTCCGACGGTCTCGTCCTCCAGCACGCGCGGGTAGGTGCCGGCGATTTCCCAGCTGCGGAAGAAGGGTGTCCAGTCGATCCGGTTGCGCAGTTCTGCGAGCGGGTAGTCGGTGAAGACACGCGTCCCGAGGAAACCAGGCCGCGGCGGCGGGGCGCCCGACCAGTCGATCGCCGGCCGGTTGGCGCGCGCCTTGGCGATCGTCGCCAGCCCGTCTTCGCCGGCCCGCCGGTCGAAGCGTGCCCGGAGCGCGTCGTAGTCGGCCTCGACCGAGGCGAGATAGCCGTCCCGGCCGCTGCCGCCGAGCACCGTGGTCGCAACCCCGACGGCGCGGGAGGCGTCGGTCACGTGGATCACCGGCGCGGCGTATTGCGGCGCGATCCTGACGGCCGTGTGCGTCTTCGACGTGGTCGCGCCGCCGATCAGCAGCGGGATCGAGAGCCCCTCGCGCTGCATTTCCGCAGCGACGTGGACCATCTCGTCGAGCGACGGGGTGATCAACCCGCTGAGGCCGATCATGTCGGCGCCCTGCTCGCGCGCGGCGGCGAGGATGCGGTCCGCCGGGACCATCACGCCCAGATCGGCGATCTCGAAATTGTTGCATTCGAGAACCACGCCCACGATGTTCTTGCCGATGTCGTGGACATCGCCCTTGACGGTGGCCATGACGATCTTGCCCTTGGCCCGGCTCCCCCTTTCGGCCGACTTTTCCGCCTCGATGAAGGGGAGCAGCCGGGCGACGGCCTGCTTCATCACCCGTGCGCTCTTGACCACCTGCGGGAGGAACATCTTTCCCGCGCCGAACAGGTCGCCGACGACGTTCATCCCGTCCATCAGCGGCCCCTCGATCACGTCGAGGGGGCGCGCCGCCGCCTCCCTGGCCTCGTCGGTGTCCTCGGCCACGAAGGTGTTGATGCCGTTCACCAGGGCGTGAGCCAGCCTCGCCTCCACCGGCCCGCTGCGCCATTCGTCGTCCCGCCTGGATGTGGCTTCCGCCCTGACCGTGCCGGCCACCGCGAGCAGCCGCTCGGTGGCATCGGCGCGGCGCGCCAGCACCACGTCCTCGATCCGCTCGCGCAGGTCGGGCTCGACATCCTCGTAGATCGCGAGCTGGCCCGCGTTGACGATCCCCATATCCATGCCCGCGCGGACCGCGTGGTAGAGGAACACCGAATGCATCGCCTCGCGCAGCGGGTTGTTGCCGCGGAACGAGAACGAGACGTTCGAGACCCCGCCGCTCACCAGGGCATGCGGCAGGGTGTCCTTGATCCCCTCGACCGCCTCGATGAAGTCGAGCGCGTAGCGCGCATGTTCCTCGATCCCGGTCGCCACCGCGAAGATATTGGGGTCGAAGATGATGTCCTGCGGCAGGAACCCCACGCGGTCGACCAGGATCCGGTACGCCCGGGTGCAGATCTCCAGCTTGCGCCCGACATTGTCCGCCTGGCCGGCTTCGTCGAAGGCCATGACGATCACCGCCGCACCGTAGCGTCGGACCAGCCGGGCCTGGTCGATGAACGCCGCCTCGCCCTCCTTGAGGCTAAGCGAGTTGACCACGCCCTTGCCCTGGACGCATTTGAGCCCCGCCTCGATGACCGACCAATCCGAGGAGTCGATCATCACCGGCACCCGGCTGATGTCGGGCTCGGCCGCGATCAGGTTGAGGAACCGGACCATCGCCGCGTGAGAGTCGAGCAGCCCCTCGTCCATGTTGACGTCGATGATCTGGGCGCCGTTCTCGACCTGCTGACGCGCGATGTCCAGCGCGGTCTCGAAATCGCCCTCCCTGATCAGCCGGGCGAAGCGTGCGGAGCCGGTGACGTTGGTCCGCTCGCCCACATTGACGAACAGCGACGAGGGCTCGATCGTCAACGGCTCGAGGCCGCTGAGCCGGCATGCGGCAGGGCGGGTGGCCCGGATGCGCGGGGGAATTCCCGCGACGGCGTCGGCGATCGCCTCGATATGGGCCGGGGTCGTGCCGCAGCATCCGCCGACCAGGTTGATGAAACCGGCCTCGGCGAACTCCGCGAGAATCCCGGTCATCTCCTCCGGCGTCTGGTCGTAGCCGCCGAAGGCGTTGGGCAGGCCGGCGTTCGGATGGCAGCCGACATATGCCTCGCTGCAGCGCGCGATTTCCTCGATATGCGGCCTGAGCTGCGCCGCGCCCAGCGCGCAGTTGAGCCCGACCAGCAAGGGTTCGGCATGGGCGACGGAATTCACGAACGCTTCGGGCGTCTGTCCCGTCAGCGTCCGACCGCTGGCATCGGTGATGGTGCCGGAGATCATCAGCGGCAGGCGATCGCCGCGCTCTGCCAGCACCGTCTTCGCCGCGAAGATCGCGGCCTTGCAGTTGAGGACGTCGAACACCGTCTCGATCAGCAGGAGGTCGACCCCGCCATCCACCAGGCCGGAAGCCGCCTCTCCATAGGCGGCCGCGAGGGTGTCGAAATCGATGTTTCGCGACCCCGGATCGTTGACGTCGGGGGAGATGGAGGCGGTCCGGTTGGTCGGGCCGAGAACCCCGGCCACGAAGCGCGGTCGTTCCGGGGTCAGTCCCGTCTGCGCGTCCGCCGCGGCGCGCGCGATCCGGGCGGAGGCGAAGTTGAGGTCGTAGACCGCATCCTCCATCAGGTAATCGGCCATCGCGATGGAGGTCGCGTTGAAGGTGTTGGTCTCGACGATGTCGGCTCCCGCCGCGAGATAGCCCGCGTGTATGTCGCGGACGATGGCCGGCTGGCTCAGCGACAGGAGATCGTTGTTGCCCTTCTGGGGCGCGGCATGATCGGCGAATCGGGCGCCCCGGTAGTCCGCCTCGGCCAGGCCATGGTCCTGGATCATCGTGCCCATCGCGCCGTCCAGGACGAGGATGCGGGATGCGAGCGCGCGCTCGAGCGCGGCAACCCGATCGGCGCGGTCGCGGACGCTCCGCCGATCGGTCACCGCCTGGGCTGCCGCCGCGCCCGTCATCGTCGCCGTTCAGCCCGCCGGCCGCGCCGCGATCGGGCGCAGACCGAGGATGCGGGCGATCGCATAGCTGAGGCCCGCCCGGTTGAGGGTGTAAAAGTGAAACTCGTCGACGCCGTTTGCCTGGAGCGCGCGGCATTGCTCGGCGGCGATCGACGCGGCGACCAGCCTGCGCGTCTCCGGATCCTCGTCCAGCCCTTCGAACAGGTCTGCCATCCAGCCCGGTACGGTGGCCCCACAGATCGCGCTGAAGCGCTTCAACTGGGCAAAGTTGGTCACCGGAAGGATGCCCGGGACGACCGGCACGTCGATCCCCGCCGCGCGCACCCGGTCAAGGTAGCGAAGATAGACTTCGACATCGAAGAAATATTGCGTGATCGCGCGGGTCGCGCCCGCGTCGAGCTTGCGTTTGAGATTGTCTATGTCGGCCGCCGCATCCGGCGCTTCCGGATGGACCTCCGGATAGGCCGCGACCGAGATCTCGAAATTGGCAACGCTTTTGAGCCCCGCCACGAGGTCCGAGGCGAAGGCGTAGCCGCCGGGGTGAGGCACGTAGCGCTCGGAGTCCCTTGGCGGGTCGCCGCGCAGCGCCACGATATGCCGGATCCCGGCTTCCCAGTAGCGCCGCGCCACCGCGTCGACCTCTTCCCGGGTCGCGGCGACGCAGGTCAGATGCGCCGCCGCCCGAAGGCCGGTCTCGCGCTCGATACGCGTCACGGTGGCATGGGTCCGGTCCCGGGTCGTCCCGCCGGCGCCGTAGGTCACCGAAACGAAGCGGGGCCGGAGCGGGGCGAGCCGTTCTATCGTGGACCAGAGCGTTGCTTCCATCTCCTCGGTCCTGGGCGGGAAGAACTCGAACGACACCTCCGGCCCGCCGGCGCCGCCGTTCCGCCGCGGATTGGCGAAGCGCGCAAGCGTGCGGACATCGCCGGGTCGCCCGGGCATGGCCTTCATCGAAGCCCCCGAAGCTCGTTCGCCCTCACCGCGCGGCGGCACGGCAATAGAGATATACGGCACAGGGGATCGGTGCGCCAATTTGGACAGCATAGTGACATTTTTGCAACGTTACCTCGAAAGCGCACAGGGTAAAGGCGTTGTCGCTGGAAATCCTTCATGCGCCGAACTACCCTCGGCGCCCTTCCCGGGAGCGGCTGGCCGGCCACCGGCAAGAGACGGTCGCCGGGACATTCTCGGCGGGAATCTCGGAAGAGACCGTTGACATTCGCGTTCATACCACGGTTGGCCTCAATCCCCCGGCTCGGAAGGCCCAATGCACTGTCGATAGGTCGCGCTCTCCGGCACGGCCTTACCAGGGCGATGGTTGTCCTGTTGTGCGCCGGAGTCGTCGGGCCACTGGGCTGCGCGACCGCGCCGCAGACCGAGGACCCCGAAAGTCTCGCGGCCTTCGAACGGGCCAACGATCCGCTGGAGCCTTTCAACCGCGCGGTCTTCGCGGTCAACATCGCGGCCGACCGTTTCATCCTCAAGCCGGTCGCCTATGTCTACAAGGAAGCCGTTCCCGTCCCGGTTCGGGACATGGTGAGCAATTTCCTGCACAACTTGCGCAGTCCCGTGATCCTGTTGAACGCCCTGTTGCAGGGGGATGTCGAGCACGCGGGGACGACCGCGCTGCGGTTCTCGGTGAACAGCACGCTGGGTTTCGCCGGCATCGTGGATCTGGCGGGAGAGTTCGGGATCGTTCGGCGCAACGAGGATTTCGGCCAGACCCTCGCCGTCTGGGGCGTAGGGGAGGGCCTCTATCTGATGCTGCCCCTGCTGGGCCCGTCCAATGCACGGGACGCGGTCGGCCGGGTGGCCGACTATTTCAGCGATCCGCTGACCTACTTGCGCTATGAGAAATTCGGCTATTCCCGTTTCGGCGCCAACATCATTGACGTTCGGGCGCGGAACTACGATTTGTTGAACGACGTGGAACGAGCATCGGTTGACTTCTACGCTGCGGTACGCAGCCTGTACGGCCAGAATCGCCGCGACGCGATCGCCAACGGCGCGGAAGCCGAGTTGCCGCCGCTGCCCGAGATTCCCGGCGAGGAGGACGATTTCGAGGATGAGGAAGGTCAGGAGCGCGACCGCCCGCCGACTCGCTAGCCGTCCCTCGACCGGCCTGATCGCTCTCGCCGCGTGGCTTGTCCTCGCCTCCCCGGCGGCCGCCGGAGACGCGGAGACCTTCATCCGCGAGACCGCCCATCGCGTGTTCGCCGCCTATTCCGACCCGATCACCGATGAGGGACGGGAGGAAGTCTTCCGGGACGTTCTCTCCAACACCTTCGAGCTCAAGACCATCGCGCGGTTCACGCTCGGCCGCTACTGGCGCGCGGCGTCGGCGGACCAGCGCGAGGAATATCTTCGCCTGTTCGAGGACTTCCTGGTTCTCGCCTACGCAAATCGCTTCCGCGACCTCCGCGGCGTCAAGCTGCGAATGGCCGGCCTGCGGATCATCAACGAGCGCGATTCGCTGGTCCAGTCCGAGGTCGGCGCGGACGGCACGAGGCCGCCGATCCGCATCGGTTGGCGCGTGCGCCAGACCGGGAAGGGCCTCAGGATCATCGACGTGATCGTCGACGGTATCAGCATGAGCGTCACCCAGCGGGACCAGTTCGCCGCAGCCATCCGCGCGGCGGGCGGCAAGGTCGAGGGGTTGCTGGCGATGCTGCGAGAAAAGACCGGCACCCCGGAATAGCGGCCGTCCCGGCGCCGGAGCCACCGGCGGCGGTTCATCCCCGCGCGAGGGGCTTGTACCGCATGGGCCGGGGCCGCTCCGCCGCATCGCCCAGCCGGCGCCGGCGGTCGGCCTCGTAGTCTTCGTGGTTTCCTTCGAACCAGACCGCCCGTCCCTCGCCCTCGAAAGCCAGCATGTGGGTTGCGATGCGGTCGAGGAACCAGCGGTCGTGGCTGATCACCACCGCGCATCCGGCGAAGGAGACGAGCGCGTCCTCGAGCGCGCGCAGCGTGTCCACGTCGAGGTCGTTGGTCGGCTCGTCGAGCAGCAGGACGTTGGCGCCCGACTTGAGCAGCTTGGCGAGATGCACCCGGTTGCGCTCGCCGCCCGAAAGCTCGCCGACCTTCTTCTGCTGGTCCGGCCCGCGGAAGTTGAACGCACCCACATAGGCGCGCGACGGCATCCTGCGGGCGCCCATCGCGACCTCCGCCTCGCCCTCGGCAATCTCTTCCCACACGGTGTTGTCCGCGTTCAGGCTGTCGCGCGACTGGTCGACATGGCCAAGGACCACGGTCTCGCCGATGCGGAGCGAGCCCGAATCTGGCGTCTCCGCGCCGGCGATCATGCGGAACAGCGTGGTCTTGCCCGCCCCGTTCGGTCCGATCACGCCCACGATTCCGCCGCGCGGCAGCTTGAAGTCGAGGTCCTCGATCAGCAGCTGGTCGGCGAACCCCTTGGTGAGGCCGCGCGCCTCGATGACCAGGTCGCCGAGCCGCGGGCCCGGCGGAATGACGATCTGCGCGGTCTCCGGCGCTCGGTCGTTGGCCTCGGCGAGCAGCGCTTCGTAGGCCGCGACCCGGGCCTTGCTCTTGGCCTGGCGCGCCCTGGGGGTGGCGCGGATCCATTCGAGCTCGCGGGCCAGGGTACGCTGCCGGGCGGTCTCCCGCTTCTCCTCCTGGGCCAGACGCCTCTCTTTCTGTTCCAGCCATGAGGAGTAGTTGCCCTGCCACGGGATGCCGTGGCCGCGGTCGAGCTCGAGGATCCAGCCGGCGACGTTATCGAGGAAGTACCGGTCATGGGTGATCGCGACCACAGTGCCGGGATAGTCGAGCAGGAAGCGTTCGAGCCAGGCGACCGACTCCGCGTCGAGATGATTGGTCGGCTCGTCGAGCAGCAGGAGATCGGGCTGGCCGAGCAACAGCCGGCAAAGCGCCACCCGGCGGCGCTCGCCGCCCGACAGGGTCGCGACCCGGGCATCCCCCGGCGGGCAGCGCAGCGCGTCCATTGCGATCTCCACCCTGCGGTCGAGATCCCAGGCATCGGCCGCGTCGATCTCTTCCTGGAGCGCGGCCTGTTCCTCGATCAGCGCATTCATCGCCTCGTCGTCGAGCGGCTCGGCGAACCTGGCGCTCACCGCCTCGAACCGCGCGAGCAGGTCCTGCGTCTCGGCCACGCCCTCGAGGACGGCGTCGCGCACGGTCGTCGACGGGTCGAGCGCCGGCTCCTGAGCGAGATGGCCGACGCGGATCGAGTCCGCGGCCCAGGCCTCGCCGCTGTAATCGGCCTCCAGCCCGCCCATGATCCTGAGCAGGGTCGACTTGCCCGCGCCGTTGAGCCCGAGCACGCCGATCTTGGCCTCCGGCAGGAAGGCCAGGCTGATATCCTTGAGGACCTGCCGGCCTCCCGGATAGGCCTTTCCGAGCCGCCGCATGACATAGACGTATTGCGGGGTGCTCATGACCTGGAGCCTGGTCCGTGCCCGTTCGATCCGGGCCGGATATCGGGCACCGGGATGGCCCGCCAGTCGGCCGCGATCCGCTCGGGCACGGCCCGCTTGCGGAAAGTGTTGCGGACCTCGCGCCATTTGTGGCCGATCGAGGTGGCGACGATCTGCCGGTCGAGTCTCTTGAATTCGTCGATGACGGGGGCGTGGCGGACCAAGTCCGCCGGGCTGAGGACAAAGGCCGCGTCGCCGGTTGCGGACTCCGGCCAGTCGGTCTCGCGGAGCCTCCGGTCGAACCGGCTTCGGGCGTCCGCAGGGACTTTCCGGCTGTCGACGTCGGCCAGGCCCTCGCGCATCCCCCGATCGAAGCATTGCCGCGCCATCGCCTCGCATTCGGACCGTTGCAGGCGCTGCGGGTCCGCCACCACCGCCACCGCGTGAACCGTCAGGTCCGACAGGCAGGACACGAAGATCTTCACCGACGAATCATGAATCGCCCGCGAGAACGCATCGTCCATGAAATACTCCCGGAACTGCGTTCCCATACGCGCCTTCAAGTAGTCGAAGAGAGAGGTCTGCGCCACGTAGGAGGCCCGGGTGCGAGCGAACCTGTTCAGATACTCGACAGAATCTATGGGGGTTCGGTCAAAACGCTCGGCGATACTCTTGAAGGGCCCTGGAAGGCGGGCAAGAACCGATAACATCTTCAGGGATACTTGACGATTCGCCAAATCGCGCCGCATTCCTTCAACTTGACACTTTTTGTGCGCACTGCGTAACCTTTCAACACCATGTGACCGGCCCGGAGAGCGTGCCGGATCCGATCATGGGGAACGCTTCACCGCAGACCTAAGAAGGTGGTATCGCATGTCCGACTCGTCAGGCCAGCGGACCCGCCACTGGGAGAGGACCAGGAACCTCACGATCATCGTACTGGTGGTCTGGTTCGTCTTCGCCCTCCTGGTGCACTGGTTCGCCAATAGCCTTAACGGGATGTCCTTCATCGGCTTCCCGCTGGGCTACTACCTCGCAGTCCAAGGCTCGCTGATCATTTTCGTCCTGCTGATCTTCTACCAGAACTGGCAGCAGGACAAGATCGACTCAGACGCCGGTCTCTCCGGCGACGAGACAGAGGACTAGGAGAGACCGCCATGTTCAAGGGGAACTTTATCGAGAACCTGCCCAAGATATACGGCACGTATACGGGCGGGTTCGTCGTCTTCATCATCCTGATGGCGATCCTGGAGCTGCTGGGGGTCGGCGCCGACACCATCGGCATCCTCTTCGTCATCTTCACCGTCGCCATCTACGCGGGCATCGGCTGGCTGTCGCGCACCATGCAGGTGTCGGCCTACTACGTGGCCGGGCGCGAGGTGCCGCCGGTGTTCAACGGCATGGCGACCGCGGCCGACTGGATGTCCGGCGCCTCCTTCGTGGCGCTGGCCGGCGGCATCTATTTCGGCGGCCACGGCTATCTCGCCTTCGTGGTCGGCTGGACCGGCGGCTACGTGCTGGTGAACTCGCTGCTTGCGCCCTATCTCCGCAAGTTCGGCTGCTACACGGTGCCGGACTTCATCGGCACGCGCTATGGCGGGAACTGGGCGCGGCTGGTCGCCGTGATCATCCTGGTGGTGACGTCGTTCACCTATGTGACGGCGCAGATCAACGCGACCGGGACGATCGCCGCCCGCGCGTTGCACATCCCGTTCGAGGTCGGCGTCTGGTTCGGCCTCCTCGGTATCCTGCTGTGTTCGATGCTGGGCGGGATGCGCGCCGTGACCTGGACCCAGGTGGCGCAGTACATCGTGCTGATCATCGCCTATCTGATCCCGGTGATCTGGATGTCGAACAAGCAGGGCTTCGGCATCATCCCGCACTTCACCTACGGGGAGGCGGTGGCGCGGATCGCCGAGCTGGAGCCGATGCTGGGCGTCGGCGCGGCCGCCCTGGAGAAGGTGCCCGGGGTGAAAATCCTCACCAGCCTGCACAACGGACCCCAGGACAGCGCCCTATACAACTGGAAGTTCGTCACGCTCGCGCTTTGCATGATGGCGGGGACGGCATCGCTGCCGCACATCCTGATGCGCTACTTCACCACGCCGACCGTCCGGTCGGCCCGGCGCTCGGTGTCGTGGTCGCTGTTCTTCATCTTCCTGCTGTACTTCACCGCGCCGGCCCTGGCGACGCTGACCAAGCTGCAGCTGTTCGATCCGAACCTCGCGACCGCGATCATCGGCAAGTCCATCGAGCAGGTGCAGAACCTCGAATGGATCAAGCAGTGGACCTCGGTCGGGATGCTCGCCGTGACCGACGGCAACAAGGACGGCATCCTGCAGATCAACGAGTTCTTCATGCGGCCGGACATCGTCGTCCTGGCGACGCCCGAAATTGCGGGTCTGCCGTATGTGATCTCGGGCCTCGTCGCGGCCGGCGGCATGGCGGCCGCCATGTCAACGGCGGACGGGCTGCTGCTGGCCATCGCCAACGCGCTGAGCCACGATCTGTACTACAAGATCATCGACCCGAAGGCCGACACCGCGCGCCGTCTGATCGTCGCCCGCGTGTTGCTCATCGTGATCGGTGCGCTCGGCGCCATCGTCGCCAGCTTCCAGCTCACCGGGATCCTGGGGGCGGTCGCCTGGGCCTTCTGCTTTGCCTGCTCTGGCCTGTTCTTCCCGCTGGTCCTCGGGGTCTGGTGGAAACGGGCGACGACGGCCGGGGCCTTGGCCGGGATGATCCTGGGGTTTGCCGCCGGGTCGATCTATCTCTGGTGGACCTACACCACGGGCCAGCAGTGGATCGGTCTCGACCATCTCCGGTTCGGCATCATCGGAATGCCGGTCAGCCTGGTGGCCATGGTGGTCGTCAGCCTGATGACGCCGGCGCCCGACGAAGAAGTCCAGCAGATGGTGGACGCGACCCGCGATCCCAGCGGCTCCACCATCCTGGAGGCGTCGCACTAGCGCCCATCGGCGCGTGACTCGCAGCGGGGGCGGAACCTTGTTCCGCCCCCGATCTCTTTTATCCTGCGGCCGACCTGCGGCGAGGGACGGTGAATGAGCGGGGCGTTTCCGGTCTGGGCGGTGGTCCAGGACTACATCCTGGGCGCGATCATGTGGACGCTGATCGGCCGGTTCGGAATGAACATCTTCCTGCCAACGGATTCCTCGTTCTTCTTCATGCGGGTGTTCGTGAAGATGACGGATCCGATCATCCGGCTGTTTCGCCCGATCACGCCGGGCTTCCTGGTCGAGCCGATGATCCCGCTCTACGTTGCTTGGTTCTTCTACATGATCCGCTTTTATCTGATGCCCTGGCTGCTCGGCTACTCGGTCCTCGGCATGCTGTCCTTCCCGCTGGAGGGGGAGATCGCCGCCTGGCTGTACCGCAGCTTCGGGCCATAGCCCGCATTTCGAACGGTGGAACGACCATGACGGACGGCTTCGACAGCGCATCCCTCCTCAGCATCCGGGACCGGGTGATCGTCGTCACCGGCGGCGGCAAGGGGATCGGCCGCGTCTATTGCGAGCGCATGGCGGAAGCCGGCGCCAGGATGGTGGTGGCCGATATCGATGCGGACGCCAATGACGATGCCGTGGCGGCGATCCGCGCGGCCGGCGGTGAGGCGGTGGCCTGCGCCACCGATGTCAGCGACGCCGACCAGGCCGAGCGCATGGCCGAGACCGCAATCGAGAGCTTCGGGCGGATCGACGGGCTGCTCAACAATGCCTCGCTGATGAGCGTGCTCCCGCGCGGCGACTGGATGGAGATCGACGTCGAGCGCTGGGACCGGGTGATGGAGGTCAACCTGCGCGGCATCTTCGTCTGCTGCCGCGCCGTGGTGCCCCAGATGAAGGCGCAGGGCGGCGGCAAGATCGTCAACATCTCGTCCGGCCGGTTCTGGATGGGCGCGCCCAACCGGCTCGACTACTCGACATCCAAGGCGGGCGTGATCGGGCTGACCCGTTCGCTCGCGACCGAGGTCGGCCCCTACAATATCTGCGTCAACGCGATCACCCCGGGCTTCACGCTGAGCGACACCCAGGTCGCCTCCTCCGGCGACTACGCCCAGAAGAACGAGCCGCCGCCCGGGCGCATCATCCGGCGCCACCAATATCCCGACGACCTGGTCGGCGCGGCGATGTTCCTGATGTCGCCGGGCTCCGACTTCATCACCGGCCAGACCATCAACGTCGATGGCGGCCAGTCGATGCACTAGTGTTCCGTCTCATAAGTTCTTTATCATAAGAAGGGCTCGTGCTACCGTCGG
>JAPPGP010000108.1 GCA_028821395.1 Defluviicoccus sp.
GCCGAGGGCTGGATCACCGTCGCCGGGCTCGAGTCGGCGGGCGCGCCGGAGCAGGAGGCCGCGAGGCTGGGCTGCACCCATCACTGCCGCGCCGGCCGCGTGCTCCCGGTGGGGTGAGGTTAGGCGGATGGCGAACGTCGCGGTGGTCGGCTCGCAATGGGGCGACGAGGGCAAGGGCAAGATCGTCGACTGGCTGTCCGAGCGCGCCGACGTGGTGGTGCGCTTCCAGGGCGGGCACAACGCCGGCCACACCCTGGTGATCGACGGCCGGACCTACAAGCTCAGCCTGCTGCCCTCCGGCGTGGTGCGCCCGGGCAAGCTCTCGATCGTCGGCAGCGGCGTGGTGGTCGACCCCTGGGCGCTCCTGGACGAGATCGACGCGGTGCGCGGCATGGGCGTAGACGTTACGCCAAAGACCTTCTGCGTCGCCGAGAACGCGTGCCTGATCCTGCCGCTGCACCCGGCGCTCGACCACGCCCGCGAGGCGGCCAGGGGTGCCGCGCGCATCGGCACCACCGGGCGGGGCATCGGCCCGGCCTACGAGGACAAGGTGGGGCGCCGGGCGATCCGGCTCTGCGACCTCGCCGACGCGGACGGGCTCGCGCCCCGCGTGGACCAGCTTCTCGAGCACCACAACGCGCTCCTGCGCGGGCTCGGCGCCCAGCCGTTCGACCGCGACGACCTGCTCGACAGGCTGCGCGACGTGGCGCCGCGCATCCTGCCCTTCGCCGCCCCGGTCTGGCTCCGCCTCGACGAGGCCAGGCGGGCGGGCAGGCGCATCCTGTTCGAGGGCGCGCAGGGCGCGATGCTCGACGTCGACCACGGCACCTACCCCTATGTCACCTCGTCGAACACGCTCGCCGGCCAGGCGGCGGCCGGCAGCGGGCTCGGCCCGCGCGCGATCGACTACGTGCTCGGCATCACCAAGGCCTACACCACCCGCGTCGGCTCCGGGCCGTTCCCGACCGAGCAGGACAACGAAATCGGCCAGGTCCTCGGCGAGCGCGGCCGCGAGTTCGGCACCGTCACCGGGCGCAAGCGGCGCTGCGGCTGGTTCGACGCGGTGATGGTGCGTCAGGCGATCCGCATCGCCGGGATCGACGGCATCGCGCTCACCAAGCTCGACGTGCTCGACGGCATGGCGGAGCTCAAGGTGTGCACCGGATACGAGACCGCGGACGGGCCGCTCGACCGCTTCCCCGCCTCGGCGCTGGGCCAGGCGACGGTGCGCCCGGTCTACGAGACCCTCGCCGGCTGGTCGGACAGCACCAGGGGCGCGCGCAGCTGGGTCGAGCTGCCGGCCGATGCGGTAAAGTACATCCGCCGCATCGAGGAGCTGATCGATTCCCCGGTCGCGCTGCTCTCGACCAGCCCCGAGCGCGAGGATACGGTGATGGTGCGCGACCCGTTCGCCGCCTGAGCGGCGCGGCTTCCAGGAGGACGCAAGCGAAGCAATGCCAAAGCCACTGGTCGGCATCATCGGCTCCAGGCATCTGGTCAACGACCGCTACCCGGCGCAGCTGGTGGGCGAGAAGAATCTGCGCGCGGTCTCCGAGGTCGCCGGCGCGCTGCCGGTGATGTTCGCCGGCGCGCCCGACGTGACCGATATCGCCGCGCTGCTGGATTGCGTCGACGGGGTGCTGCTGACCGGCGGGCGGTCCAACGTCCATCCGACGCATTTCAACGTCGAGCCCAGCCCCAGCCACGAGCCCTACGACCGGGAGCGCGACGCGGTGGCGCTCCGGGTGACCGAGGCCTGTATCGCGCGCGGCGTGCCGATCCTCGGCCTTTGCCGCGGCATCCAGGAGATGGGGGTCGCCTTCGGCAGCACGCTTCATCCGGAGATCCGCGACCTGCCCGGGCGCATGAACCACCGCGCCACAAGGCTGGAGAACGGCGAGATCCATCCCGACCAGAACGTCGTCTTCGCCGACCGCCACGACGTGCGCCTGGTTCCGGGCGGCGCGTTCGCGCGCCTGTTCGGCCGCGAGACCATCCGCGTCAACTCGCTGCACGGCCAGGGCATCCTGGAGCCGGGCGAGCGCGTCGTCGTCGAAGGGGTGGCGGAGGACGGCACCATCGAGGCCATCCGCATCGCCGGCGCCTCCGGCTTCGCGCTCGGCGTCCAGTGGCATGCCGAGCACGACCCGCAGACCAACCCGGTCAACCGCGCCCTGTTCCGCGCCTTCGGCGCGGCGGTCGGGGAAGGCGGGGCGGCGTGAGCGGGCGTCCTCTTCCCCAACCCGTCATGGCTGGCCCCCGGAACGAGTCCGGGGGTGTTCCGGGCACCCACCGGCGCCACCATTCCCTGCGGGCCGCCATGCGCGCGGAGAGACCGCATGGGTGCCCGGAACACCCCCGGACTCGTTCCGGGGGCCAGCCATGACGAGGGGGTGGACGCCATGCCCGAGCCCACCAGACTCGACGCGCTGATCGTCGGCGCCGGCTTCGCCGGGCTCTACATGCTGCACAAGCTGCGCGGCACGGGCTTCGCCGCCCGCGCGGTCGAGGCGGGGTCCGGCGTCGGCGGGACCTGGTACTGGAACCGCTACCCCGGCGCGCGCTGCGACGTCGAAAGCATGTTCTACTGCTACCAGTTCGACGACGCGCTGTCGCAGGACTGGGAGTGGACCGAGCGCTACCCCGCACAGGCAGAGATCCTGCGCTACGCCGAGCACGTCGCCGACCGGTTCGAGCTGTGGCCGGACATCTCGCTGAACACGCGCGTCGCCTCGGCGGCGTGGGACGGGGATGAAGCCCTCTGGCGGGTCGCGACCGACACCGGCGAGGAATTCCTCGCGCGCAGCTGCATCATGGCGACCGGCTGCCTGTCGGCGGCGAACCGGCCGGATTTCGCGGGGCTCGACGATTTCGCCGGGCGGGTGTTCCACACCGGGCGCTGGCCGCACGAGACGGTCGATTTCTCGGGCCGGCTCGTGGGCGTCATCGGCACCGGCTCGTCGGCGGTGCAGGCGATCCCGGAGATCGCCAGGGAGGCCGCCCGCGTCACCGTGTTCCAGCGCACCGCGAGCTATGTCGTGCCGGCCAACAACCGGCCACTCGATGCCGCCGAGCAGGCCGACATCAAGGCGCGCTACCCCGAGCTGCGCGCCGCCGCCAGGAAGACCTTTGGCGGGTTCGCGGTGGCCATCGCCCAACAATCCGCGCTCGCGGTGCCGGAAGACGAGTGCCGCGAGACGCTGGCCCGCGCCTGGGACCATGGCGGGATCGGCTTCCTAAACAGCTACCGCGATTTCGGCTTCGACGAGGCGGCGAACCGGCGGGCGCAGGACTTCGTCCGGCAGAAGATCCGCGAGACCGTCAGGGACCCCGAGACCGCCGAGAAGCTCACGCCCCGGCACGTCATCGGCTGCAAGCGGCTCTCCCTCGGCGACGACTACTATGCCGCCTTCAACCGGCCCAATGTCGAGCTGGTGCCGCTCGGCGAGGACGGGATCGGCCGGATCGTGCCCGGCGGGCTGACCGCGGGCGGCGAGGAATACCGCTTCGACGACCTGGTGCTGGCGACCGGCTTCGACGCGATGACCGGAGCGCTCGCCCGCATCGACATACGCGGCAGGGGCGGGCGCGCCCTCGCCGAGGCGTGGCGGGCGGGGCCGCGCATGTATCTCGGCCTGATGTCGAACGGCTTCCCCAACCTGTTCACGATAACCGGCCCCGGCAGCCCCTCGGTGCTGTCCAACATGATGCCGACCATCGAGCACCACGTGGAGTGGATCGCCGCCTGCCTGGAATACCTGCGCGACAACCGGATACGGGAGATCGAGCCCCGCCTGGAGGCCCAGGACGCGTGGGTCGAGCACGGCAACGAGGTGGCCTCGAAGACGCTGCGCTACAATTGCAGCTCGTGGTATCTCGGCGCCAACGTCCCCGGCAAGCCGCGCGTCTTCATGCCCTATATCGGCGGCATGCCGTCCTACATGAAGAAATGCGCCGCCGTCGCGGCGTCGGGCTATGAGGGGTTCGAGCTGACCCCGGGGTGAGCGTCCTTCGCCGCGCCCGCCTCTGGCGGGCCGCTCGGGATGAGGGCTTGGGGTGGCGGGCGGCGCGGCGGAGAAATCTCCCCGCTACGCCCCCACCACGTCAGGCCCGGACTCGATCCGGGCACCCGCTGGCGCCGCCGCCTCTCCCTGCCGGTCGCCATGCGCGCCGGGAGCCCGCATGGGTGCTCGGAACACCCCCGGACCCGTTCCGGAGGCCAGCCATGACGGAATAAGAAAAAAAACACTTGATATGGGACACGTTTTGGAGTATATTTGCCACAGTCGCGAAATGGGCGCCGGAAGAGCCGGCGCCCTTTTTCGTGCCCGGATGGTCCCGCGCGGCAGGGAGAGCAGCGGCAATGGACGAGCGCCCGATCGGCTGGCTGGAGCGGGTCGAGCCGAGCCGCGTCTGGCCGGGCGAGCGCGCCGATTTCGTCCCCTGGCTGGCGGCGCCGGAGTCCCTGCGGCGGCTGGGCGACGCGCTCCGGCTCGACCTCGAGCCCGAGGCGCTGGAGCAGCGGGTCGGGCGGTTCCGCGCCGATCTCCTGTGCCGCGACGCCGCCAGCGGATCGCCGGTGGTGATCGAGGCCCAGCTCGGCCCGGCCGACCACCGCCATCTCGGCCAGCTCATGGCCTACGCGGCGGGGCTCGACGCCGCCGCCGCGGTCTGGCTCGCGGCGCGGTTCCACGACGAGCACCTTGTGACGCTCGACTGGCTGAACCGCCCCGGCGCTGGATTCGCCCGCTTCTTCGCGGTCGAGATCGCGGCGTGGCGGGCGGGCGATGCGGGCGTCGCGGCGCGGTTCGACGTCAAGGCCCGGCCTCCCGACTGGCCCGCCCCCGCCGGCGAGCGCCCGCCGCCCCGCCCGCAGCCGGTG
>JAPPGP010000007.1 GCA_028821395.1 Defluviicoccus sp.
GTGTGTTCCGGGTCGATGCGATGCCACAAAGTATTGATAAACAGTCAAAAAGACCTAATGTCCACGGCGGAATTCGCATCGGCGTGGACGTGGGCGGCACCTTTACCGACGTGTTCTGGCTCGACCAGCGTAGCGGCCGGTACGGCATCGGCAAGGTACCGTCGGTCCGCGACGATATCGCGAAGGGCTTCCTGCGCGGCATCGAGGCGTCGGTGGACGATCCGGCAGAGATCGGCTCGGTGGTCCACGGTACCACGGTCGGCACCAATGCGCTGCTCGAGCGCAAGGCCGCGCGCACCGGGCTGATCGCCACGCGCGGCTTCCGCGACGTGCTGGAGATGCGCCGGCGCGACCGGCCCAACACCTGGGGGCTGTGGGGCAGCTACCGGCCGGTGGTGACGCGCGACCTCGCCGTCGAGGTGGACGAGCGCACGCTTGCCGACGGGACGATCCGCAAGCCGGTCGATTCCGGCGAGGCGAGGCGGGCCGCGCAGACCCTGCTTGAGCGCGGCTGCGAGGCGGTCGGCATCGTCTTCATCAACGCCTACGCCAACGACTTGAACGAGCGCGCCGCGCTGGAGGCGGTGCGCGCGGTCTGGCCCAACGACCACGTCAACGCGTCCTCGCTGATCCTGCCCGAGATCCGCGAGTTCGAGCGCGCCTCGACCACGGCGCTCAATGTCTGCCTGCAGCCCGTCTTCGGCGCCTATCTGGAGGGCGTCGAGGCCGGGTTCGCGGAGCGCGGGATCGATGCCGAGCTGCTGATCGTCCAGTCCAATGGCGGGGTGATGTCGGTCGACACCGCGCGCTCTCTCCCGGTCCGGACGACCCTGTCGGGGCCGGCGGCGGGGGTGATCGCCGGCGCGCGCATCGCCGAGGCGGCGGGCTTCGCCAACGTGATCACCTGCGACATGGGCGGCACCAGCTTCGACGTGGCCCTGGTCGCCGACGGCAGGAGCGCCTATTGCGCCCAGGCGGCGATCGATTTCGGCCTCGTGGTGCGCACGCCGATGATCGAGATCACCACCATCGGCGCCGGCGGCGGCTCGATCGCCGCGGTCGACCGCGGCGGCTTCCTCGCCGTCGGCCCGCGATCGGCGGGCGCCGATCCGGGTCCCGCCTGCTACGGCCGCGGCAACGACCGCCCGACGGTGACCGACGCCAACCTTGCGCTCGGGCGCATCGACCCCGACCGCCCGATCGGCGAGGGGCTCGGCCGGCTCGATGTCGGCGCCGCCCGGGCGGCCATCCGCGAGCATGTCGCCGCGCCGCTCGGGCTCGACGTGGCGCCGGCCGCCGAGGCGATCGTCAAGGTGGCGAATTCCAGCATGGCAGGCGCGATCCGGCTGGTCTCCATCGAGCGCGGCTACGACCCCAAGATCTTCGCCGCCATGCCGTTCGGCGGCGGCGGCGCGCTCCATGTCGGCGCGCTGATCCGCGATGTCGGGCTCGGCGCCGCGCTGATCCCGCGCTTCCCCGGCGTGACCAGCGCACTCGGCTGCGTCATCGCCGACATGCGCCACGACTTCGTGCACACCATCAACCGCCCGCTCGACGCGCTCGACGTGGCCGCGCTCGATGCCGAGATGGCGGAGACCGCCGAGCGCGGGCTCGCGCTGCTGCGGCGCTCAGGCGCGGGGCTGGAGCGCCTGGAGACCGCCTTCGAGCTCGACATGTCCTATATCGGCCAGACCCATACGGTTCCGGTTCCGCTGCCCGCGCGCCTCACGGGCGGCGCGACCGACGTGTCGCTCGCGATGATCCGGACCGCGTTCGAGACCGCCTACCGCAAGACCTACGGGCGCCTGCTGGAGGGGATCGGCGTGCGCCTGCTGTCGCTCAGGACGGCGGCGATCGGGGTGCGCCGCAAGCTCGACCTCGCCGCGCTCGCCCCGCCCCCCGGCGGCACGCCGGAGGCCGCGCTCAGGGGCTCGCGGCGCGTCTGGTGGGAGGGGGCGTGGCACGAGACGGCGGTCTACGACCGCCTCGCCCTTCCCGTCGGCATGACGGTGGAGGGCCCGGCGATCCTCGAACAGGACGACGCCACCGCCTTCATCGACCCCGGCCTCGCCGGCACCGTCGACCGCCTCGGCAATTTGATCGTCAGGGCGGACGGTTAGCCGGCGTTTCCCGGCGATGGCCTCCCCCGGCATGCCACCCCCCGTCATGCCCAGACTGTGATCCGGGGCAAGTCCGGCCATGACGTGGTTGGGCGTGACCATGTCGGTGGGGGCAATAGGAGGGCGAATGGCGGCGCGCGCCGCGTCACCGGGAGCCGCTTGCGCGCGCGACGGATACCCACTACGACCCGGCGACCCGCCTCCAACGCAGGAGAAACGCATGGCAGACGAGCTTCGGGCCCCCGCCCTCGACCCCGCGACCGTGAAGGGGGAGGAGCGCCAGCCCTACCCGGCGCCCTGGGACACGGCGCTGACCGGCAAGTTCCGCAAGGTGCTGGGCGATGCGCTGGGGCTCACCCAGATCGGCGTCAACCTCACCCGTCTCGCGCCCGGGGCGATCTCGGCGCTGCGCCACTGGCATACCGGCGAGGACGAGTTCGTCTTCGTCGTCTCCGGCGAGCCGACGCTGGTCTGCGATTCCGGCGAACAGCGTCTCGGACCCGGCCATGTGGCGGGCTTTCCCGCCGGCAGCGGGGACGGGCACCGGCTGGAGAACCGCACCGGGGACGATGTCGAGTTCCTCGAAATCGGCACGCGCGCGACCGCCGACCGCGTGCACTACACCGAGGACGACTTGATCCTCGACAAGACGGTCGCCGCCCCGGCGAGGCGGTTCACCCGGCGCGACGGCACCCCCTATTGACCGCGCGCCGCCGGGTGCCGGCTTGAGCGCGCCGGCGAACCCCCGGCACCCGCCGCTGGGGCCCGGGGCCGCATACGCACTGCTGGCGTTCTGCCTGCCGGTCTGGGGGGTCAACTGGCCGGTGCTGAAGATCGCGCTCGGCTCGATCCCGCCGGTCTGGCTGAGCTGCGTCCGCATGGGCTCGACCGCGCTCTGCCTGTTCGCCGCGCTCGCCGTGCTCGGCCGGCTCCGCCTGCCGGGGCGGCACGACATGCCGGCGGTGGTCTCCATCGGGGTGCTGATGATGGGCATCTATCCGGCGATGACGGTCATGGGGCTCGAATTCGCCGAGGCCGGAAGGGCGTCGCTGCTCTCCTTCATCACCCCGCTCTGGGTGACGCCGGCGGCGATCCTGCTGTTCGGCGAGCGCCTGACCCGGCTCAAGGCGGCGGGGCTCGCGCTCGGCCTCGGCGGGCTCGGCGTGATGTTCAACCCGATCGGCTTCGACTGGTCGGACGGCGATGTGGTCTACGGCAATCTGCTGCTGGTCGCCTCGTCGGTGGTCTGGGCGATCCCCATCCTGCACATGCGGCGCCATGTCTGGCGGCTCAGCCCGTTCCAGCTCGCCCCCTGGCAGCTCCTCGCGGCGGCGCTGGTGGCGGCGCCGCTCGCCCTCGTCGTCGAGGCGGGCGAGACCGTGCGCTGGTCGGAAACCCTGTTCTGGCTGCTGCTCTACTCCGGCCCGCTGGCGACCGCGCTCACCATCCTCGGCGCCGTCGCCATCGCCCGCTCGCTGCCGGCGATCACCGCCTCGCTCCTGTTTCTCGCGACGCCGGTGGCGGGGATGCTCGGGGGGGCCGCGATCCTCGGCGAGGCGCTCACCGTCACCAACCTCGCCGGCCTCGCCCTGATCGTCGCCGGCCTCGCCGCCGTCGCGCTCGGCGACGCGCGGTGAGGTCCGAGATGCCGCCGGATCAGCCGATCACACCTTTTCGTCCAGCCCGGCCTGACCGAGAACGGCGTTGACGGTGTGTCGGCTCCTGATCTTGCTCGGAACCGTGATGGTTAACCGGGATTGTCCGGGTGCTGCCATTGCTCGTGGCTGGATCGGCCCTGACGCACTTTCGCCCAACCGGCCTGTTTCAGGAGACGTTTGATCCTACGCTCATACGTGGCCACGGACGAATCCTGTCAGGCGTAGGAGAGGCCCGGTTCTTCCTCGACCACATAGCGGGGCCTCGGAGCGGAGGACGACTGGACGCGGCGGCGTGAAGCCTCGGACCCGGACTTGGATGGAGCCCGCACGCGCACCAAAACCTGCACGTCGGCATCCTTCGGCACGCCCAGATTGTGTTCGATGAGTTGCGGGACCATCTCCATGACGGCCTCCAGCAATCCGCCAAGGCTCTCGGACTCCAGGGTCAGACCGGGGATGTCCTCGCTTGTCCCAACATACGCACCCGACTCCTCGCACTGGAACACCTGGACACTGTACGAGTTTTCCATCGCCTTCCGCTCCAGCCCACGGTTGGGCGGGCAATACCACTTTTTCTCCTTGCGGGCCGCGCGTGGTGGCGCGGCTCCCCGCTGCGCAGGGATCGAATTTCGGAGCCCGTCCGCAGCCTGTCAAGCGGTCAAACGTCAAGCCGACCCGCCACCGACCCGCCACCGCGGCTTGCCGCGAGGCGGGCGAGATGCGAGGCTCGGCGCCGCGACGCAATCGGATGGAGCTTCGAATGTACGGTTGGCGCGCCCGCATCGGCATGCTGCTGCCCTCGGTCAACTCGGCCGCCGAGCCGCTGGTCCAAGCGATGACGCCCGACGGCGTCTCGGTCCACACCACCAGGCTCCGGCTCGCCGGCTCCACGGAGGACGACATTTTGGGCATGGTCGAGGGCGTGGAAGAGGGGGCGAGCCTGCTCGCTGACGCCGAGGTCGACCTGATCGTCTTTCACTGCACCGCGGCGTCGATGTTCAGGCCGGGTTTCGACGACGACATCATCGCGCGCATCGAGGACAGGACCGCGACGCCCGCGACCTCGACCTCGAAGGCGGTGATGGACGCCTTCGACACGCTCGGCGTCAGGCGCATTGCGCTCACCACCCCCTATACCCAGGAGACCAACGACCGCGAAATCGCCTATCTGGAGAGCCACCAGATCTCGGTGCTCAGCGAGAGCGGGATGGGGATCACGGGCAGCGGCACCGCGATGATCGCCGTCGAGCCCGGCGAATGGTACCGCCGGGTGAAGCGCCAGCGGGACGAGGCGGCGGACGCCTATTTCATCTCCTGCACGGCGATCCGCGCCGCCGAGGCGATCGAGCCGCTGGAGCGCGACCTCGACAAGCCCGTGGTGACCAGCAACCAGGCAATGGTCTGGCACAGCCTGAAGCGGCTCGACATCCACGACCCGGTGCCGGGCTATGGGAGGCTGTTGGACACGCTCGGCCGCGCCTGAGCCTGGCCCGCATTTCCTGCCAGGCGCATGAACAAGTACCGCGAGCTCTGCCCGGCGGACGCGCGCCCCGACCTTCGCTTCGACCTCGCCGGGATGGACTACCCGGCGCGCATGAACGTGGCCGAGATTCTGCTCGAAGGAGCGCTGGGGTCGGGCTGGGGCGGGCGCATCGCCTATTACCACCGCGACGAGGCGATCGACTATCGTGCGCTCCGCGCCCGGGTCCTGCGCCACGCGGCGGCGCTCCGCGCGCTCGGGGTGGCGCCCGGGGACCGCGTCGTGGTGCGCATCGCGGACACGCCTGTGCTGGTCTACGTGCTGCTGGCGGCGCATGCCATCGGCGCGGTGCCGATCCCGACCTATGTCCAGCTCCGCGCCGACGACCTCGCTTTTCGCATCGAAGATTCCGGGGCGCGGTTCGCTCTCGCGAGCGCCGAGCTGCTCGACGAGATGGCGGCGGCGGTCGCGGCGGCACCCGCCGTCACCCTGGCGATCGCCGACGGCGGCACGGACAGGACCCTGCCGTCGTTGCCGGCGTTGTTGCCGGAGGAAGAGCCCGCGCCCGCCTATTTCGACAGCCATGCGGAAGATCTCACCCTGATCGTCTACACCTCGGGCTCGACCGGGCGGCCCAAGGGGGCCTGCCACTGCCACCGCGACCTGATCGCGTCGGCCGATTCGTATTGGAAGCACTGCATCGGCCCGACCGAGGACGACGTGATCGGCGGCCCGCCCTCGATCCCGTTCTCGCTGGGCTACGGGCTGTTCGTGATCTTCCCCGCCCGCTTCGGCTCGGCCGCCGTGCTGGAGCCCGACAAGTCGGTCGAGGCATCGCTCGCCGCGATCGAACGCCGCGGCGTCACCGTGTTCGCGGCGGTCGTGTCCTACTGCCGGATGATGGCGGCGGGGCTCGACCGCGGCCGGATCGCGAGCCTCAGGCGCGCCATGACCGGCGGCGAGCCGCTCTCGCCGGAGACCGAGACGCTGTGGCGCGAGGCCAGCGGGACGGTGCTGGAGCAGTTCATCGGCACCACCGAGCTGTTCCACTGCTTCGTCACCGCGAGCGAGCCGGGCCGGACCGCGCGGTCCGGCACCATGGGCCGCGCCTCGCCGGGCTACGAGGTGGCGGTGCTGGATGCGGACACCCTCGCCCCGGTGGCGGACGGCGAGCGCGGGCTGCTGGCGGTCAAAGGCTGCACCGGCACTGTCTACTGGCGGAACGAGGAGCGCCAGCGCGCGCTGGTGCGGGATGGCTGGAACGTCTTTCCCGACGTGGTCACGCGGGATTCGGAGGGCCGGTTCCGCTATGTCGCGCGGCACGACGACATGATCGTCTCGGCCGGCCACAACATCTCCCCGGTCGAGGTCGAGACGGCGCTGCTCGGCCACGCGGCGGTGCTCGACTGCGCCTGCGTGCCGGCGCCCGATCCCGCCGGCCTGCGCGACGCCATCGTCAAGGCGTATGTCGTCGCCGCGCCGGGCTTTGCCGCGGGCGGGGCGCTCGCCCGGGCGCTCCAGGCGCATTTCAAGGCGACCGCCCCGCCCTACATGTACCCCCGCGCCATCGCCTTCCTCGACGCGCTCCCCAAGACTCCGAACGGCAAGGTGCTGCGCTCGGAGCTGCGCGCCCGCGCGGCGTCCGGCGGATAGCGCGGCCTACCCCGCCGGGACGCCGCAATCGGGCGTCCAGCCGAGCGGCACATGGGTCGCGGTGCGCAGGCGCTGCCGCTCGATCCAGCGGTTCCTGTGGGCGAAATCGTAGAACCGGGCGCGCAGCCAGGGCGGCCAGCTTCCCGGCCAGCCGTAGACGGTCGAGATGCGCTGGGTGTGCTCGGTGAGCGGGCGCTCGCTGCGCTCCCATTCGGCGAGCCCGGCCTCGATGTCGCGCTGCCGGTCGAGATGCACCGCGAGCGCGAGCCCGTTCATCATCCCGCAGCCGCCGCCCTGGCCGAGATTGGGGGCCATGGCGTGCGCCGCATCGCCGATCATCGCGACCCGCCCGCTCGACCAGCGCTTGAGCCGGACGACGACGAACGGGTCCCACCGCCCGCGCCCGCCGATCCGCGGAAACAGCTCGGCGAGATGCGGGAAGCTCCGGGTCCAGAGGTCGACATCGACGGGGATGCGCTGGGCGTTTCTGTCGGTCAGCGGGCAGAGCAGGGCGAGATAGACCGCCTGGTCGGAGACCGGGGTGTAAAGCAGCCGGCGCCTTCCCGACCAGTACTCGATATAGCTCTGCGTCTCGGGGGCGCGGCGCTCGTCCGCGGTGCGCGGCACCAGCAGGCGGATCGCGCCGTCCGGCAGCCGCCGGAACGAGCGCATGAGGGCGAGCGAGTCGCGGACGGCTGAGCCCACCCCGTCGGCGCCGATCACCAAATCCGCCGCGAGCCGCCGCCCGTCGGCGAGCACCAGCACGCCGTCGGGCTCGGCGCCGGCGACCTCGGAGGCGGTGACGATCTCGGCGCCCGCCCGCCTCGCCGCCGCCGCCAGCGCGTCGATGCAGTTCTGGCGGACGATCGAGAACATGCGCATCGGCCCGTCGGCCGGCCACTCGATGCGCGCGATGGTGTTGTTGGCGTCGTCGCGCATCTCGCGCGCGCGGCCCGGGAAGGCGCCTTGCGTGGCGGCCTCGTAGGCGCCCACCGCCTCGAACACCTTGAGCCCGTTCTCGTAGATGTAGATGCCCGCGCCGGCGGTGCGCAGCCGATCCGCCGCCTCGTGGACGCGGACGCTCCAGCCGCGCCGGGCGAAGGCCGCGGCGGCGGTCAGCCCGGCGAACCCGGCGCCGGCGATCTCCACATGCCGCCGCGCCGCCACCATCGCCGCGCCCGGTCAGGCGGAAGGCGCCAGGGTCCGCCTGAAGAAGTCGAGCAGCTTGGCCTGCGCGTCGCGCGACTGCTCTTCCCGGTAGTTGGGGCCGAGGAAGTTCTGGAACGCATGCCCCGCGCCGTCGTAGGCGTGGAAGACGTGGTCGATTCCGTGCTCGGTCATCGCCGCGCCGATCTTCGCCACGTCGTCCGGCGAGGGGTTCTCGTCCTCGTTGCCGAAGAAGCCGATGACCGGGCAGCCGATCCCGCCGACGCGCTCGATCGGCGCCGGGTTGCCCTCGCCCCACGGCTTGAAGATGTTGCCGCCGTAGAAGATGCCGCAGGCGGTAAAGGCGCGGTTGGTCGAGGCGCCGATGAACGCCGAGCGCCCGCCCATGCAGTGGCCGACGATGCCGAGCGCGCCGTCGCGCCGGTCGGCGCGGCCCAAGAGATAGTCCGCCGTCGCGTCGATGTCGGCGACGATCTCCCTGTCGTCCAGCGCGCCCATCGACTGCGTCGTGTCCTCCCCCGCCGGGCGCCGGTGGTAGAACGCGGGCGCCGCGGCGATATAGCCCTCGGCCGCGAGCCCCTCGACGAACTTCCGGGTGAAGTCGTCGAGCGCGCCCCGGTGATGGGTGACCACCACGCCGGCATGCGGGCCCGGCGTCGCCGGTGCGTCGACATAGACCTCCATCGAGCTGCCGCCGACGGTCAGAAATTCGGTGTGCGCCATGCTTCGCCTCCTAGGAGATGGCCGCGGCCTGGGTATCGGGTATGTCGGTCTCGTCGTAGCGGATGTCGCGGAACGCCCCCGAGGCGACCGGGCGGTAGAGCGGCGGCCTTGCCGCGTCGGTGCAGCTCGGCAGGCAGGCGATCTCCGCGTCGTAGTTGGGCTGGTGGAAGAAGCCGATCGAGATGCGCCGCGCGCTCGGCCCGATGGCGGCCGGCGGGTTGACCACGCGGTGGAAGTTCGAGGTCCAGACGTCGTTGGTCCAGCGCCGGAACAGATCGCCGACATTGACCACGAACACGTCGGGCCGGGTCTCCACGTCGTACCAGCGCCCGTCGCGGTCCTGCACCTGGAGCCCGCCCGGCTCGTCCTCGCCCATCAGGATGGTGAAGGTGCCGAAATCGGTATGTGCGCCTGCGCGGATCTGGCCCTCCGGCGGGGCGATCGGCTGCGGCGGGTAGTGGTTGATCCGCATGGCGGTCACGTGGCGGTCGATCTTGTCGTCGAACCAGCCCTCGTCGAGGTCGAGCGCCAGCGCGGCAAGCCGCATGAGGTGGCCGACCAGCGCCTCCATCGCCGCGTAGTAGGCGCCCGCCGCCCGCCGGAAGGCGGCCGGGCGTCGGGGCCAGATATTGGGGATGAAATAGCGCTGCCCCTCGTCGCCGGTGTAGTAGGGATCGTCCGGCCAGGACTCCCTGCCGAAGTGGTAGAATTCCTTGAGGTCGGGCGGCGCCGCCCGGCCGGCGGCGCGGCCGAGCGCCTCGCCCTCATAGACCCGGAGGCCCCTTGGCGTGCCGGCCACGGGGTGCACGCATTCACGCTTCTCCGCATCCGGCCGGGCGAAAAATTCGTGCGACGTCCGGCGCAGGTGTTCCACGATCCCCGCGTCCACGCCGTGGCCGGAGATCGAGAAGAAGCCGATATCGGCGCAGGCCGCGCCGATCGCCTTGCCGACCCGGCGGCGGTCCGCCTCGTCGCCGCCGAAATAGGGTTCGATGTCGATCAGCGGCACGCGTGCGCTGCTCATCCGTCGCTCCCGCTCGCCTCGATTGCCTTCCCGGGCGCAGGATGCCCCGCGCGCGGCCCGAGGGGAAGACCCCGCTTTACAGCAAAGCGGCCGGTCGCGAGACTGCGGCGATTCTCGAATGACCGGGAGGCTTGGGATGAAGTTCGGTGTCGGACAGCCGGTTGCGCGCACGGAGGACCCGCGCTTTCTCAAGGGCGAGGGCCGCTATGTCGACGACATCGTTCTGCCGGGCGAGGTGCACGGCTACGTCCTGCGCTCGCCGCACGCGGCTGCCCGCATCCGCTCGGTCGACGTGGAAGCCGCGCGCCGCGCGCCCGGAGTCGTGCTGGTGCTCACCCGGGAAGATGTCGAGGCCGACGGGGTCGACGGCATCCCGCATTTCATCCCGCCGATGGCGTTCGGCGCGCCGCCGCCCAAATTCAGCCCGCTGCACCCGGTGCTCGCCGGCGACCGGGTGCGCCATGTCGGCACGCCGGTCGCCTTCGTGGTGGCCGAGACGCTGGACCGGGCGATGGACGCGGCGGAGACCGTCGCGGTCGATTACGAGGTCCTGCCCTCGGTGACCGCGCCCGGGCGGGCGACCGCCGAAGGCGCGCCCGCGGTGTGGGACGAGGCGCCGGACAATATCTGGTTCACCGTCGAGCGGGGCGACCGGGCGGCGACCGATGCCGCCTTCGCGCGCGCCGCGCATGTCACGCGGCTCAGCCTCTCGAACAACCGGCTGAGCTGCAATGCGATGGAGCCGCGGGCGACCATCGTCGAGTACCGGTCGGCCACCGACCACGTGACGATGTACACCGAGAACCAGTCGCCGCATGCCCAGCGCAGCCATCTCTCGTACGTGTTCCACAAGCCGGAGGGGAATTTCCGGGTGATCAGTCCGGATGTCGGCGGCGGGTTCGGGATGAAGAACGCGGTCTATCCCGAGGACGCGCTCTGCGTGATCGCCGCGAGGCGGCTCGGACGCCCGGTGCGCTGGACCGCCGACCGTACGGAGAGCCTGCAGAGCGACGCCCATGCGCGGGACGCGGTGACCGAGGCCGCGCTGGCGCTCGATGCGGAGGGAAACTTCCTCGCGCTCCGCGCCGAGACCGACCATGCGGTCGGCGCCTATCTCGGCGAGGCGGGCTGCGTGCCGGTCGGGCTGGGCTCGACCATGTATGCCGGGAACTACGACCTGCCCGCCGCCTGGCTCTCGATCAACGCGGTGTTCACCAACACCAACACGGTGGCGCCCTATCGCGGCGCCGGCCGGCCGGAGGCCTGCTACATCGTCGAGCGGCTGGTCGACCAGGCGGCGGTCGAGCTCGGCATCGACCCGGTCGAGCTCAGGCGGCGCAACTACATCAAGCCCGCCGACATGCCCTACCAGAACGCGATCATGACGGTCTACGACACCGGCGAGTTCGAGAAGATCGCCGACAGCGCGGTGGCGCTCGCCGACCGCGACGGGTTCGCCGGCCGCAAGGCGGCATCCGAGGCGGCGGGACGGCTGCGCGGTCTCGGCGTCACCTATTTCATCGAGATCGGCGCGCCCTTCAACGACCGCATGCAGCTCTATTTCGACCCGGCGGGCGGAGTCACAATCGCCGCCGGCACGCACAGCCACGGCCAGGGCCACCAGACGGTCTACGCGCAGATGGTATCGGACTGGCTCGGCGTGGAGTTCGAGAGCATCCGCCTGGTGCAGGGCGACACCGACCAGGTGGCCTACGGGCGGGGCACTTACGGCTCGCGCTCGGTCACCGTCGGCGGGGCGGCGCTCAAGGACGCCGCCGACCAGGTGATCGCCAAGGCGAAGCGCATGGCCGCCCATCTGATGGAGGCGGCGGAGGCCGACATCGAGTTCGCGGACGGAAGCTTCACCGTCGCCGGCACCGACAAGTCGATCGGCATCGTCGATGTTGCCAGGGCGTCGTTCATGCCCGTCGGCTGGCCCGAGGCGTTCGGCATCGGGCTGGAGGCGACGGGCAGCTTCACGCCGACCAACGGCAACTTTCCCAATGGCTGTCACATCTGCGAGGTCGAGGTGGACCCCGAGACCGGCCGGGTGGAGCTGCTGCGCTACTCGGCGGTCAACGATTCGGGGCTGATCGTCAACCCGCTACTGTTCGAGGGCCAGGTGCATGGCGGGCTCGCCCAGGGCATCGGCCAGGTGCTGCTCGAGCACGTCGTCTATGACGAGGAATCGGGCCAGCTCCAGTCCGGCTCCTTCATGGATTACTGCATGCCGCGCGCCGACGACCTGCCGTCCTTCTTGCTTGACGACGTCGAGGTCCATTGCGCGACCAACCCGTTGGGAGTCAAGGGCGCGGGCGAGACCGGAACCGTCGCCGCGCTGCCGGCGGTCATGCACGCCATCCTCGATGCGCTGCGCCCGCTCGGCGTCTCGGACCTCCAGATGCCGGCCACGCCGCTGGCCGTTTGGCAGGCGATCCGGGAGGCGAAGGCGGCCTAGCCCGCGCCGCGGCCCCACCTCACTCGCCCGATCCGGACAGCAATCGAACGGGTCCGGGCTGCCGGCTCGGGCGCATGCCCGGCCTTCGGAACGCGTCCGCAGGCCGTCCTTCGACCCGCCCCCCTTCGACAGGCTCGGGGCAGGCTCTTCCGGGGCGGCTCAGGACGAGGGAGGGCCGGCTTGCGGGCGACCAATCGCCCTGTCCTCGTCCTGGGCAGGCCCGCAGGGCCGTATCGGGCTGCGCCTCCACCGCATCGGTTCCATCCGAAGCGGCCACGCCCCGTCCCCGGGGGACGCCTGAGCCGGGCGTCCCGGTTGAGAAGCATGGATGCGATGCGGCCGGGGTCGTCCGTCGCGTAAGCCAAGGCAGTTTCCGATGCGATCGGCGCACACTGGAGCCGCGGTAGCCCGTTTCGACGACCATTTGCGATTGTCTTTGTCCAGGGTGCGCTTGATGGTCTCAATAGTCGTACGGGTTCCGGCCCGGGCGGAGCTGCCATGGTGCTCTCGAACACATCCGGCAGACCATTCGTCCCCGCAGACGCAGGAATTGACGAACAACCATTATTGTCATATTCAATTATCGATCATGGTCGATATCGATACCAAGCTTCTGCGTTCCTTCCTGGTGGTCGCCACGGAGAAGAGCTTCTCCACCGCCGCCGAACGCTTGGGATGTTCCCAAGGCACAATGTCCGTTCGGATACAGACGCTGGAAGACCAGCTCGGGCAAAGGCTGTTCGACCGCGGCCGTCACAACGTGAAGGTCTCCTCGGCCGGCCAGGATCTGCTTCCCCAGGCGCGTTCGCTGGTTGACATGCACGATCGTCTGTTCGACCGGGCCACGGCCCGGCTGGTCTCCGGGCGGGTACGGCTGGGAGTCGGCGAGAGTCACGGGAGCGAGTTGTTGTCCCGGCTGCGCCAGCACCTGCATGAGGGGTACACCGCGATCGAGCTGGACATCGTCTGCCAACCCTGTCGCGTGCTCGAGGAGCAGACACGCCTGGGCGAGCTCGACCTTGCCATCGTCACCTCGATCGAGGAGTCTCGCCCGGCCACGCTGCTGTCCCGTCCGCGGCTGCAATGGGTGGCATCGCCGGATTTCGTATTCGACGAGTCTACGCCGCTGGCGATAGCGTGTTTTCCGGAGGGCTGCTCGCTGCGGGAGACCGGGATTGCTGCGCTCAAGAGCCGCAACCTTGCCTGGCGCGTCGCCCTGAGCAGCCCCAGCGAAGAGATCATCCGCGACGCCGTAGGCGCAGGCGCGGCGATTACCGTAATGACCGAAGGGACGATTCCTGCGGATCTGAAGGCCGTCGTTCGCCCCTCGTTGCTGCCGCCTCTCGGGAGGGCCCGCATCCAACTGCTGGAACAGCCCGGCCAACCGTCAGAGGCAGTGCTGGCGGTAAAGAGGGAAGTGGTCTACACCTTTCAAGGCAGGTGATCTCCACCGCGGATCGTGGATGGCATCTTCGCGCTTCCCCGAGTTCCGCCGGACCGTTTGCCGCCTAGCTCACGCGCCGGAAGATGAGCACGCGCCGGGCGATCGCCCGGAACGCACGGTCGAGCGCCGCGCTGTCCGCGGCATGGAAGAAGAATGCTTCGCGGTCCGCGTCCGCGGTATCGGGCGCGCCCGAGCATTTGACGAGTGCGTCGCGCCACCGGGTGTGGACACTCGGCATCGCGCCGATCGTGTAGACCGTCACCCCTTCCCCCTGCGCCAGGGCGCAGGAGCGCTTCATGAGTGCGGCGAGCGCCGTCTCGGTCGTCTTGCTCCCTCCTCCGGTGGTCCCCCTCACGCCCCAGCCGGAGTAGTAGTGTCCCTGGGCCTCATCCCCGAGCCCGAGCCGCCCGATCGCCGAATAGAACGGCCCGATGTCGCCTTGCCTGCACGAGCTCGGGCGCGTTCCGCCACCGAGGCAACCGGGTGCCCGCGCGCGGTCAACACCGGACCCAACCGTTCGAGCCTGCACCACGAACGCGCAACCGGCAGATCGCCAATCATTCTTCCTCACGCTTTCAAGAGGCGAGTGACCACATGTGTCGCTCGACCTCCGCTTGAGGCCCCCGCTGCGTCGTTCCGTGCCCGCTGTCGCTCCGACCGATGGTCGACCCGGATTCATCGGGCCACACCAACGCGCAGCTTGACATCATCTCCAAGGATTTGTGCTAAGTGTTTGTATGGAAGATCACTTTTTTGGTGTCGTTTACATAAATAGTGGCGTATGAATCGGCTGCGCGATTCTTGAAATCGAGTGTCTGTTTCCGAAATCGGCATCGTCGCAAGATATGACCCATATCAGTTGAGCGAGGGAGCGCGCTTGACGCATCCCGACGAAGCAAGGCGAGAGAACGAAGCGCTGCGCCAACGTGTTTCGGCGCTGAGCGATGCCATCCTGCGGGTCAATGCCAGTCTCGACCTCGACACGGTGCTCGGCGAAGTGGTGGAGAGCGCCCGGGCGCTCACCGGCGCCCGCTGGGGCGTGATCGCCACCGTCGACGAGGCCGGCGCACCGCAGGACTTCGTGTTCTCGGGCTTCACCCCGGAGGACAGGCAGGAGTTGATCGCCTGGCCCGACAGCGTGCGGCTGTTCGACCACTTCCGCGGGCTGCCCGGGCCGCTGCGGCTCGACGACCTCTCGGGCTATGTGCGTTCGCTCGGCATCGAGCCCGCCCCGACCTTCGCCCGCACCTTCCAGGGCACGCCCATGCGCCACCACGGCGCCGACGTCGGCAGCTTCTTCCTCGCCGACAAGGCGGACGGACAGGCGTTTACCGACGAGGACGAGGAAGCGCTGATGCTGTTCGCGTCCCAGGCCGCGTCGGCGATCGCCAACGCGCGCACCCACCGCGACGAGCGCCGCGCGCGGGCCGACCTGGAGGCTCTGGTCGAGACGTCGCCGGTCGGAGTGGTGGTCTTCGATGCGAAGAGCGGCCGTCCGCTGTCGTTCAATCGCGAGTCGAGGCGGATCGTGGAGAGCCTGCGGATGCCCGGCCATGCGCCGGAGGAGCTTCTGGAGGTGATAACCTTCAGCCGCGCCGACGGGCGCGAGATCTCCCTGCGGGACTTCCCCATCGCGCAGCAGCTCGGCAACTGCGAGACGCTGCGCGCCGAGGAGGTGGCGCTCTCGCTGCCCGACGGGCGCAGCGTCAGGATGCTGATCAACGCGACGCCGATCCACGCCGAGGACGGCACGGTGGCGTCGGTGGTGGTGACCATGCAGGATCTTGCACCGCTCGAAGAGGCGGAGCGGCTGCGGACCGAATTCTTGGGCTTGGTGAGCCACGAGCTGAGGGAACCGCTCACCGCCATAAAGGGCTCCGCGGTGACGCTGCTCGAGGAGTCGGAAGAACTCGACCTGGCCGAGATGCACGAGTTCCACCGCATCATCGTCGAGCAGACCAATCACATGCGCGGACTCATCGGCGACCTGCTCGATACGGGACGAATCGAGTCGGGCACGCTCTCGGTCGCACCCGAACCCTCGGACGTTGCTGATTTGGTGGAGCGGGCCAGAAGCACATTCCTGGGAAGCGGCGGCCGGCACGATATCTCGATCGACCTTCCCGCCGGTCTGCCCGCGATAATGGCCGACCGCCGGCGCATCGTGCAGGTGCTGAACAACCTCTTCTCCAATGCCGCGCGGTACTCCCCGGAGTCCTCGCCCATCCGGGTCGCTTCGGTGCGCCAGGACGCGCATGTCGCGGTCTCGGTCTCCGATCAGGGACGGGGCGTGGCGCCGGAGCGCCTCCCCGATCTTTTCCGCAGGCACGCCGGTGCCGGGGAGGACAGGACGGCGGCGCACGGCCTGGGGCTCGCCATCTGCAAGGGGCTGGTGGAGGCGCATGGGGGGCGCATCTGGGCGGAGAGCGCCGGCGTCGGTCGCGGCACGACCGTTACTTTCACCATCCCGGCGACCCCGGAGGCCGATAGCGGTGCAACTCACGCCTCGATTCTTTCGGCAACGCCCCGCGATGAGCCGCAGCCCGCTCGCATTCTCGTCGTCGACGACGACCCGCGGACACTGCGCTTCGTTCGCGATGCGCTTTCGAGGGCAGGCTTCGCGCCGATCGTGACAGGCGGAGACAACGAACTCTCGCGCATCATCGAGACCGAGAAGCCTCGACTGGTTCTCCTCGACCTGATGCTGCCCGGGGTCGACGGCATCGAGCTGATGCAGCAAGTTCCCGCGTTGTCCGAGTTGCCGGTCATCTTCATCTCCGGCTACGGCCGCGACGAAACCATCGCCAGGGCGCTGGAAGTGGGCGCGGCCGACTACATCGTGAAACCGTTCTCCCCGACAGAGCTCGTCGCAAGGGTCCGGGCGGCCCTGCGACGGCACGAAGAGCCCTCACCGTTCGTGCTGGGCGACCTTGCGATCGACTACGACCGCCGTCGCGTCAGCGTGGCAGGACACGTCGTGGAGCTCACCGCCACCGAGTACGAGCTCGTGCGGATCCTCTCGCGCGACGCAGGACGGGTCGTGACCTACGACACGCTGCTCCGCCGGGTCTGGAGCGGGCGCAGTCACGCCGAATCGAACCTCGTGCGCATATTCGTGAGGAACATCCGCCGCAAGCTCGGCGACGACGCGGCGAGCCCCACTTACATCTTCAACGAACGCGGTATCGGCTATCGCATGGCGAAATTCGGGGAATGACGAGTACCCTGCGAAAGCGTCATCTTACGGGAACGGTTCTCGAGAGGGTCCGCGGCGATGCTTCCCGAATTCACTGCCGGTATTTCCTGCGCCGTTTGCTTCACCGGAACTGTACGCGGTGCCGTGCTGTCGATCCCCGCCAGCACCGCACTTCAGCGCGAGTGCAGTAACTTGAACCACGCCTACCGTGCGCCTTCGTGTATCCCGCAACTGCTCCAAGTCTAGAATTCGCCAACATCTTGCTACCAAATGCCAAGTCCAATCGCGAGTTGGAAAACATGCGGAATGGAAACTTCGACTTGAATCTGTGCAAGGTTCTGGTCGCCTTGTTCGAAGCACGCAGCGTGACCGGAGCGGCGGAGAAATTGGGACGGACGCAGTCCGCGGTCAGCAATTCATTGCGCAAACTGCGCGACATAATGGACGACCCGCTCTTCGTCCGAACGGCAGGCGGTCTGGTGCTCACGCCTAAGGCAAGCGAGATGGAGCAGCAGGCCCGCACCATCATCCATCTGACTGAAACGCTTCTCACCGACAGAGCACCATTCGACCCGGCGACCGCGGTCGGCCGATTTCGGATCGGCGCTCCTGACCGGCTGGGCCTGCCAGTGATTTTGCCGTGCTTTCAGTCCCTGCATCGAGCCTGTTCCAAGACAGAGCTTCACTTGATCACGACCGAGCGAGGGAGAGCCCTTTCCCAACTCGACGCGGACGAATTGGATCTCGTCTTCGGATGGATCGAACACCCCCCGGCTCGTTTCAGCGTCGTGCCGATGTTTCGCGAGAAGTTTGTCTGCCTATGCCGGAAAGGACACCCCATTCTCCGACACGGCCCGCCTCTCGACCTTCCGATGCTCTTGTCGTTTCCCCATGTGGTGGTCAGCGTCGCCGCGGACAACAAGGCGGCATTCGACTTCGTTCTGGCCCGCATGGGCAAAGAACGCCAGACCGCCGTTCTGGTGCCGCATTTCCTGATGGTGCCGAGTCTCCTGAAAGAGGGAGAGTTGATCGGCGTCTACACACAAGGAATAGCCGAACGTCTGGCCCGGGACTTCGACCTCGTGGCGTACCCCATCTCGGCAACGATCGAGTCTCTGGAGCAATCCATGGTCTGGCACAAACGCTACGAGACCGATCCCAGGCATCGCTGGTTCAGGGAACAGATGATCTTTGCGTGCCGACAAAGCGACATCGAGTTTGTCACCGATCACCCGGGAGCCCCGGCTGCCTGATGGGACGCGATCGGCGTCGGCTCGATGCAGTCGGGTCGAAGCTGTGCATCGGCGACGCACGAGAGCTGTCGGTCTACCACCACCGAAGCAGAGGCAGGATGCTGGTGTAGTCGTCCGTCCAGACCCGAACCCGGTCTGGCGATCCGAGCGCGAGCCAGCCGGCGTCGAGATCGAGCGCTCGGAGCGTCGCCTCGTCGCGCGCGAGCACCACCACGCGCGACGACAGCGATGGCTGCCGGGGGGACGCGTCCTCCGGCGCTTCGTGGTTCTTGACGCGGGCGGCCAGCCCGAGCTCGTGGGCGAGAGAGGCGAGTACGGGCTCGAGGTCCAGATAGCGGTTGGAGATGTGCACGGCGAGCACGCCATCGGGGGCAAGAACCCTCAGATAGACCCGAAACGCCTCGATCGTGAGCAGATGCACGGGGATGGAATCGGAGGAGAAAGTGTCGAGCGCGAGCACGTCCAGCTCCGAAGCCTCGCCCTCCAGGGAGAGCCGGGCGTCGCCGAGGGCGAAGGACGCTTTGGGCGCGCACTCCGACAGGGCCGCGAAATGCGCGCGGGCGAGCCGCACCACGGCGGGGTCGATCTCGTAGATTCGCAGCCGGTCGCCCGGACGGGCGTAGCATGCCAGCGATCCCGTACCGAGCCCCGCAAGACCGATGACCAGCGGCGAAGGGCGGCGGGCCAACGATGTCATCAACTCGTAATAGGGTGATCCGATGCCGTAATACGTGGTGCGGCTCTCCGGCGAACCGTCGGCCCGCAGCCACTGCTCGCCGTGAAGGGTCGTACCGTGGAAGAATTGCCGGACACCGTCCTTCTCCATGATCCGGTACACGCCGAAAAAGGTTCTCTCGCGCGCCAGATGCGCATCGCGACCGAGATTGAGCGCGCTCGGCACCAGGAACACGGCACCCAGGGCGCAGGCGAGCAGGACGGGACGCGGTCGCATCGCCAGCAGCGCGGGTGCGGCGAGCACGGTCACGCAGAGTCCCGCGCCGGCCAGCAGCGACGACTCCTCGCCGAACCCCGATGCCGTCGCATGCACGAGAGCAAGCCCTCCCAGCACGAGCGCGAGCGCGACCGATCCCACGACGTAAGGCGCGCGGCCTGGCCTGATCGCCGCGGCCGGGAGCAGCGCCGCGACCAGCGCCAGCGCGATCGGATGTTCGTAAACGTCGACGAACAGGAGCGGAGCCGCCAGGGCGACGAGCAGTCCTCCCGCAAGCCCCCCCGTCGACACCAGCAGGTAGAAGCGGGTCAGATCGGAGGCGGGCGGGCGGAGCCGGGCGAGCGCGCCGTGGCAATAGAGGCCGGAGAGAGCGAAGACGACAAGATGCAGGAGACCGACGGCGAGGATGGTGGGTGCGAGGGCATAGACGATGGCGAGGACGATGAGGCCGGGAGCCATCAGGCGCACGAGAACCCGGTGCGGGATCAGCGTGCGCGGCGCGAAGGCATGGATGAAGGTGCCGAGATAGACCGCGAGCGGGACCACCCAGAGGAGGGGCACCGACGCGACGTCGGTCGCGAGATAGCGGGTGACGGCAAGCAGAAGCCCGCTCGGTACGGCGGAAAGGGCAAGAATGCGCCAGGCCGGCAGCGCGGCTGCCTGCCTCGCCGGGACGCTGGCGGGCCGAGGGGACACGGCAACGCGGCCCGCGGGCAGGGCGAGCCAAAGGAATGCGAGAAAGGGGGCAAGACCCAGGAGCGCAGCGCTCCAGCCCCATGCCTGGATTTCCAGACCGAGAGCGGGCTCAAGGAGAAAGGGATAGGCAAGCAGGGCGCCGGCGGAGCCGGCGTTCGACGCGGCGTAGAGGAAATACGGGTCGACCGGGGCCTCGCCGGTGCCCGAACGGGCGAGCCACGCCTGCACCAGCGGGGTCAGGCAGGAAGCCGCCACCACGGCGGGCCCGAGCGCACCGGCGAGCGTGCCGAGCAGCCAGAGCACGGGAGGCAGGTCGCCGGGAGCGTCCCCCAGCAAGCGCAGCCCACCGATCGGCGCCGCGGCGGCTGCGGCGGCCCAGAGCAGTCCGAGGACGGCAAGCTGGCCGGCGCGCGGAACGCGCGTCGCGAGCAGGTGCGCGAGGCCATAGCCCGCCAGGACCGCGGCCTGAAAGAAGACCATCGCCGTATTCCACACCGCGGGAGAGCCGCCGAGGATCGGCAGCACGCCCCGAACCGACAGCGGCTGGACCCAGAACACCAGCCAGGCCGCGGCGAAGACGACGACGCCGTAGAGCCCGGCCGGCGGCGCAGCTCGAAACATCATCGTCCTCTCGGCGCTGGCGCGGCGGCACGGCGAACGAATGCGCGGCCTATCGAGAAGTCGGAGCTTGGCGGCCCGCCTTCGACGCTCGGGTCAGGGGGCCGCCAAAGTCGTTCGCCCGGGGACCCGCGGGGTGCGACTCATCCGCGAAGCCCGTGCGTGCTCATCTTCGGGGTCGCGCTCGGCCGGTCCGCTGACCGAAATGCGTGGACGGAATGCGCACCCGAGGAGGCCTCGCGGCGGCCTTCACACCGGTCGCCGCCGCCCGTGCCTGCGCTGCACCTGGCGTCGGATCAGGACCGTGGACAGCAGCATCAGGCCCGTCAGCATCGCGAGGTCCGCGATGTTCATGTAGAGCCACTTGTCCTGGACGAACGGCCCGAACGCGAGGTAGTCCACCACCGCACCACGGCCACGGTCGATCAGGTTGCCTGTCAGCCCCCCCAGCGCTACGGCGAGTCCCGCGGCGACCGCCGCGCACCGCGCGGTCGCCATTCGGAAGACCGCGCCGAGCGCTACCGGCAACAGCAGCATCCAGTGAACGAGCCCCATCTCGAATACCGGCACCAGACCGAGGAACAGTCCGCGGTTGTGGATCACCCTCAGGTGAAACCACGACGCAACGGTCACCGGCTCGACTAGGGATAGTTGTGCCCAAGCCTTGACCGCGAAATCGCCGAACGCAATCCCGACGCAAAGCACGACGGGCCACAGCCGAACCCGGGGGGAGCGGGCGACGCCGGGTCCCCACGGGCCTTCCTGAACGCGACGCAACGCGACATCGTTAGCGAGGACGGGCTATGGCTTCTTCGCCGTGACTGTACCGACCGCGGTTTTATCGACCGAGTCGCCGACGGTCTTGAGGGCCTTCGTGATATTGTCGCCAAAGGTCGCCAGCGCGCCGCCGACGGCGACGGCGATGATTCCGACGAGGATGGCATATTCGAGAGCGCTGACGGCCCGTGTCTGACGGACGAAGCGGACGAACGACCGGATGCTCTGTTTCATGCGAGTTCTCCGTGTAGATGGACAAACAAATCGAGGCTGCTTGCGCGGCCACCGAGCGATGGCACTTGTATAGAGAGAATCAATTTGAGTGACAAGACATATTTGTAACGAAAATGTAAGAAAGACGCCGCTGAGCGGCCGGGCGGGCGAATCGCCGCCCGGCGTTCGTCGTTTCCCGGTTGCGGGGCCGGGCCTTCCCGCGCAGCGGCGCGCCCGCGACCCGCGTTCGAGGGTTCGGCGCGTTCCGGCTGGGCGCCCTCTGCACGGACGCGGGCGGCGCGGTGACGGTGCCGGGGAATGCGGCGGATTCAGTAGTGGTAGCCGCGCACCCTGCGCGACGGCGGCGCCTCGCCGTCGTCGGGATCGACGCCCGGCCGCACCAGCCGGGCGGTGACGATCACGATCAGCTCAAGCTCCTCCGAGCGGATCGAGCGATGGCCGAACAGCGCACCCAGCACCGGGATGTCCTTCGCCACGGGCACGCCCAGCTCACGGGTGTCCGAAGAGTTCCGGAACAGACCCGCGATGACGATCGATTCGCCGTTGCCCACCTCGACGGTCGTCTCGGCGCGGCGCACGTTGATCACCGGAATGTTGACCCCCACGACCTGAACGGACTGGTTCAGGGAAGGCTCGGAGACTTCCGGACGAACTTTCAACACGATCCTGCCGGTGTCGACGACAGTCGGCACGAAATCGAGCAGGATGCCGTATTTCTTGTATTCGAATATGATCACCCCGTCCTCGAACCCGGTCGGGAGCGGGTATTCGCCGCCCGAGAAGAAGGACGCCGCCTCGCCGGAGACCGCGGTGACATTCGGCCGCGCCAGCACATTCGCGAGGCCCGCCCTGGCCAGCGCGTCGATCATCCCCGCGATCATGGTGTTTGCGGTCTGCCGTCCGAAGAACAGACCGGGCGAGACCTGGCCATCGACCATCGCGGGGGCAAAGTCGCCGATAGCGGCTGCACCGAGCGGTCCGCTGGTGGCAAGCCGTCCGATGCGGAATCCGAACAGGCCGCTGCCCGGTGCCCGAAACGCCTCCCAATTGATGCCGAGGTCCTCTGTAGCGGAGCGCTGGACCTCCGCGATCTGGACCTCCAGGTTCACCTGCTGGGTGCCCGGGATCTGCAGCCGGTTGTCCACCGGCGTATCCTTGGGAAGCGTGCCCGCGGCCAGGCTCAGCGCGCGTTCCACCAGCGCTGCCGAGCCTACTTCGCCGGACAGCGATATCCCGCGGGCGACGCGCCGGACGCGGATGCCCTCCAGCTCCGGTTCATCGGCAAGTAACGCCTGAAGCGGTTGGATATCGAGGCCCACCGACACGATACGATCACCGACCCATCCGTTCTCTCCCAGAACCGTCACCGACGTGCGACCGACGCCCTTGCCGATGACATAGACCACGTCGGGCGCCAAGAGCTGCACGTCGGCGACCTCCGGCGCGGCAACCAGGACCGAGGTCGCGTCTCCCTCGAGAACGAAGCGCTGGCTCTCTCCGATGGCCAGCGACATTGTCCTGGGCGGAGGTCTCTTGGGCGTTGGCACGACCGTTCTCGCCTGTCGGGGCGCCGGCCGCCGGCCCGCCCCCTCGGGCGTACCGGCCGGTCTCACGGCCTGCCTGCTCCCGGTCGAGGGAATCCCGGGGTCAGGCCGGTCGCTCAGGCGCAGCAGGACGGCCGAAGACTGCGTCGGTTCGAAGCGTTCGACGGGGGTCGTCCGCTCGGCGGAGCTCGACAGGCGCAGCACCAGCGCACGCCGCATCCTTCGAGAGTCCTCGATCAGCCGCGCAAGCGCCGCGCCGTCGCCGTCCAACCAGTATGACGGATCGTGTTGGGCATGGTTCGCCGCCGCATCCTGGATACGTCCGGCGGCCAACAGCATCCGCACCAGATTTGCCGCGATCCTCGGATCTCCCGAGGAGAGCCGGAGAGCCTCGCCATAGCTCGCCTCGGCCGACCGGTAATCCATTGCGAGCGTGTCGAGTACCGCGATGGCGTTGGCGACCGATGCAGCCAATGGCGTATCCGGTTCGAGCGCACGCGCTCTCTGCAAGCGTTGCCGCGCCAAGTCCATCTCGCCCTGCGCCAGCGCCGCTCGAGCGGCGCCCAGCATCGCCTGCGCCCCGGTGGCGGGCCGTTCGCGTCCGAGCTCCGCTGCTTCGAGGAAATATGCTTCCGCGGCCGCGTGCTCGTTCGAGCGCAAGGCGATATGGCCGAGTCCCAGCCTGGGCTCCGCCGCGTCGCCGAAACGCCGGGTGAGTGACAGGTAAAGCCGGCGGGCGACGACAGGCTGCCCGGCTGCGAGAGCCGCCTCCGCCACTGACAGATTGCTCCGCAATTCGCGCTCGCGGGTAAGGGAATCGCCTGGCGCAAACTCGACCAGGCAAGAACCGAGCGGACAGAGTAGCAAGGCGACGGTCATCGCCCGCAGGGGCCTGGCAAACGGCGGACTCAGGTCTCGGCTCATCGGCTGCTCGGATCCGGCTCCGTATCGGGCCGACGGCAAACGTCGGGCCACGCGCCACGCAGATGGCGTTGAATCAAACAGTTAGGTCGCGTTTCTTGAATTAGTCCGTTAACAACGGCCAGAACATGGACTGAAGAAAACGATTTGTAAACAGGATCATTTCCGAATATCCAATAGATCGGCCCCCGCAGGTTGCGGGAGAACCACGAGCCTCGGAGGCGATCGATGCCCGTTGGGCCCTGCAGGCGGGCATCCTCTGGAGTGGAGAGATGACGAACGAACGGACAAGAACCCGGGCCACCTGCAACCGCCGGAGCAAAGAACGCGCCGGTCGGCGACCGCTGAGTGCCGGCGCCGCGTTTCTGGCCGGGGCCCTCTGCGTCGCTTGTCACGAGCCGCTCGCCGTTCGGAACCCGTTCCACGGCGCGCCCGCGCAATCCGCCGCCGCGCTCGACACCAAGACGCTCCAGGTCCTGACACGCCACCGGGCACTCCAGGCGGTGCGGCGAACCTGTCCCGCGCCTTCGCCCCCCGGAGGGATCCGGAGTCAGCCGGGTCTCGGGCCCCCCGAAATCGGCAAGCCCTCGGGAGATCCGTGCGCAACGTCCCGGCCTCCACCGGTCGCCAGTCATGGCGGCACCCTGAACGCTTACCGCCGGTGGGTGGACGACCGGGTCCGCGACCTGCCCGATCCCTCGAAGACGGCGACCCGAGCGGGCGCCAACTGAGGCGAGAGAGAGACGGACCGCCGGCAGAGAATCACAGAGAATGACGACTCAAGTAGGGGGGAACCTCGCCAGCTGCTTCGCGGCCGATGCCTACACGGAGCGGGCCTTGCGGGAGGGCCTCGCGGGCCACGAAGTCAGGATGCAGAGGGGAAATGCCGGGATCGCGTTGCGCAACCTCGCCGCGGAGCCAGCGTCGCGCCTGGTCTTCGTCGACCTCGACGGAGTGTCCGATCCAGGGGAAACGGCTAGGCAGTTGACCCGGGTTTGTGCGTTTCAAAGCTCCCTGGTGGCGATCGGGTCGACGGATTCCGCGCAATTCAGCCGGGAGCTCTTGCGGATCGGATTCGCGGACTACCTGGTGAAGCCGCTTTCGGCCGCGACCGTTCGCGAATGCGGCGCCGCGCTGATGGATCTTGCTCCGGAATATTCGCATGCTGGTCGGGTCGTAGCATTCGCCGGCAATACGGGCTCCGGGACTTCGACCCTGGTTGCATCCGTTGCGCGTGAACTCGTGGCCAGAGGCCTCACTGCCACGGTGATCGACCTCGACCCCATCTCCAGCAAGCTGTCGCGCCTGCTGGGGGCCGAGCCAGGGGACGGCTTGGAGACTCTGCTGTCTCCCGCCGAGGTCGACCCGCCCGTGACCGCGGAGACCTCCAGCGACCGGGGATGGGTCGAGCGCATATGCGTCCCCGCCGCGCCCGGGATATCGCTCGTAGCATACGGGTCCGCCGGTCCGCAGATCAAACCGCCCGGAGCCGCGCCCTTGGAGATGATGCTCACGCAGCTCGCCAACCGTGCCCATGTCGTGCTGGTGGCGGGCCTGCGCGATCCCGCAATCGAGCTGGGGGTAATGCGGCGGGCCGACTCACGGGTGCTCGTCTTCGAGCCGACATTGCTGAGCATCAGCGCCGCGGCCTGCCGTTTGGCATGGCTGGACGAGGACTATCCCGCCCTGCTTGTGCAGTCCTCGACGAGAATGCGGCGCTACGGGCTGTCGGCCGCCCATGTCCGCTACGCTCTGGCGGAGCGCAACCCCGACGTAATCGTTCCCTTCGAGCCGGCGCTGCATGGCGCGTCGACCGGAAAGTCCGCGCGCCATCCGCGGCGGGGCTATCGCAAGGCCATCAGGCAGGTAGCAGAACGGGTAGGGCCCAGTTGAAAGGCCGGAGGAAAGTGCGACGCGCGCGCGGCTGGTGCGATCGGGACGAGCTGAAACTCCTTGCTCTCCCCGGGCGGTAGGGCCCAGCCGCATCCCACGCGGACAGCAATCGCTGTCGGCCTCGCGTTCTCCCCGGGACCGGTGCTGCGCGTTTCGTCGTTTGGCGGGGCCTCACGGTTCGGCTTTACCGCCGAAAAAACCATTTGACCGTCTTTGACAAAAACAATATGACGATGCTCCGACATCGGTAGTAACGATATTTCAGCGCCTCAGTGATCGTGCTCCGATTTGCAGACATTCCCTGCACAGCGTCCACGAAGCGAGCGGGTCCACCGCCGGAAATCGCGGCCGCACGGGGCAACCGGCGGTGGCATGCGCCACGGCTGGAATCCTGACGTTTGGCGACCGGAGCGGAAGAAGAGCTTGAACATGGCGCGTCCTGTCCGAACCGTCCGAGCATTCTTGAATGAGCGGGGCGCCGCCGCGGCGGTGCCGACGGCTATCACGGTTTCGCTCCTGGTCGCGGCATTCGTCGGATTGATGGAAATCGTACATTCGGCCTATTCCGCCGACCGGATGGCACGCGCCGCCCGGGCGGCGGCACGGGCGGTGGCTTTGCTACCGGACAGAGCCGCGAGCGCGAGCACCCTCGAAGCCATCGCCTGCGCCGCCATCCGAAGGGAGCTTGCCCTCGACGCGGGGTTCCATTGCGGGACCACGTGGACGCTTTCAGTCAAGGGCAACATCGCACCTGAGACATTGCTCGACGCCCAAGCGGGCGGCAGCGGGGACTTGGTGGTCGTCCGCATCGGCTGGGACAGGGCGCCATGGCAGCTCGGTCGGCTGCTCGGCGGCTCCGATGGAGGCCAGGCCGCAGCCTCTCGTGAGTTCGCCGTCGCAGTGGCACGGCACGAATCCGAGGTGGGGGGCTGATTCCGCATGACCCCTTGGTCCCGGTCTCTTCTACGCGCATTCGGGCGCGACTGTTGCGGGTCCGCGGGTATCGAGCTTGCCCTTGGCAGTGTTGCGTTGCTCGCAATCGCGTTGGCGTGCTTCGACCTGTACTCCCTGGTCCGGGTGAACTCCGGCTCGGCGCGCAGTGCAGTCGTTATGGCGGACTACGTTTCGCGCGAAGCCGCCCCCGACGGGGATCAAATGGCCGCGCTCGGGAAGTTCCTGCGCCAGACCGAGTTCGGCGCTCCGTCGGACTTGGTCTACGTGGTGACCGCGGTCCAGCGCCCGACGGACGATGGCCCGGCCGTGGTCTTGTGGGCCGACAATGCGATCCGGCTTGGCGATCCTACGGCGGTCCAGGCGCTCGCAGGAAGGTGCGCCCAGCGGGCCGCCAGCGGCTGGAGGGCAACCCTGCTCGGCCCGCCGGAAGCCTCCGGATTGCATAAGGGCGAGGTGGCGATCGTCGCGGAGGTCTGCGCACGCCCCAGCAGGGAGGGGCTGCTGAGCAGTCGACTGGTCGCCGGAGATCTGTACGGCATGCACATCTTGCCGATGCGCGACCCCGACCAGATCCCGTCGAGCCCGGTTCGCTCCACGTCTTCGGCACCCGCTGGCAGCGCGGCCGGGAACCCGACGGCTTGAATGGGGATGCGGAAGGGATCATGCGCCAGCTCCGCCGTAGGTCGTGCGACAGGGAAGCCGCCCAGAATTCGCGTGGGATGGAGAGAGCCCCGTTCGTCGTGCCGGCATGTTCGGTCTCAGGATCGACTCCGGCCCGACCGGTCGCATTCGGCGCTCAGGGTCGAGGGCCTCGTCGACCGTCTCCCTGGCTGCTGAGCGGCCCGCGATCCGAATTGCCGATGACAGCAACGCCATGACCGAACCCTCTCCATGCCGGCCGACTTTGAGAGCCACGCCTCACTGACGGCCCCGAAAATGCTGCCGATCTCTTCTCCCGCCAGTGTGGCCGCTCCGGTCCCGGGCTCTCCCGGCTCTGGCTTGCCGTTTCATTCGCAGCTTGAGCGCGCCCTCGTGGAAGGTCTCCTGGAAGATCGATGCGTCTCGTCGGCAGAAGGCGATCGACCGCGCGGTCCCTCGCTTGCCGCCGGGCCGACGCTCCGCGGCGCCGCGGCGCCGGACGGGCCGGTTCCCACCCGGAGGGCCGGAGCACCGTTCGCGGCCGCGACGATGGAGAACGCTCCGCCAAGTCTCATGCCGCCTTTCCGCGATCCCCATGGGTTCGTCTCGAAGAAGCTGCCCCTTGGCCCGGAGGACCGCGAAGAGGCCGACCCCGCCGCGAAGGCGGCGGACGCCGAAATGTCCGTCGAATTGGAGCGAGCGCTCCTGCGAGACCTCGACGATGCTGCCCCGCTCCCGTCGGGCGATGCGATTCTGTCCGGCTCCGCGAACGGGGTGCCGGCGGAGGGGCGGGCCGGCGGCGCGGTCGCCGAGATCGAACCCGCCCTCCGCGAAGATGTCGGCGATGCCGAAGACGACTCCTCGGGAGGGCTTGCGCCGGCCTCGTCGGTCTTGCCGGAAGAGGCCATGGCGGACCCGGCCCATGTGACGCAGGAGGCGCCGACGGAAGCCGAACCCCGCTTCCCGGAATCGGATCCCCGGGAGCCACGGATCGATGCCGATCTCGAAGACGCTCTGCTGGAGGGACTTTCGGAAGTCCCGTCCGACTCCTCGGCAAAGAGCGGTCCACAGAGCCCGCGCGGCGATCGAGGCTCCGCCGCCGCGGAATCGTACTTCGAGCCGGTTTCCCGCCCGGAACCCGGCAGTTCGGCTTCCGATCTCGAGAGCGTGCTACGGGCAGCTCTCACGGAATTCACTGAAGTCGTCTCGGAAGAGGCCCATCGAGCCCCCGTCCCCGCGGCGGAGGTCGAAGACGCACACCCACCGGTGCCCGACATGGAGGCGGACGAAGGGGATGTGGGCGGTGACTCCCCTTCCGGCGCCTACCGCGTCTCCGCAAGCGACCGGGATCGGCAAGACATGGCGCGCGCGCCGGCGCCGGATCCTGGCCGCTCGACCGACGTTTCGGAGACCCGCCCGTCTGAATCGGTCCTGGAAGCGGGCGAAGGCGACGAGGCGGGAGAATTCGCTCCACCGAGGCGCGACAGCCCGGTCGCCGCCCTCGCCTTCGCCACCGATCCCGATACGGAAGACAGGCTTCGCGAGGGATTGCTGCATTTCGAGACCGCATCGGCCGGCTTCGAAGATCCGCAGGTATGGCCCGGCGGGCTACGCGCGGCAATCGCGGCACTCGCCGACGGCTACTCGACCAGGCTGGTCATCGTGGATATCGACGGTGTCGCCTTTCCCGCGGGGGCCATCAATGAGCTGGCCGAAGTGTGCGAAATCGGCACCCACGTCATCGCGATCGGCTCCGACGACAGCGCGCGGCTCAGCCGCGAACTTCTCTTCGCAGGGGTGAGCGACTATCTCGTCAAGCCCGTCACCGCGGAACAAGTCCACGGAGCCGCCACCCGAGCCACGGCAAGCGATCGGGGCCGCCCGTTGCGGGGTTGCGTGGCCGGGTTTGTCGGCACCGGCGGGAGCGGCACGACGACGGTGGCGGCTGCGACCGCCGTTCTGGCCGCGAAGCGGGGAAGCTACGTCTCCGTCCTCGATCTGAACCGCGGCGTTTCTTCCTTGGCCCTCCTCCTGGATATCGAACCCGCGGCAGGACTCGATGAACTCCTGGACGTCGCGGGACGCTCCGAGACGGATCCGCAGATGGTGGATGGCGTGCGTGCGGGCCGCTCGGAGCGCATTTCCCTGTACGCCTATCGTTGGAGCCCCTCTCCGGGCGCGCCCCCCCAACTGCCGGCGGTAAGCTGGCTGCTGACGGAGCTGCGGCAGCGCACGCAGCTCGTGCTGGTCGACGGATTGCAGGACACGGAATCGAGCTTCGCGCTGCTGGACGAGGTCGACACGCGCGTCGTGACGGTCGAGGGTGCCTTCCGGGCCGCGCGAATTCTCCAGCGTCTCGGTGAGACCTCGCCCAGCCTGTTGGTGCAGAACCATACCCGGGCGTTCCGGCGGCGCGAGGGCTCGGACCTGCTCCGCGGCGCGGGGATCGGCTCCCCTGCGGATATCGTCATTCCGTTCGAACCGTCGCTGCCCGGGATCGCCGACCGGGGATGGCCGCAAGGCAGGTTGCCGCGCGGCGTCAGGAAACCCCTCGCCGCGCTCGCCGACAGGGTGTTGACGCCGCCATGGCCCGAGTCGCGTGACGTGGATCGACCGCCGCGGGGGGTGTGAAAATGCCTGCGCGAGCATTCGGCCGCAAAGCCCGTTCCGACCTCCCGTCCCCGCCGCCCGGCCCGGCCGCTCCCGCTGTCCCTTCCAAGACGGTAGCGGCGGAGAGACCTGGAACGCCCCGCTCCGGCGGTTCCGCGGTGGCCGAAATCGTCGCGCGGATTCACCCGATCATCGTCAAGTCGATGGACATGACCAAGATCGCCGGGCTCAACAACGCGCAACTCGCCAACCAACTCCTGGCGTTTCTCGATTCCGATGAAGCGGCAACTCCGGATCTCAGCCCGCTGGATCGACAACGCGTGGTCACCGAGCTGGTGAACGACATCAAGGGGCTCGGACCGATAGAGCCGCTGCTCCTCGATCCCGAGATCTCGGACATCCTGATCAACGGCATGGATTCGGTGTACATCGAGCGCCGCGGTCGATTGGAACGGGTCGACGTGCGGTTCCGCGATCGCCAGCACCTGCTCCACATCGCGCAGCGAATCGCCGGTCAGGTGGGCCGCAGGGTCGATGAATCGAGCCCGATGGTCGATGCGCGCCTCGCCGACGGGTCGCGCGTCAACATCATAATTCCGCCTCTCGCCCTCGACGGCGCTGCGATCTCGATACGCCGGTTCGTTATCCGCGGCGTGAGCCTGCCGGACATGGCGGAACGCGAGGTGCTTTCTTCCGCCATGGCGGATCTGTTTCGCGTCGCGGTCAAGGCACGGATCAACATCCTGATCAGCGGCGGCACGGGCGCGGGAAAGACCACCTTCCTGAACGCGCTTTCACGGGAAATCGACGATAGCGAGAGGCTCGTAACGATCGAGGACGCGGCCGAGCTTCAACTGCAGCAGCCTCACGTCATTCGCCTCGAGACGCGGACCATGAGCGCCGAGGGGACAGGCCGGGTGACGATGCAGGATCTGCTCGTCAACACGCTGCGGATGCGCCCCGACAGGATCATTGTCGGCGAGGTTCGGGGCGCGGAAGCGAACGAGATGCTGCAGGCCATGAACACCGGACACCCGGGTTCGATGTGCACGCTGCACGCCAACACCCCGAGGGACGCGCTGACCCGGCTGGAAAACATGCTGATGATGGGCGGCAGCGATATGCCGCTCCCGGCCTTGCGGCGCCAAATCGCCGCAAGCATCGACCTGATAGTCCAGCTTACGCGCATGCGCTCGGGCCACCGCTGCGTGACCAGCGCCACGAACGTGGTGGGGATCGAGAACGACGTGGTGACAACGGAGGAAATCTGGCGCCGGCGGCCGGGCGAAGGTCAGCATGTCTTCGAGACTTCGGGCCGGCAGCCTTCGTGGATGGACGCGGTCGACGCCGTCAACATGCGTGAATCCGTCCTGGCCGCGCTGCAGAACGATCCCCGCATCGGGGAGACGGAGACTTGAGCGTCCTCGCATTTTCATTGACAGCGGGGGGAGCAGTCGCGCTTCTCAACGTCTTCGTATACCTCCTGCTGCGCAGCCGCGACAGGAAATTTCGCCGGCGCCTCGACTTCGCCGCCGCCCCGGTGAACGGAAGTGCCGGTGTCGAGCACGTCCAGGTCGACGCCCAAGTCTTTCGGCCGTCTCAGGGGCGCTCGCGGATCACCAGATTTTGGCGGGCTGTAGAGTCTCGCTACCCCTTGCTCGATACGCGGCGCTCGCTGCCATCCGCCTGCGGTCTCGGACTCGCCGCAGCGGCCGGTCTGTGGTTCTCGATGTGGTTCCTCAAGGTGCCTTCGGGATGGTGGACCATCCCGGTGGTCTCGCTAGGCGGCGTGTTCGCGACGTTTTACGCGATGTCCTGGTTTCACGCCCGGAGAGCGGCGGAGTTCACTCGCCAGTTCCCCGAAATCATCGATCAGGTCGTCAGGTTGTCGGGCGCCGGCGTGCCCGCCCTGGAAGCAATTGCGGTCGTCGCCGAAGACGCCCGACCGCCCGTTCAACCGGTGTTGCGCGCTGTCGGCGATGCGCTGGTCGCGGGGCTGGATGCCGACACCGCTCTGAGGAGCGTGTCGGCGCGCGTACGCCTTTCCGATTTCACGCTATTCGCTGCGGTCATAAGTCTTCAACGGCGCTCCGGCGGTGGAGTTTCGACCGCGTTCTCGAACCTTTCGCGCGCTCTGCGCGACCGGCGCGGTGTCGCGTTGAAAGCTCGATCTTCCACTGCGCAGACCCGCATCACACTGGTGATCTTGTCTCTGATGCCCGTGCTCGTCCTATTGGCTCAAAACTTCATCTCTCCGCAATCCGTCGCGATCCTGTTCGGTACCGCGCAGGGAAACAGCCTGCTGCATTGGGGGGTCGGCATGATCGTGGCGGGGCTCGTCCTGGCCCGGACCATCGCCGCGCGAGTGGAGCAATAGCGATGAAGGACTTGTCGATCGTGAATTCCATGCTCCCGTTGGCGGGTGTCGTCGCAGGCGTCGTATTCGCCCTGCTTCTCGCTCCCATCGTGTTCCGGGAGACCAGGCGCGTGCGCGCCATCGACCGCCGGCTGGCGACACCGCGCGGCCAAGCGACGACGTCCACCCCGTCGAGGCGCAGCCCGGAGCGGTCCCGGAGCTTGGCGCGGACGGGGAAGTGGGGGTTGTCCGTCCTCCGCCTCGGCTCGATGCTGGTCCCGGTGGGCGCCGGCGAACGCGAGAAGCTGGCGCAGCTGCTGCGGAATGGCGGCTTCGGTCAAAGCGAAGCGCTCTCCATCTTCCTTTCTGCGAAGCTGGCCAGCTCGCTGTCTTTGGGCGCGGGAGCCGGGCTCTGGGCAGCCAGCTCGAACCTGTTCGGAAATCACGCCTACTTCGTAGCGATAGCAGCCCTGGCGGCGGTCGTCATCGGCGGCATCCTCCCGGAATACGTCCTCCGCAATCTGGCCGCGCGCCGCGCCCGCCGGATGGCGTCGGCGCTTCCCGATGCCCTTGACATGATGGTCATGTGTCTCGGTGCCGGGCTCACGGTCGAGCGCGCGATCTTGACGGTGGCCGAGACGCTGGCGCCGATCGAGCGGAATCTCGCGAAAGAATTCAGGCAGATCGAGGCGGAGCTGCGCTTGGCTGCCGACCGCCGCGCCATGCTTGAGGATTACTACCGCCGCACCGACATCGACGGGCTGCGCGACTTCGCAATGGCGCTGATCCAGAGCGATCGCTACGGCACGCCGCTCTCGGAGGCCATGAAGGCCATAGCGGCAGACGAGCGTCTGCAGAAGGCCGCGCGGATCACTGCACAGGCCGAGCGTCTTCCGGTCCTGCTGACACTGCCGATGCTGCTCTTCGTGGTGCCCGGCACCGTGCTTCTTGTGGCGGGGCCGGCGTTTCTTTCCGCGATCAGAGCACTCGGCACCTTAGGTGGGTAAAATGCAACACACGCGTATTTGGCATTGTAGTCGAACCCTGATGTTCTCTCTCGTATCTGTGGTTCTGGCTGCTCTAATCATGTTGTCGGGCACGCTACGCGCCGAGGAGCCCCTCTCGCCGATACCGCAGCAGGTCGATGCGGACCCCGAGAAGGTAAGGCTGGGCCGGGCGCTATTCCACGATCCCGCCTTATCCAAGGATGGCACGATATCCTGCGCCAGCTGTCACGACCTGGCCGCCGGCGGCTCTGACGGACGCAAAATATCCATCGGGATAGAAGGCAGGCCGGGCAAAGTCAACTCGCCGACCGTGTTCAACGCCGGCATGAACTTCAAACAGTTCTGGGACGGACGGGCGAATACTCTGGAGCAACAAATCGACGGCCCGATCCAATCCTCGTTCGAGATGGGGAGCCTCTGGCCGGATGTCATCGCGAAGCTCTACCGCGATGCGGACTATCCCAAGCTGTTCAAGAAGATCTATCCCGACGGAATCAATCGGAAGAATGTCAAGAACGCGATTGCCGAGTTCATAAGGTCTCTAGTCACGCCGAACAGCCGCTTCGACAAGTGGTTGAGCGGCGACGAAAGCGCACTCAGCGCTCTGGAGAAGCGCGGCTATGCACTGTTCAAGGATTACGGCTGCTCTTCATGCCATCAGGGTGCGAATGTTGGCGGCAACATGTTCCAGGTCTTTGGCGTGCTCAACGACTATTTCAAGAAGCGAGGCGACATCACAGAGGCCGATCTCGGCCGCTACGTCATCACCGGAAACGACGACGATCGGCACTCCTTCAAGGTCCCGAGCCTCAGGATGGCGGCGCTCACGCCACCCTATTTGCACGACGGAAACGCGGCGACGCTTCGCGACGCCGTGGACGCGATGTTCGAGTTTCAGTTGGGGCGTGAAGCCCCCGACGAGGACAAGGACGCGATCGTCGCGTTCATCAAGACGCTGGTAGGCAAATCCGAGGAGCTATCGAAATGAGGTCTGGGGCAGTCATTCTCGGCATCGTGGTCTCCACGATCCTGCTCGCTGCAGCCGGCGCGCTCTACGTGTTGGCCAGCAACAACAATGGACAACACTACCGCCAGACGATCGACCTGGTGCGCCAGATACAGCTTGTCTCCTCCGAGTGGAGCATGGAAATCACGCGCGTCAGGTCCAACCCCTTCGCCGATTTCGATTCGCTGGCCGCCTTTATTCCACGAATGGGGCGGCTGAAGGAGGATCTCTCGGACACCGCCCAGCGCATACCCGGCCTTCCCGATCGGCTCGCCAGCGACATCCAGGCCTATGTCAACGCCGTCGAAGCGAAGGAGGAACGGGTTGAGCGCTTCAAGACCGGGTATGCGGTTGTCCGCAATTCCAAGCGATACCTTCCGCTGGCTGCAACCAACGTGCTGCGCCAGGCACAGGACTCCAAAGAAGATGTCTTGGTTCGCAACGTCTCGAGCCTGATCCGCGATGTGAACCTGTACGTGGCGCGGCCCACCGACACTTCCCAGTCTCGGCTGATCGGCGAGATGAAGGAGCTTCGTGAAGCCAGTGTCGCCTACCCGCCATCCCTCGCCAACCCGTTGGCCAATCTTCTTTCGCATGCCGAGGTGCTCGTCGACAAGCAGGGCCCCACGGAAGACCTCTTCGAGAAGGCAACGTCCAACCGGATCTCCGATCTTACGGGCCAGCTGACCGGCAACCTCGAATTCGAGCTCGGCAGGAAGATGGTGCTCGCCACCTATTACGAGCGTGGCAGCCTGGCTGCGGTCGGACTGCTCGTCCTGTTCTGGATCTTGCTGGCGATACAGCAGAGAGCGCGGAGCGGCCCGGCGACAGTGGAGGTCGTGTCTCAGCCTTCCCCGCCCTCGCCGGATGCCGCCCCCGCCCAGGTTTCGCCGGACCCTGAGCCGCAGCCCGTTGCCGCCGCGGAGAGCCCTGCGGCCGATCCGCAGCCGGTCGTCCCGGCCCCTGTGTCGGCAAAGCCGACGGGTATCCCCGCCACCGTCAGCTCGGCTCCGGCCGACTCCGACCCGCAAGCCGAGCTCGCGCACGCATTTCTCGTCAAATGTATCGCCGGGACCCTCGCGGCCTCGGCGGATGAGATCGCCGGCCGGATGGACTATCTCCGACGGACGCAACAAAAGATACGCGAGGTGCTGCACAACAGCGACGCGCCCATGGAGCTGCCCGAGGGCGACGATCTGAGCGACGAGATCGAGGCAATTTCCGCGATTGCCTCCAGCGTGAGTCAGAAGATGAACGGATTCGCCGACCTCGCGAAACGGCTCGACGCTCTCACGAACGACACGGGGAACGACCTGGAACGGAGCATGATCGACATCAATTCCTGCGTCGAAGAGGTTCTCGCGGAGGGCACAGGACAGAATGATGCGACCGTCGTGAGGAACCTTGGCGAGATCCCGGAGATATTCGCCTCGAAGACTGAGTTCCATCTGCTCTTGACGGAAATCGTCAATAATTCTCTGCTCGCCATTGGCGGGTTGGAAGACAGAAAGGGCATCGTCAAGATCGACACGGCCCGGAAGAACGACGAAATCCTGATAACCGTCATCGACAACGGTACCGGCATCAGCCCCGAGCGCAGGATGAATATCTTCAAGCCGTTTTACACTTCCCGCGACGGAGCGATGGGACTCGGCCTTACCCTGGCTGGCCACCTTGTCAGGAAGTACGAGGGCGTGATCAAGATAAACTCCCTGCCGGGCCAGGGAACGGTAGCGCGCATCACCCTGCCCGCCGGAATTTCCGGTCCTTGAACGCGTTCGATGCCAAGCGCTGGAAGATGTAGCGGACAGACAGGTCCACGCGGTCGCAATCCGGCGAGGCAGTCTTGTCGTATCGGAAAGGCTTCCGGCGAGAGAGCGTGCGTGGAGCAGTTGCGATAACACACCCGACCATTGAACCGAGGGCATAATCCGATGACCTCTCTCCCGCGTCGCAGCAGAACCATGCGCATGCAGCTCGCCGTTAGCGCGACCCTGAGCGTCGTGCTGCCAATCGTCCTCACGGGCGGGCTCACGTTCTTTCTGCTGACTTATCATCTCGACGTCATAGAGACCAGTTTCGAACGGACGCGGGACACGGTGACCAACGACATCGCTCGAACGGATCTGTTGGCGCGAGCCGGCGATACCGCCCGCCAGATCGATGCGTTCCTCGTCACCCGCATCGTGGAGGCCAAGGGCTGGGCCTTGGCAGACGTCGTGGTCAATGCCGCTCGCGCGGCCTCCGCCAGGTACGAGGCCGAAGGGCTCGCGAACGAGGCCATCGACGAAGTCGAAAACCGATTTCGAATTTCGAAAAGCCCCGGTCTGTGGCCGGAAGCGGAGCGCTATTTGCGTCAGCAAGTCGGCGCTTCGCCTTACTTCGCCGAGATCTTCTTCACCGACAGGAACGGCTTCAACGTCGCGCTGACCAATCCTACAAGCGATTTCGTTCAGTCCGACGAGCCCTGGTGGCAAAATGCCTGGAGCCAAGGATTCGCGGTTGGCGAGGTCGAATACGACAAATCCGCGGGAGTGTGGTCGGTCGACATTTCCGTCCGCATCGACCAGCCGGACGTCGGCGAGCCCATCGGCGTCATGAAAACGGTGCTGGCGATTGAACCGGTCCAGAAAATCGCTGACAGCACTGCGCAGCTCATTCCGGGCGGACGGGTGCAGATATCGACCGGACGAGGCGATTTGATTGCGGAAACGAGCTCGGGCCACGCGCGGGAACGCATCATGAATAGCGAGGCGAACCTGAAGGAGCACGGCGATCCGTCGGTGCGCGAAAGCTTCGGTGCGCAGCAAACGGGGTTTGCCAGAGACGATCAGTGGTTGACGGGTTATGCGCGCAGCGGCGGCCGCGAAACATATGCCGCCGCCGCCAGCCGATTCGCGGGCTTCGACTGGATCGTCATCGTGCAAAAGCCTGTCTCCGCGATCGACGAGCCCATCACCGCGCTACGCAGTATCGATGACGCGATGCGAGATTGGCGCCTCTTGCTGGGCTTGGCCATGTGTGCCATGGCGATCCTCTCCATGGTGCTGGCGGTGGCTTTCTCGCTGGGTGCCGCGCGCCGCTATGCAGCCGCATTGAACGCTATTGGCGAGATGGCGGAACGTTCTGCCCGGGGAGAGAGGGTGAGCCCGGCGGCAATCGAGAACCCGGAAGAGATGGTCCGCGTGAACGAGGCGGTCCATCGCCTCAGCCAGGCCTTTCACCACCCGCCTCGCGACAGGCAATTCGGCTAGCTCGGATGCCAGGCCGCCACCCCCTCGTGCCGCGAAGCCGCCGCCCGACGCCGGGCAACCCGCCGGGCAGGGCATTCACCTCTGCGATCGCCGTGGGGCGGGGACGGTTTGGCGCGGAATTGCCGCTTCGGGTCGCGGCGAAGGAGATTGCCGGGAGGCGTCGAGATGTGGATTGCGTGTCTGGCGGAATGGGGCGCGGCGGGGCTGTTCGTCGTCGCCGCGGCCGCCGATCTGCGCCGGCGCCGGATTCCCAACGTCGTTCCCGCATTGTTGCTGGCTGTCTTCGCGGTCTACGTGGCGGCCGGAGGCCTGCTTCTCATCGCGTCGCCGTGGCAACACCTCGCTATCGGGGCCGCCCTTCTGGCCGTTGGCTTCGTGCTTTACTTGAGCCGCCAATTCGGAGCGGGCGACGCGAAGTTGATCGCGGTTGCCGGGCTGTGGGTAGGCCCGGCCGAGCTGAGCTCCTTCCTGCTGGGGCTCGCCGTGTGCGCCCTGACGCTGAGCCTGTGCGCCCTGCTGCCTCACGCCCGCCTTCGCGCCATGCGGTCCGAGCTTCCCTTTGCGGTCGCCATCGTGCCGCCCACGCTCTGGGTCATCGTCCCGCGGGCCCTGTCACGAGAGGTTCTTGGCGCGATTTGACGAGATTGTTCCATGCCCTCCACGGGCGGTTCATGCGGCGCGGGGACGGGCCCCGTTGGCGACGCAACCGAGACACGGGACAGCCGTCGCGTCGGGAAGCGGCCCCCGGCCGACAAATCGCCTTTCGCGGATCCTGTCCCTATCCGCCGGCCCCGATGACGGGGCGCGGCTGACGATGCCCCGGAAGAAACGACGTTCGCCGAGAGACGGGCCACGAGGAGAGAGCCCCAGATGCGCCGATACCGGACAGTGATCATATTGCTCCTCCTGATCGTCGTACCATTGGCGGTCGCCGTGGTAGCCGCGCGCTTCCTGTTGCCGGGCGATGCCGGAAAGACGGCGCAATCCCCGACCGAGCCCGCGGTCGCGGCCGCGCCGCCGTCGGCCAAGGAGACGGAGCGGCGCTCGGTCATCGCGGCGGCGCGGGCCCTGCCGGTGGGGACGCTTCTGGCGGAAATGGACTTGATCGAGATGGACATCGACGCGGATGGCTTGCAGTCCGCTCACATCCTCGTCGACGAACGCATGACACCGGCTGCGCTGCGCGGCCATGCGGTGCGGGAGCCGGTGGCCGCCGGCACGCCGCTCACCTGGTCGGCGATCGTCGGGCCAGGCCAGAGGGGTTTCCTGGCTGCCGCCCTGGGGCCGGGCACGCGTGCCGTCACCATTCGGCTGGGAGAGGGGGCGCGGTTCGCCGGGCTCATCGACCCGGGCGACCGGGTGGACGTCATCCTGACGGCAAAGCTGCGGCTGCTCGACGGCACCGATACCGTGGTTGCGCGCACGATATTGGAGGATGTCCGGGTGGTCGCCGTTGACCGGCGGGTTCTGAGTACCGTCGTATCGGCTGGAGGCGAAGAGAAGGTGACACGCGGAGAGATCGTCACCGCCACACTTGAGGTGTCGCCGGAGGAGGCCAACCGCCTGGCCCTCGGCGAACGCGAAGGCACCCTCGCCCTTGCAGTCCGTTCCCTGGAAGCCACCCGAAGCGGCCGCGGCCGGACAATGCTGATGAAAGAGCTCATTTCGCCACCCGTTGTGAAGACCGCACCCGAGAAGCCCCCGGCACCTCCCGCACTGAGTATGGTTCTCCTCGCCGCCGGAGAATTGCCGGCCGGGACGCTTCTGAGAGCGGAGCATCTGAGGGGGATCGCGCTGCCGCCGTCCGAGATCCGCCAGGGGGAGATCCTGGCCGACGCGAGAGGGGTGGACGCATTGAGCGGCTATGCGGTGCGCGAGCCTCTGGCAGCGGGAACGCGACTCACCTGGTCGGCGCTTCTCGCCCCCGGTCAACGGGGGTTCCTCGCAGCCGTGCTGAAGCCGGGCACCCGTGCCATGACCATCCGCCTGGGCGAAGCGGCGCGTCAGGCCGGGCTGATCGGCGCGGGCGATCGAGTCGACGTAATCTTGACGGCCGAGACGACCGGCGACGGCTCTTCGCCGAGAGTCTTGACGCGAAGGATCGTCGAGGATGTGCGCGTCGTTGCGATCGACCTTCCCGGACCGAAGCGCCCGGCCCTCCCGGCGGACGGCCAAGCCGACCCCGCCAAGGCGCTGACCGCGACGCTGGAGGTCTCTCCGTCCCAGGCCGACCGACTGGCGCTGGGACAGCGCGAGGGCACCCTGTCGCTGGCGGTGCGTTCGCGCGGCGAAGCCTCCGACCAGGGCGCAAGTCGGGGGACGGTCGACCTGTCCGATCTGCTCTCGCTGCCAGGGGAGAAAGAGAAAGACGCAGGCGATCTCGAACCGGCGACCGAGGAGATCGAGAGCCCGCGCTCGGAAACCCAGCAATCGGTGCTGGCGCCGGAGAAGAAGGTCCTGGTGATCCGCGGCAGCGAGCACACCGAGCACATATTTCTCCCGCCGGGCGCGAATCGAGGGCTGGGCGACACCGGTGGGAGCATCGCCGGCCCCCGTCAGGAGGGCCGCAGGAATCGTGGCGGATCGCGGCCGGAGGGAGACCGGGCGGTCGTGCCGGAATGACACGCACGCGTGGAGCAATCGCATGGAGGGAGAAGTGAATTCCGCCCAACTATTCACACTGGCGGTTACGGCGCTTCCCGCAGCGACAAGAGATCGCTTGGATGGGGCGGCGCCGCTGGATTGGGGGATCCTGGAGAATCCCCAGACCGGCGAGGCGATGGCGGACGCGGTCCAGGAGCACCGTCCGTTGCCGCAAACTGTGGAGAGTCTCGTGCAGCGTCTCGTCGAAGACGTTGGCGTGGTCCCCCAAGATCTCGCGGCCGGCGTGGAACGCGCCGCAGCGGTGGGCAGATGGATTCGGGACGCGTCGCTGGAGCCCGATGGCGAGAGTTACCGGGTCCGGGATCACCGAAGCGGCCGGGTCCATGCGGGTATCCGGCCGGAGGCGGTTGCCGGGTACGCCACGCTCGCGCTCGAGCTCGCGACCGCCGTAGCCGAGGCCGCGGAGCGTTGGATCCGGGCAGGCGGCCGACACAGCGCCGCGGTTGCCGACGATGCCAGTGCGCTCGATCGCTGCGCAGCCCTTATGAGCGCGCGGCTGCAATCGCGGTGCGGCACCGATTCCGGGCAGGTCGCGACCTCGACTGTCGCCAATACGCTCAGCGACGCCTGGAATTCGCAGAGTCTGCAAACGCGTGAGGAGCTCTCCACAGGGCTCAGGCTGCACACCGCATATGCGGCGTATCCGCCCCGGAAACGGTACTTGTCGCCAATTTCCAGCTATCGCCTGCACGCATACGATCTCGGCGAAATCCGTTGGCTGCGCGCGCTCGCGGAACGTGCCAACTCGGGCACCGGCATCGATGCGGACGAACATGTCCCACCGCGAAGGACCGCCTGGCCGGATCGGACGCCTGAAGCCATGGGCGGCAGGGTAGCGCCGATGACGGGCGAACCCGCGTCGCCACCCGACCTGCATGCGGAGGCAAGAACCGAGGAGATCGCGATTGCGGATCCCGACTCCGACGATCTGGCCCTGGGCAGGCAGCTCGCGGAGCTGGAGCGGGCGGCGAGCGGCGGTCTTGCCTTCGTCGGTGCGGCGGACGAAACGACGTTCCCGGAGGCCTCGACACTTGGATCGGCGGAGCCGGACGTCCCGCTCGATCTGACTGCGTTGCAAGCGGAAATCGGGGGCGGAACGCAGATCGGGCCGCGGCTGGGATTGGGCAGCGACAATCGCGACATCGACCGCGAGCTCTCCAGGCTCGAAGACGCCGCATCGCGATTTGACGGTACCGTGAGAAGGCGGATGGCGGAATCCTACGGCATCGGGGTCACACAGGCGCTGACGCGGCTCCGCGATCCCCGGGAAAAGGAGGCGGTGCGGAACGAAATATCGAAGACCGTTTCCGAACAACGCGCGCCCTTATGGATAGAAGATCTCGCGGCCATCCTGTTAATCGATGCCGGTGCCGAAACCGACGAGGGGTTGCGTACGGAGGGTCTGCAGCTCGATTCCTCCGGCGATCGGAATGGCGGTTATCTGGCTACGCAGCCCGAAACAGGGCTCGATGCACATCTCTCGCTCCCAGGCCTCCTGAGACAAGTGCATTTGGGACTCGACTATGTGGACACGGTCTCGGCAGCGTTGCACGCGCTGCGGCATGCAGGCAAGGAAGCCGGCTGGACCCTGACCGAGCAAGGCGCCGCCAGCGCTCAGCTCGAAGAGAGCGAGCGCGACAAGCTGGAGGCCGCGCAGCAAATCGAACGCGCGTTGGACCGCATTGTCCATGCGCGCGTACTCCCGGGTCGCGCACCCACCGCCCTTGAAGAGGCTTCGATGTTGGCGGATGCCCTCACGGCGGTGGGCCCGCCGGTGCGCGCATCCGCCGGCTGGCCGGGCTCGGAGGAAACGCCAAATGGGCGGAGACCCGGGGATGTCGCGCGAATGGCCGCGGTCGCGCAAGCGTTGCATGACGACGTGAGGTCGATTTCGAACCGGCTGATCGCTGGCCAGCTGGCGGATGACGAACCGCCTGCCGACCGACCGCTGGGTTAGGACCGGGCGGCATTCATGGGCACTGCCGGCAGACTGTCGAGACGTCCGGCGGCAAGGGAGTCCACATGCCCGTCACCCCAGGAAACGCGGCAGCCATGCACCCGATCGAGCGAATCATGACCATCTGCACCGGGCAGTGGAAGCCGGCGCTGATGGGCTGTGCGATACTGACCTTGTCTCTCTGGTCCGGGATCGCGTCCTCGTCCGACGCGATTCGGCGCGCGCTGTCGTTGATCGACCAACAGCGGTATTCCCAGGCACGCGAAGTCCTCGAACTTGAGCCGAACACACCTCGGCTGCGGCTGGTGCGGGGCGTCTTGCATGCCCGCGAAGGAAACCGGTCCAGAGCAATCGAAATATTCGAGCAGCTCCGAAGCGATCACCCCGAGGTGGTCGAAGCCTACAACAACCTCGCAGTGCTATATGCGGATCAGGGACGACTCGAAGCAGCGCGCGGCGTGCTCGTCTCGGCATTGGAACGAACGTCGGACGCCATCCTCTACGCCAATCTTGGAGATGTTTACATGCGCCTGGCAGACCGGGCCTATGTCCGTGCCCGGAAGCTGAGCGCAGTTGACCCGGGAACGGCGGCGCGGGTCTGGGAAGGCGCGTCCTCCTCCGCGGTCGCGGGCGGTGCGCCCACGCCCTTGTTGGCGACGGGCTTGAAGGGCGACAGGGGTGAACGCGTCGAGACGACGCGGCAGGCGGAAGAGAACGGAGCCAAGAGACCGGCGTTCGCGGCATCCGCGGATGGACAATGCCTGCGAGCGGAACGGTTCAAGGACCGCAGGGCCGGGACCGAGGCCGCGGAATGGCTGCAATTGCGCGGCGCGGAGGTGCTCGAGATTCGCCGCGAGGAACGCCAGGTCGACCAGAGCTACTGGGTGCGGTTGTCCACCCCCGGGGGTCCCGGGTCGGCGCGCAAGACCATGCGGGATCTCCGCCGCTTGGGTGTGCGCGACGTCGCGGCGGTCGCCGGGAGCGAGCGCCCGGGAACGATATCACTGGGCGTGTACAGATCGAAGAGCAACATGCAGCGACGTGTCGCCGAGCTTGAGAAGCTGGGCTACAAGGCGATGTCGGGCGCTAACTCGAAGGTCCTGAGGGAGTATGTGGTCAGGGCCCGGTCTCCAGGCGATCGTGCCGCCTTGAAAGATGCCTGGGCCAAGCGCTTTCCGGACAATCCCATGCGAAGGGTCCGCTGTTCCGGCCCGAAGTGAAGATCATCGAGGCGGGACACGATCCAGGCCTGGAACAGGCTGCGAGCCCGCCCCGCCGGAAGACGCGCGCCTCTCCCATCGGCACCACGCTCTTGGCCGGCGAGGTGCAGGAGGGGCTGCACCGGCTGGGCATCGTTCATGCCCCGACGATGCCGGAAACCGTCGAACGCGTCGGGCCGCGTCTCGTGGTCCTCGACCCGCTGGTGCGCCTGCACGGCGTCGACGAGAGCACCGTCGACGAGATCGCCCCGATCCTCGGCTTCCCGCGCGACCTCCAGCGTCGCTTCGAGACCGCCGTCCCGCCGGTGCCCCATGTCCGCAAGAGCGGCGCGGAGCGCCCGGGAGAGGCCCTGCGGGGCTCCTCCGAGCTGCACGCCCGGGGCGACAGCTGCCGGAAGGGGTTCGCGCCCCCTGAGGGGCGGCGCCTTCCACGGCGCACCGGGAAATCCGCGCTAGCCCGGATTCGGCACCACGGTCAGCATGCTGGCTGATTTTGGCCAGCGAGC
>JAPPGP010000142.1 GCA_028821395.1 Defluviicoccus sp.
GCCATACAATGGGCCCTGACCTAAACCGGACAGCAGTGGACTTGTTCCGGGCATCTCTGCCCGCCCGTCGCCGGGCAGGCGCGTGGATGGCCGGAACAAGTCCGGCCATGACGTGGTAAGGGGCGGTGGAAGGGGACGGAAATCTCGGATACGGGACACTAGCCGAGGACGCCGGCGGCGCGCAGCTCGGCGATCTCGGCCTCGTCGCAGCCCAAGAGCTCGCTCAGCACCTCTTCGCTGTGCTCGCCGAGCAGCGGCGGCGGCAGGCGGATCCCGGCGGGCGTCGCCGACAGCCGGAGCGGGCTCGCGATCAGCCTGGCCGGCGCGCCGCCGGACGCCTTGTGCTCCACCTCGGCCACCATGCCGCGCGCCTGCACGTGCGGATCGTCGAACACCTGGTCTAGCCGGTTGATCGGCCCGCAGCCGATCCCCGCCGCCTCCAGCGCGGCCAGCCAGTCGGCGCTCTGCCGGGCGGCGAAGACCGGGCGCAGCTCGGCGATGCACGCCTCGCGGTTGCGCACCCTGGCGTCGTTGGTGGCGAACCGCGCGTCGCCGGCGAGGTCGTCGCGCCCCACCATGGCGCAGAACCGGCGGAACTGACCGTCATTGCCGATCGCGACCACGATATAGCCGTCCGCCGTGGCGAAGACCTGGTAGGGCACGATATTGGGGTGCGCGTTGCCCAGCCGGCCGAGATCGCCCGAATAGAGGTAGTTCATGCCGGCATTGACCAGCCAGGCGACCTGGGTGTCCAGCATGCCGATGTCGATATACTGGCCCTCGCCGGTCAGCGCGGCGTGGCGCAGCGCGGCGTTGACCGCAACCGCGGCGAACATGCCCGACATGATGTCGGCGATCGGCACGCCCACCTTCTGGGGCTCGCCGTCGGGCTCGCCGGTGATCGACATGATGCCGCCCATCGCCTGGACCAGGAAATCGTAGCCCGGCCGCTCCGCATAGGGGCCGGTCTGCCCGAACCCGGTGATCGAGCAATAGACCAGGCGCGGGTTGGCGTCCCGCAGGTCTTCGTAGCCGAGCCCGTAGCGCGCGAGATTGCCGGTCTTGAAGTTCTCGACGAGCGCGTCCGCCCCGGCGGCCAGCCGGCGCACGATTTCCTGCCCCTCGGGCTTGGAGACATCCAGCGCCAGCGAGCGCTTGTTGCGGTTGGCGCTCATGAAATAGGCGCTCTCGGCGGTGTCGTTGCCGTCGGCGTCCTTCAGGAAGGGCGGCGCGAACTTGCGCGTGTCGTCGCCCGAGCCCGGGCGTTCGATCTTGATCACGTCCGCGCCCAGATCGCCGAGGATCTGCGTGCAATAGGGCCCGGCGAGCACGCGGGTGAGGTCGACCACCCTCACCCCGGCCAGCGGGCCTCCGTTCCGGTTCATCGGCACCTCCCGAAGCTGGCGTCTATCTAGCCCGGATTTCCCGCCAGCACCATGGCCCGCAATTCGTCATGCCCGGCCCCCGGAACGTGGATGGCCGGAACACCGCCGGACTTGTTCCGGGGGCCAGCCATGACGTGGCGGGGTACGGGTAGTACGGTCGCCCGTCCCGCTCAATCGCTGCCGAACGCGCTGGCGAAGGTGGCGGCGAGGCGGTCGGCGAAGCGGGCGGCGGCGACGGGGAGAACGCGGCCGCGGAGCTGTCCCATGAAGAGCAGGCTGGGCGGGATGTCGCGCGGGTCGACCGGCGGGCTCGCGAGGTCGGGCCGCGCGGCCGCCTCGGGGATGCCGACCGGGATCTGGAACGAGACCATGTCCCCGGAGGCGGCGTAGCTGAGCAGGAATTCGTAGCTGTCGGACTCGACCGCCGGCACGAGCTGGGCGCCGATCGTCGAGGCGACGCTCTCCAGCAGGAAGCGCAGCCCGTCGGGCGCCGCCGGAAGGGCGAGCGGGTAGCTGAGGCATTCGCCGAGCCGGACCGCCTCGCGCGCCGCCAGCGGATGGTCCCGCGCCATCACGCAATGGACCGGCTGACGGATCGTCGTAACGGTCTGGAAGTCGGCGAGGCGCGGCGGCTCGAAGATCAGCGCGATGTCGGCGGCGTACTCGGCGAGCGCCCGTTCCGCCGACTCGCGGTCGCGCACCTGGGCGTTGAAGGTGACCGCCGGATGCTCGGCGCGATAGGCCTCGATCTCGCGCGGCAGGAAATGCGGCATCAGCGCCTGGGCGCAGGCGATCGCGACATGGCCCCGCCGCACCCCGGAGATGTCGGCGATCTGCGAGCGCACCCGCGCCATGTCGGACATCTGGTTGCGGATGTGGTGCAGCAGGATCTCGCCGGCGGTGTTGAGCCGGACGCCGCGCGGCAGGCGTTCGAAGATCGGCACGCCGAGCTCGTCCTCCAGCGTGAGGATGCGGCGGTTGAGCGCAGACGCGGTGATCGACAGCATTTCGGCTGCGCGGCGGATCGAGCCCGCCTTGGCGACCTCCTCGACATAGCGCAGCGGCGTCAGGTGGCGCATCGGTGCAGTCCCGGAGCGTTCGAAATATTGCAGCGGTTCGTTGATGCTTTAACAGCGGATCGGGACAGTTGGCAAAGGCTAGATCGCGCCGGCGTCGGCCTGCCGCCGGGCGGACCCCCGCATCGGCGGGCGGTGCAGCGCGCCGCACGGACCGGCGAGCTCGACACCCATGCCCCGCAGCCGGAGAGGCGGGGCGTATCGACGGACGCCTACGCCGCGGCGTCCAAGAAGCCGACGGCGATGTCCTGGAACACGCCGGCGCCGTAGGCGTAGCAGGCGGTGCCGACCTGGACCCCGGCGGCGCCGGCGGCGAGGTAGTCGGTCACGTCCTCGCCGGCGAACACGCCGCCCACCCCGACCACCGAGACGCGGGACGGAAGCAGGGAACGAAGCTGCACCACGTGGCCGAGCGCCACCGGCTTGAGCGGCCGTCCGCCCAGCCCGGCGAGCCCGTTGCCGCCCATCGCCTGGCGACCGCCCTCCCGGGCGAAGGCGTTGGGCAGCGTGTTGACCGCGACCACCTCGCCGATCCGCCCGTTGGCGGCGACGATCCCGGCGATGCGCTTCAGCAGCAGCGGGTCGGACGGCGCGAGCTTGACCGCGAGCGCGATGCGCCGGGGCGCGATCTCGCCCGCCAACCGGCAGATGGTCTCCGTCAGCTCGGGATCCAGCGCGAAGACCGGCTTCTGGTCCGCCCCGTCCCACACATTGGGGCAGCTCAGATTGATCTCGATGCAGTCGATGTCGAATTCGCCGAGCCCGGCCACCAGATCGCGGTAGTCGTCGACCGAGAACCCGGCGACGCTGACCCGGAGCCGCTTGCCGGAGGCGTGCACGCGCTCGGCGATCCCCTTCATCCGCGCGCGGTACCAGGCGAGCCCCGCATTGGGCAGGCCGAGCGCGTTGAGCGAGGCGCCGCTCGCATCGTCGATCCAGAACGTGGTGCCGGAATTCCCCGCGCGCGGCAGCGCCGTGACCGAGCCGAGATTGACCTCGGTGACGGGCGCGGCGCGGAACCGCTCGACATCGTCGAGCGTCTTGCACATCCCGGCCGCGTTCATGAATGTCAGCTCGTCCACGGCGGACCCTCAGGCGTCGCCTCACGCATAGGCGCGCTCCCGGCCGCGGTGCGCCGGGGCGGCGATGGGCTCGAGCAGGCCGAACACCCAGAGCAGGATCGCCATGCGGACGAACAGCCCGTTGCGCGCCTGCTCGAAGTAGCGCGCCTGGGGCAGGCGGTCGATCGCCTCGGGAAGCTCCCGGTTGCGCGGCAGCGGGTGCAGCACCACGGCGTCGCCGCGGAGCGAGGCGGCGAGCCGCTCGGTGAGCGCGTAGGCTTCGCCGCCGGAGGCGACCTCGTGGCGTTCGCTCTGGGTTCGGGTCATGTAGATCACGTCGGAGGCGGCGACCAGCGCCGGCGTCAGCGCGTCATGCATCGCCACGGGCAGCCCGCAATCGCGCACCAGCGCTTCGATGGAGCGGGGGATCTGCATGGCGCCGGGGGCGACGAAGTCGACCGCGCCGGCAAATTCCGCCGGGCTGCCCTCCAGCATCGCCGCCAGATAGGCCAGCGAATGCACCGTCCGCCCCTTGAGCAGATCGCCCACGAAGGTCACGCGGAGGTCGCGCCTGCCCGGGAACCCTTCGGCGATGGTGAACAGGTCGAGCAGCGCCTGGGTCGGGTGCTCGCCGTCGCCGTCGCCGGCATTGATCACCGGCACGTCGCTCACCGCCGCGGCCCGCGCCGCCGCCCCCTTCTCCTTGTGGCGCAGCACGATCACGTCGCCGTAGCCGCTCTCGATGCGGATCGTGTCCTCCAGCGATTCCCCCTTGATCGCCGACGAGAACTCGGCCGCGTTCTCGGTGGTGATGACCTTGCCGCCGAGCCGCGCCATCGCCGCCTCGAAGGAATGCCGTGTGCGGGTCGAGGCCTCGTAGAACAGCGAGACCATCACGTGGTCGCGCAGCGCGTTCCAGTGCGGCGACCAGCGCACCTTCGCGCCCCGGCCGCGGCCGGCATGCTGGCGCTTGGAGGCGGCGGCGGATTGGAATACGGATTCGAGAAAGCCCGGGGTGAAGTCGCGTACGGTTACGACGTGGCGCAGCATCTCGACCCGTTGCGGTCCGTCTGTTTGCGCCCCAAAATCTAGGGTTCGAACACCGAATCGCCAACCACATCTAGTGGTCCCTTGGCTTCGCTCGAGACAGGCTACGCGGCGTGTGGAAAGGCGGCGTGGGATTTCCGCCGAGTTCTGCTAACCTTTCCGCAGCTTCGCCTTGGGAGAAACCCATGCCGGTTCCGACCACCTGCTGGGAGTGCAGCACGCGCTGCGGCGCGCTGGTGACGCTGGAGGACGGCG
>JAPPGP010000071.1 GCA_028821395.1 Defluviicoccus sp.
ACACCCCGCCGACCAACGCCTATCGCAGCTCGGGCCGGCCGGAATGCATCTTCGCCATCGAGCGGCTGATCGAGCACGCGGCGGCAGAGCTCGGCATCGACGCGGTCGAGCTCAGGCGCCGCAACCTGGTCGCGCCCGACGAGATGCCCTACCGCAACCCGGTCGGCATGACCTATGACAGCGGCGAGTACGAGAAGAGCCTCGACATGGCCATCGGGCTCGCCGACTGGGACGGGTTCGCGGCGCGCAGGCGAAAGGCCGAGGCGCGCGGACGCCTGCTCGGGCGCGGCTTGGCCCACTACGTCGAGTCCTCGATCGGCACGCCGGTCGAGCAGGCGCGGCTGCGCGTCATCGGGGGCGAGCGCCGGGTCGAGGTGACGATCGGCACCCAGCCGAGCGGGCAGGGCCACGAGACCAGCTTCGCCCAGGTGGCGGCGGACGGGCTGGGCGTCGATGTCGACGAGGTCCGGATCGTCATGGGCGACACCGATGTCGTGCTTGTCGGCGGCGGGTCGCATTCCGGCCGTTCGATGCGCCTGGCGGGAACCGCGATCGTGAAGGCGGTCGACGCGCTGATCGAGCAAGCCCGGCCGGTCGCGGCCGCGCTGCTCGAGGCGGCGGAGATCGACATCGCCTTCGCCGACGGCCGCTTCGCGGTCGCCGGCACCGACCGCCAGGCCGCCCTCTACGAGGTCGCGCGACATGCCGATGGCGGCGAGCTCGGCGCCGTCTCGGACATCGAGATGCACACCCCGGTCTTCCCCAATGGCTGCCATGTCTGCGAGGTCGAGGTCGATCCCGAGACCGGCGCGGTCGACGTCGTCCGCTACGCCGCGGTCGACGACGTGGGGCGCGCGATCAACCCGCTGATCGTCGACGGGCAGACGCATGGCGGCATCGTGCAGGGAGTGGGCCAGGCGATGTGGGAGGCCTGCGTCAACGATCCCGGGAGCGGACAGCCGCTCGCCGGCTCTTTCATGGATTACGCCCTGCCGCGCGCCGATGCGTTTCCGTTCTTCGACACCGCGCTCAACGAGGTCCCCTCGCCGACCAACCCGCTCGGCGTCAAGGCGGGCGGCGAGGGCGGCACCACGCCCGCGCTCGCGGCGATCGTCAACGCGATCCTCGATGCGCTGCGGCCGCTCGGGGTCGCCGACCTCGCCATGCCAGCGACCCCGTTCCGGGTCTGGAGCGCGATCCGGGCGGCGCGGCGCGGCTAAACGGCTTGGCATCGGGCGGCCGGGCGTGTAACCGTCAGGGCCATCGCGGAAGCCGAGGGGAGAAGACGGTGCTGTTCAAATCCCGGTCCGCCGACCGACCGTTTCATTTCGGCCTCTTCCCGCTGGAGACGCTGCCGCGCGACGACTCGGCGATCGAGAGGGAGGGGGCGCGCCCGCCCGTCGCGGCGCCGCATCGGCGGCGCGAAGCGGGCCAGCTCGTCGATTCGATAGAGAAGTTCACCCGGCTCTACGCCCAGTTCGCCGACGCCAAGGCGGCGAAGGAAAAGGCGCCGGTTTCCGACGACCTCGAACGGCGCTCGGTCGACATCAAGGGGGTCGGCTACTTCATGGACGCGAGCCAGATGGGCATCTGCCGGATCCCGGAGAGTGCCTGGCTCGCCGGCGTCGAGCGCTGCGACGGCCACGACCACGCGATCGTGATCCTGATCGAGCACGCGCGCGTCGCCGAGGAAGGCAATCTCGCGCGCGACTGGATGCTGCCCGCCGTCGCCGCCAACGCCGAGATGAGGGCGGCGGAGATCGCGGCGCTCGTCGCCGGCCACATCCGCGTCATGGGTTATGCGGCCCACATGCACGGGGTCGACGCCGAGCGCCTCGATGCCGAACGCCTCGCCGTGCTCGCCGGGCTCGCGGTGCGGCGGGGCGAGAGCATCGTCAACCCGTTCGTCGGCGAGGCGTTCTCGCTCTGCGTCGTCTCGACCGACTATAAGCTGGCGGTCGACAAGCCGCTCGCCGCCGGCGCGGTGGACGCGGCGCGGGGGTTCGGCTACTGGCTCGGGCGGGGTGGCGCGCGATCCGGGCGCGAGCGCAACCGGCGCGCCAGGCGGCGCACCGATCTCGGCCCCTTCGCGATGGAGACCGTCAAGCGAGTCGACCGGCCGACCACGCTGATCCTCGACGAAGAGGTGCCGCGCGTCCCCAAGCGGGCGAGCTTCTTCGAACGCGCCCTGCAGGGCGATCTCGGGGTCAAGGCGCAGATGGCGCGCCGCGTGTTCTCCTTCAAGCACCCGCTGTCGCTCAGCCAGCTCAAGGTGATCCGCAGCATGGTGCCCTACCAGGACGGGCCGGTGGCGGACGTCGACACCGGGCGCTTCAAGGACGCCGAGGCCAACACCAGGGCGCTCAAATCGCTCGCCTATTTCCTCGGCAGCGATGTCGCCGGGGTGTGCGAGGTGCCGCGCTATGCCTGGTATTCGCACAAGGAGAACGGCGAGCCGATCGAGCCCTACCACAAATTCGCCGTCGTCATGCTGATCGACCAGGGCTTCGACACCATGGAGGGGGCGAGCGGCGACGACTGGATATCGGGCGCCCAGTCGATGCGCGCCTATCTCAGGGGGGCGGAGATCGCCTCGGTGATGGCCGACCTCCTGCGCGCCAACGGCTTCGCGGCGCGCTCGCAGACCAACGCCGATTCGGACGTGCTGCACATCCCGCTGGTGCTCTGGGCCGGGCTCGGCGAGCTCTCGCGGATCGGCGAGCTGATCCTCAACCCCTTCCTCGGCCCCCGGCTCAAGACCGTGGTGATGACCACCGACATGCCTCTGGTGCCGGACAAGCCGATCGATTTCGGACTCCAGTATTTTTGCAGCCATTGCTTCAAATGCGCCCGCGAATGCCCCTGCGACGCGATCCCCTGGGGCGACAAGGTGATGTTCAACGGCTACGAGATGTGGAAGCCGGATGTCGAGCGCTGCACCCGCTACCGCCTCACCAACGTCAAGGGCTCGGCCTGCGGGCGCTGCATGAAGACCTGCCCGCTCAACAAGGTGGTCGACGCGGACGGGCCGTTGGTGACCCGGGTCGCCAGTTGGCTCGGCATCAACGCGATGTTCCTGAAACCCCTGATGGTCCCGGTGGCGGCCTGGCTCGACGACGCGCTCGGCAACGGCAAGCGCAACCCGCTCAAGAAATGGTGGTTCGACCACGAGGTGGTGAACGGCGTCGCCACCGCGCCCAAGGCGACCAACCGGCGCGACATCGACCCGTCGAAGAAGCTCGACCCGGCAAAGCAGAAGATGGCCTATTACCACGCCAGCATGATGCCGCCGCCGGATTCGCCCGAGCCCTTCATGGTCGACCGCAAGCAGGCGCTCGCGGCCAAGGACGCGCTCGAGACCCCGGACCAGGCGCGGGCGAGGCTGGGCAACGGCGCGACCGTGCCGGCGCACTACGTCGCGACCCCGCCGGTCGGTGCCGACGACGCGGAGGGCGAGCTGGTCGCCAGCCCCTACGCGAAGGATTAGCTCGCCACGCCATGCCCTTCGCCAAGTGCGACGGCCGCCGGGTGAGCTACGAGGCGGGCGGCCGGGAGGGCCTGCCGCTGATGGCGCTCCTGCCGCCGGGGGCCAGCGGCGCCTCGATCTGGCGGCCGGTCGCTTCGGCCTTGCGGGACCGCTTCCGCACCGCGGCGGTGAACCCGTCGGGCTATGGCGAGACCGAGCCCTTCGCGGGCCCGGCGCCGATGACGATCCGCGACGAGGCCGCTGCCGCCGCCGCCGTGATCCGCGCCGAGTCGCCGGACGGCGCGGCCCGCGCCCATGTCGTCGGCCACTCCTATGGCGGCACGGTGGCGCTGGTGCTGGCGCTCACATGGCCGGAGCTCATCGGACGCCTCACCCTGCTCGAACCCGCGCCCTACCCCCTGCTGCGCGAGGCCGGCGAGACCGCCTTCGCGGAGGAGATCGAAGGGCGCAACCGGGATTTCATCGCCGCCGTGCGCGGGGGCGGGCTCGACGACGCGGCGATGGAGGCCTATCTCGACTATTTCAACGACCGGCCTGGCTATTGGCGCGGCCTGGACGCGGAGACGCGGAGCCGGATGCTCGCTTTACCGGAGCGTCTCGCCGTCAACCTCGACGCGGTGGAACGGCTGAAGCTGCGCCCCGCCGATCTCGCCGCCATCGCCGCGCCGGCCACCGTGATCCGGGGCGGCGCGACCGACAAGCTGCACGCTCGCCTGTCCGAGCTCGTTGCGGGCGCGATCCCGAGCGCCGTGCTGATCGACTTGCCGGGCGCGGGTCACATGATGACGCTGACCCACGGCCCGGCCATCGCCGAGCTGCTGTGGGCGACGGCGTAGGTCCGTGAGTCACCGGCCCCGGCGGGACAGCATGAAGGGGAGCGCGCAGAAGAAGCTCAGAAGCGCCATCGAGCCCATCGCCAGGAAGGCGAACCCCCAGGCGTTGGCGCCGCCGAGCGGCGCGGCCAGGTCGAGGACCAGCCCGACCAGCGCCGGGGCGAACAGGGAGCCGCTGAAGCCGAATATCGAATGCACGGCGAGCGTCGCGCCGCGGTGGCCGACCGGGGACGTCGCCACGGCGCCGGCGGTGAGCGCGGCCGAATCCGCCTGGATCGCCGCCGAATAGAGCAGGCACAGGAACGCCGCGACGGCGAACGGGAGCGGCGAGGAGAACCCGGCCGCGGCGCCGATCCCGAAGGTCCCCAGCATGACCCAGGCGATCAGCCGCGCCCGCCCGATGCGCAGGGCGAGCTCCGCGCCGGCGATGCTGGAGACCACCGAGACGAGGGCGAACACGGTGGCGAACAGCGTGGCGTCGAGCTCGAAC
>JAPPGP010000089.1 GCA_028821395.1 Defluviicoccus sp.
AGACGGGGCGGTCCGATGGCAGCGCGCGGGCGCCCGCCCGCCCCGGCCGCCGACCGCTCGCCCTCGACACAACCACCACGCCCCCTCCTTCTCCGTCGCCCCCCGCCGCCGGCCCGTCCTCCGCGTGCCGCGGCGCGGGCCGAGCCGCCAGGGTTGCATTTATCGCAACTAATCATATCAAGTTCAATATGAATGTGATGCCGTGCCGGGACCGGAAACGGCTTGGCCGGTCGGGGACCGAACGGTAGGCTTCGCAGCGACCCTAGGCGAAGACGCAGGAGATCGGACGATGGCATACACGCTGGAGGCGTTCTGCGCGGACACACGCGCGGCGCTCGCCGACGACGACGGCGACGCGGGGCGCGAGACGGTGCGCGCCAATCTGGGGCGGCTGCTGCAAAACGAGGATTTCGTCGCCGCCCATTGCGGGCCCGACGCCGAGCGCGGCATCCACCCGCTCTACGAGGACCCCGAGCTCGGCTTCGTTGTGCTCGCCCATATCTACGAGAACGGCGTCGAGTCGCCGCCGCACGACCACGGCCCGTCCTGGGCGATCTACGGCCAGGCGGTCGAGCACACCGACATGACGGTGTGGCGCGAGACCGGCGCGGCGCCGGGCGGCGAGGCGCCGATCGTCGAGCCGGCGGAGCGCTACCGGCTCGACCCCGGCATGGTGGGCGTGTTCCACCCGCGCGACATCCACTCGATCGAGTTCCCCGACGGGGCGCGCTTCGTCCGCGTGACCGGCACCGACCTCGACCGGGTCGTCCAGCGCCGCTTCGACCTCAGGGAGAACACCGTCGACGGCGCCAAACCGGTGCCCGACCCGGTCGACGCCTGAACGCCATGAGCGCGGCCGGAAAGACGCCCTTCGCGGCGCCGGTGGTGGAGAGCCTCGCGGTCCGGGTGGTGGTCGATTCGCATTACGAGCGGTTCCTGCCGAAGGCCGAGCACGCCCATGTGGCGATCGAGCATGTCGGCTCCATCCCGGGCCGGCCGATGACCACGCTGGCCGGCGAGTGGGGGCTCGCGCTCCATCTCGAATCGCGCGCCGGCGGGGAAAGCGCCGAGTTCCTGCTGGATTTCGGCTACACGCCCGAGATCCTCAACCGCAACGTCTCGCTGCTCGGCATCGAGCCCGCCCGGCTCGACGGGCTGATCCTGAGCCACGGCCACCGCGACCACTATGGCGGGCTCGACGGGTTCGTGACCGAGCACCGCAGCAGGATGAAGGACGACGTCTCGCTCTTCGTCGGCGCGGAGGAGGCGTTTTCGGTGCGCTGGGTGCCGTCCGGGCCGCCGCGCGAGCCCGGCGCCAGGCCGGAATTCGTCTGCTGGGGCGCGCCCGACCGCACCGGGCTGGTGGCGCAGAACGTGGCGCCGGTGTGCTGCCCCGAGCCGCACGCGCTGCCCGGCCCGTTCACCACGGGCTATATCGAGCGCGACACGTTCGAGGTGGTCACCGGCGGCTCGATGCTCGAATCCTACGACCATTTCTCCGAGGCCGAGCGTCGCGGCGAGCTGGTCGCCGACAGCCACCCCGAGGAGCACGCCACCTGCTACATCGTCAAGGGCCGCGGGCTGGTGGTGATCTCGTCCTGCGGCCATGCCGGGATCGTCAACTCGGTCAGGACGGCGATGGCGGTCTCGGGCATCGACCGGCTGCACGCCGTGATCGGCGGCTTCCACCTGACCACCGCGAAGCCCGACTATGTCGAGCACACGGTCGACGAGCTGGAGCGGCTCTCGCCCGACGTGGTGGTGCCCATGCACTGCACCGGCACGGCCTTCATCGAAGCGATGCGACGGCGCATGCCCGACCGCCTGGTCGCCTCCAATCTCGGCAGCCGCTTCACTTTCGGGGTGTGACGGTGCCGGCAGGCCCGGTCACTCCAACAGCCGGGGGATGGTGAGCGTGACCGCCGGAATGTAGGTCACCGCCAGCAGCACCAGAATCTCGACCAATAGCATCGGCCAGATCGCCTTGGCGATCTCCTCGACGCGCAGCCCGGAGATGGCGGCACCGACGAACAGGTTGATGCCGAAGGGCGGGGTCAGGAAGCCGATCGCCAGGTTGATGACGATGATCGCGCCCAGATGGACCGGGTCCAGCCCCAGCTGCTGGCCGATGGCGATCAGCACGGTTGCCAGGATGACCATCGCCGAGATCGTGTCCATGAAGGCGCCGATTATCAGCAGCAGCAGGTTGAGCATAAGGAGCACGACCACCGGGTCGTCGGAGACCGCGAACAGCACCTCGGTGACTTGGGCCGGCAGGTCTTCCAGCGCGATCAGGAAGCCGAAGGCCAGCGCGGTGGTCAGGATGAACACCGCGATCGCCGTCGTCCTCATGGATTTCAGCAGGATGCCCGGCAGCTCGGACAGCTTCATCTCGCGGTGAACGAACACGCCGATCACCAGGCTGTAGGCGACGGCGACCGCGCCCGCCTCGGTGGGCGTGAACACGCCGCCATAGATCCCGCCGAGGATGATCAGGGGGGTCAGCAACGCCCATTTGCCGTCCGCGATCGCCGCGAGAACCTCGCGCCCGCCGGCACGGTGCTCATCGCCCAGGACGCCCTGCGCGCGGGCCACCCAGTAGCACACCACCATCAGCCCGAAGGACGTCAGCAGGCCCGGGACGATGCCGGCGAAGAAGAGGGCGGTGATCGAGGTCTCGGAGATCACGCCCCAGATCACCATCGGGATCGACGGCGGGATCATCTGGCCCAGCGGGCCCGCCGACGCCGCCAGCGCGGTGGAGAAATCGCGCCGGTAGCCGCGCCGCTCCATCTCCGGGATCATGATGCTGCCGATGGCGGCGGTGGTCGCCGGCGAAGAACCGGACAACGCCGCGAAGAAGGTCGCGGACAACACCGTCACCATGCCGAGCCCGCCGGTCAAATGGCGCACCAGAACCCGGGCGACGTTGATCAGGCGCGAGGCCAGGCCGCCGGTCTGCATGATGTCGCCGGCCAGGATGAAGCACGGCACCGCGAGCAGGCTGAAGATCGTCGAGCCCTGGATCATCTTCTGGCTCAGGATCACGATGCCGACATCGGCCAGAATCAGCGCCGCGAGCGAGGCGATGCCGATCGCAAACACAATCGGCACGCCGAGGATGAACAGGGCGGCGGTGCCCAGCGTCAGGACCCAGGCGGCCTCGCTCACGCCGACCGCCCTCCGGCGACCAGCCGAGCCGCGGCGTGGAGGACGATCAGCACGCCGCACACCGGCGCCGCCAGATGCAGCGCCTCGATCGGGAACCCGATGGCCGCGGAGACCACGCCGAGCGTTCCCTCGACATAGTCGTATCCGGCGATTGCCAGCAGGACGCCGAATGCGAGAATGCCCGCCAGCGTCATCCGTTCGACCCAATAGCGCGGCGACTCGGGAACCCGGTCGAGCAGGAGCGTGAGCCGGACATGGAAGTCCTCGCGCACACCAAGGCTTCCCATCAGCATGATGATCCAGGCGAACATCAGCACTGCCAGCTCCTCGGTCCAGGTCAAGGGGCTCGCCAGCGCGTAACGGAAGAAGATCTGGAGCAGCAGACAAACGACCATCACCGCCGCCATCGCGACGGCAAGCCACTGAGTCAACCGCGCCAACAGATGCGAAACGGCCTCCAGGAACCGGGTCATTGCGCGGCGGAGGGCAGGATGGCGGGGATTGTCGCCCGTCGCCCGGCCGGGCTTACTTCCTGACCGCGGCGAGCAGGGAGTCGAGCAGGGCAGAACCGATCCGATCGCGGAACTGGTCATAGACCGGCGTCACCATCGACCGGAACTCGGCCAGGTCCTTGACCGGGTTGACCGTCATCCCGCGCTTCTTGAGCCCGTCGAGGGCGGCGGACTCCCGCTTGGCGTTGTTGGCCCGCTGCACCTTGTTCGCCATCAGCGCGGCCTCGCGGAAGGCCTGCTGCTGGTCTTTCCCGAGCTTCTTGAAGGTCCGCTTGGAAACCGTCATGACGAGTGCCGAATAGGTGTGCGAGGTCAGCGAGAGATACTTGGTCACCTCGTTCGCCTTGACCGCGAAGCCGGCGGTGATGGGCAGCTCCATGCCGTCCACCGTGCCCTGGCGGAGCGCGGTGAACAGATCGCCGAAGGCCATCGGGATCGCGTTGCCGCCGAGCGAATTGAACATGCCGATGAAGACCGGGTTCTGCATCACCCGGTACTTGACCCCCTTCACGTCGGCCGGGGTGACGACCGGTCGGGCGTTGTTCATCATGTGGCGGAAGCCGCCCTCGAAGAACGCCAGACCGATCAGGTTCTTGGCCTCGAGCCTGGCCAGCATGTCCTGACCGATCGGCCCGTCGAGCACCCGATGCGCGGTCGGGGCGTCGGGATAGAGGAACGGCAGGTCGTTGGCGAGAAGGCTGGACTCGACATTGGCGACGACCGCGTTGGTGGTGACGTCCATGTCGAGCGTGCCGAAGCGGACCTGCTCGAGCATCTCCTTCTCGTCGCCGAGCTGGCGGCTGGGGTAGATCTTGATCTTGAACTGACCGGGCAGCAGCTTCTCCAGGGCCAGCGTGAACTGATGCGGCGCGTCGGCATAGGGACCGCGATTGGGATCCGGCTGAGACGGGTGGCCGAATCTGAGCGACGTCGCCGCCGCCGCAGCATTGCCCGCAACGACCGCCGTCGCCGCGGCGATCAACGCAATTCGTGAAATCGTCTGGATCGAGGACGCCATGTCGTTCTCCTCCCTGGTTGATGCGCGCCCGTCCAGCTACTGCGGCCGGGGCGTTGGGTATCGGGTCTAGGCGAAGCCGAACAGCGCCGCCGGGTTGTCGACCAGCATCGTCTTGAGGACGGCTTCGTCGACGCCCCAGCCGGCGAGCCAGTCGAGCAGGACCGCGTCCTCCGGGATCGGCCGGTCCCAGTGCCCGACATGCGGCCAGTCGGTGGCCCACAGCATGCGGTCGGGCCTGGTCTCGATCAGCGCCCTGGCGAGCGGCACCATGTCGTCGTAGGGCGGGCCGGCCGTACTCAGCCGGTCGGGGCAGGAGAGCTTGACCCAGCAGCGGCCGGTCTCGACCAGCTCGATCAGCGCGGCGAAGCCCGGGTGGTCGACGCCGTCCGCGCCGCCGAAATGGGCGAAGTGGTCGAGCACCAAGTCGATGTCGAGCGATTTCAGCCCGGCCAGCATGCGGGTCATCTCGGCGGGCCCGTCGATGAACAGGTCGATATGCCAGCCGAGCCGGGCGGCGCGCGGCGCGAAGGACTCGATGACCGGCATCGGGTCGCCGCCCAGCAGCACCGGGGCGAAGCGGACGCCGCGGAACCCGAGCCCGTCGAGCTCGCGCAAATCCTCGTCGCCGATATCGGGATCGACCACGGCGACCGCCCGGGCGCTGCCTCCCAGCCGGGCGAGCGCGTCGGCGGTCGCGGCCAGGTCGGTCGCGTAGCAGCTCGGATGCACGATCACCGCCCGCTCGATGCCGAGCGCCTCCTGCAGGGCGGCATAGGCCTCCAATGGCGATTCCGGCGCGGTGTAGAACCGGCCCTCGTCGAGCGGGAACCGGTCATAGGGCCCGAGAACATGGGCGTGGGTGTCGCAGGTCCCGGGCGGCGCCCGGAATGCCGGCGGGCCGGGCGGCAAGGGCCCGGGGCAGGGTCTGGTCATCGGCCGATTGTGGCACCGGCGCGCGGCGCCGCGCAACCGACCCCGCGGGAGCGGCTTGACGGAGTTCGGAGACCTACCATATTGATAGGTCGTGACCGGGTCACCTACCATCCCTTTCCCATTCATGGGAAAGGATGCTTCAGCCGAAGGCTTGGCGGAACACGTTCGCACCCTTGCGGTGGACAGCTTCAATGTCCGCATGGACGAGCCCCACTTCAGGGATGCGATGACCGAAGCCGGAATTGGGATGAGGCAGGTCTTGGAAGTCCTGCGGACCGGGAGGGTGAACGGATTGCCCGAGCTGGACCGGTACGGCGACTACCGCATCCGGATGGTCCGGAAGGTCGCGGGCGCCCGTGTCGTCGTGGTGGTCGCGGTCTGTGCGGATCACGTGGTTTGCATCACAACCTGGTAAGGCCATCGACGGAGGAGGACATGACCGATGAGAGATACCATTACGTGGAATGCGGCCTGGACCACGTCTACCTGGCGAACGGGTTCAAGAGGTTTGAATCTGCGAGGGGAACAAGCGTCGCCATCCGGGACGTGGACATCCTGCACCGGGCGATCGGTGAACACCTGTGTGACCGAAAGAAGGACCTGAGCGGAAAGGAAATCCGTTTCCTGCGGCGAGAGTTGCTGATGTCCCAGGCAGCATTGGCGCACATGCTTGGAGTGAAGGAGCAGACGGTTCACCGGTGGGAAGCCGGCAAGACCGGCATTCCGAAAGCGGCAGAGTCCATCCTTAGAGTCCTGTACATGGAACAGGTCGAGGCAACTGGTGACAGCCTGAGAGACGTGCTGAAGCGAATCGCCGATCTTGAAGATGAGATCCACCATCGGCAGCAGCTGATCTTCGCATTCAAGAAGATCGAACGGGCAAAGCGATCGCCCCAGCGTGGCCCCGCTCCGACGCGATGGGCACTCGCGGCAGCGGCTTGACGGCGGACCGGGTTGCGGTAGGCTCGGGCCGTTCGCCGGAAGCCGGAGGCGGAAAGATGCTGAGATGGCTGTTGCCGGTCGCCGCGCTGCTCGCGCTCGCCGCGCCGCTGCGCGCGGAGATCGCCCATGTCGACGCCGCCGCGCTCCAGAAGCTGATTCGGGGCGGGGTGCCGGTGGTCGACGTGCGGACCGCGGCGGAATGGGACAAGACGGGCGTCGTCGAAGGCAGCCATTTGCTGACCTTCTTCGACGAGAACGGACGCTACGACGTGCGCGGCTGGATGGAGAGGTTCGCCGCGATCGCCGCGCCGGAACAGCCCGTCGCGCTTCTCTGCCACAGCGGCGGTCGGAGCAAGGCGGTGAGCCGCCTGCTCGACCGACATTTCAAGTACCGCCGGGTCTACAACGTGGCGGGCGGGATCGCGAAGTGGATCGGCGAGGGCCGGCCCACCGTCAAGCGGGACTGAACGGACCCGCCGGCCCGAAGACGCGCTCGAAGATCGTGTCGACATGGGCGAGGTGGTGGTCGAGGTCGAACAGCGCCGCCAGCGCGTCGCCCGACAAGTGCCGGGTTACCTCCCCGTCCGCCTGGAGCAGCGCCAGGAAGTCGCCGCCCTCTTCCCAGACCCGCATCGCGCTCCGCTGGACGGCGGCGTAGGCGTCCTCGCGCGACATCCCGGCCTCGGCGAGCGCCAGCAGCACCCGCTGCGAGTGGATCAGCCCGCCGAGTGCTTCCAGGTTCGCGCGCATCCGTTCGGGATAGACCACCAGCCGGTCGACCACGCCGGCGAGCCTGGCCAGCGCGAAGTCGAGCGTCACCGTCGCGTCGGGCGCGATCATGCGTTCCACCGAGGAATGCGAAATGTCGCGCTCGTGCCACAGCACGACGTTCTCCAGCGCCGGCGCGACATGCGAGCGCACGATGCGGGCGAGCCCCGTCAGATTCTCGGTCAGCACCGGGTTGCGCTTGTGCGGCATCGCGGACGAGCCCTTCTGGCCGGGCGCAAAATACTCCTCGGCCTCGCGTAGCTCGGTGCGCTGGAGATGGCGGATCTCGGTCGCCAGGCGCTCGACCGCGCTGGCCACCAGCCCGAGGGCCGCGAAGAACGCCGCGTGCCGGTCGCGCGGGACGATCTGGGTGGAGACCGGCTCGACGGCGAGACCGAGCTTCGCGGCCACATGCGCCTCGACGCGCGGATCGATATTGGCGAACGTCCCGACCGCGCCCGAGATCGCGCAGGTGGCGACCTCGGCCCGCGCGGTGGCGAGGCGGGCGCGGTTGCGCGCGAACTCGGCGTAGTGCCCGGCGAGCTTGAGCCCGAAGGTGGTGGGCTCGGCGTGGATTCCGTGGCTGCGCCCGATGCAGGGGGTGAGCCGGTGCTCGCGGGCGCGGCGTTCGAGCGCCGCCATCACCGCCGCGATCCCGCCATCCAGCAAATCGGCGGCGCGGGTGAGCTGCACCGCGAGACAGGTATCCAGCACGTCGGACGAGGTCATGCCGCGATGGACGAAGCGTGCCTCGGGGCCGACATGCTCGGCGAGGTTGGTGAGGAAGGCGATCACGTCGTGGCGGGTTTCGCGCTCGATCTCCTCGATGCGTTCGACCTCGAAGGCGCCGCGCTCCCGGACGGCCCGCGCGGCGGTCTCGGGGATCAGCCCGAGCGCCGCCTGCGCGTCGCACGCATGCGCCTCGATCTCGAGCCAGATGCGGAACCTGGTCTCGGGCGCCCAGAGCGACGCCATCTCGTCTCGCGAATAGCGCGGAATCATCCGGCCCCTGCCCCGATCTGCCGCCCGGGGTTTAGCAGATGAGGCGGGCGAGCGGAACGCGGCGAACTCGCCTCACCTGGCGGCGCGGACCACCAGCAGGTAGATCGGGACCGGGCACAGCGAGGCGATGCCGATGGCGACCGTCATCGGCTGCTGGGTGCCGTCGGCGAAATGCCCGATCGCCAGCCCGGTCGCCGCGCTCAGCGTGAGCTGCACGAAGCCCAGCACCGAGGAGGCCGCGCCCGCGATATCGGGGAAGACCGACATCGCCGCGGCCTGGCCGGCGGGAACGATGAAGCTGAACGCGAACATGAAACCCGCCATCGGCAGGACGATCGCCCACGCGGTGTCCACCCGGGCGAGGCCGAGGGCGGCCATGACGGCGCCGGAGCAGGCCATCATCGCCCCGCCGGTCACGATCATGCCGTGGATCGACCGGCGGCCCACCAGCCGCGCCGACAGCAGGCTGCCGGCCACGAAGACCAGCATGCAGCCGGCGAAGAGATAGCCGTAGGTCTCGACCGGGACGCCGACATGGTTGATCAGGCTGGTCGCGGACGCGGCGAGGAAGGCGAACAGCCCGCAGAAACAGGCGCTCAGCATCAGCATGTAGCCGACGAAGACGCGGCTTCCCACGAGCCGCGAATAGGTGCGGACCAGCGGGCCGGGGCGGAGCGCATCCAGCCGGCGCGCGGGAAGCGTTTCGTCCAGCGCGCGCCACGCCACGGCGAGCGCCAGAAGGCCGTATGCCGCGAGAAACCAGTAGACCGCGCGCCAGCCCAGCGAGACCGTGAGATGCGCGCCGAGGACGGGACCGACCACCGGCGCGAAACCGTACAGCATCATCACATAGGCGAGCATCTTCGCCGCCTCTTCGCGGTCGAACAGGTCGCGCACGATGGCGCGCGCCAGCACCGAGGCCGCGCAGGCCGCGAGCCCCTGGACGAAGCGGAGCGCGATAAAGGATTCGTAGGACGCGGACAGCGCGCAGCCGGCGACCGCGGCCACGAACACGCAGAAGGCGGCGAGCAGGACCGGACGCCGGCCGAAGCGGTCGGAGACTGGGCCGTAGAACAGCTGGCCGGTGGCGATGCCGGCCATGAAGATGCTGAGGCTGAGCTGGATCGCGCCGTCGGAGACGCCGAAATCCGCCGCCGCGAGCGGCATCGACGGCAGGGTCGAGTCCACCGACAGCGGCAGCGAGGCCATCAACAGGCTGAGCAGCAGCGCGGTGGCGACGAAGCCGAGCCGGTGGCTCGCGCTCTCCGCGGGACCGCTCACGCGGCGGTCTCGCGGTCCGCCGTCATGTTGCCGCGCAAGCCCCGCAGCAGGCGCTTGAGCTCCGCCTGTTCGGACTCCGATAGCCCGGCGATGCCCTGGCGGTTGATCGCCGCGACCTCCGGCATCACCAGGTCGTAGATGCGCCGTCCCTCCGGGGTGAGGAAGACGTTGATCTTGCGCCCGTCATGCTCGTTGTGGATGCGCTTGACCAGGCCGCGCGCCTCCAGCCGGCTGATCGCGGCCGCCGTGGTGGGACCTTTCATCCGCACCCGTTCGGAGAGCTGGCGCTGAGTCAGCCCGTCCTCCTCCCACAGCGCGCGCAGGAAGGGCCACAGGCCGAAGGTCACGCCGTGCCGGGCGATCCGTTTGGAAAACCGCGCGGTGAACGCCCTGGTGGTGTCCCACAGCAGGAAGCCGACGGTCTCTTCGGGGGCAAAATGGTCGTCGGGCGGCATGGCGGCTAAGATTGTGTTTCGCGGCGCGTGAGAAACCGGCCCGGCGGTCGGATTGACAGCCGATCGGGCGGTCGTTAGGTGACTAACGAATATACCGCAAAGCGGCGCGGACCGGGGGGAACGGGATGGCATACCGAACGATACGCGTCGATGTCGACGACGGGGTGGCGACGCTCACGCTCAATCGGCCGGAAAAGAAGAACGCCATGAACCCGCTTCTCCACGACGAGGTGACGGACGCGCTGGAAGCGCTGCGCTACGACGAGGGCGCGCTTGTGTTGGTGATCACCGGGGCGGGGGACGCCTTCTCCGCCGGCATGGACCTGAAGGAGTTCTTCATCGAGCTCAAGGACAAGCCCGACGAGTACGACCGGGTGACCCGGGTGTCGGTCGAGTGGCGCGGCCGGACGATCCGCCATTTCCCGAAGCCCACCATCGCCATGGTCAACGGGCATTGCTATGGCGGGGCGTTCACCATCGTCGAGGCCTGCGACCTCGCGGTCGCCGCCGACGAGGCGCGGTTCGCGCTGAGCGAGATCAATTTCAAGATGTTTCCCGGCGGCAGCGTTTCCAAGTCGATGGGCAACCTTTTGCGCCCGCGCGACTATCTCTGGTACGCGATGACCGGCCGGCCCTTCGACGGCAAGACGGCCGCCGAGATCGGCTTCGTGAACTTCTCGGTGCCGCTGGCCGAGCTGGCCGAGACGGTGATGGGCGCCGCCCGCGACATCGCCGCCAAGGACCCGTCCGCCCTGCGCGCGACCAAGGAAGCCTACCGGCACTCGCTCGACATGGATTGGGACACGGCGATGAACTACGCATCGGCGATGGAGGCGCAGCACACGCGGCGCCAGGACGACTCCTTCCGCAAGGAGGGGATCGGCGATTTTCTGGACAAGAAATACCGTCCGGGGCTCGGCGGGCACGAGCAGGTGAAGTCGTGACCGGGCGTTGCGCCGGTCCGCGTTGGGGAGGGATGTGATGGCATCGTGCAGCGAGAGCACAATCGACTACAAGGGCGGCAAGGTCTTCCTGCGCCGTGGCGGCAGCGGCCGGACGCTCCTGTTCCTGCACGGCGCCGGCGGCATTCCGGGCTGGCTGCCCTATCTCGACCGCCTGTCCGACCGCTTCGACGTGGTTGCGCCCGACCACCCGACCTTCGGGCAGTCGGACGAGCCGGGCTGGGTCGAGAAGGTCGACGACCTCGCCTATTTCTATCTCGACTTCATCAAGCAGCACGGGCTCGAGAAGGTGCATCTCGTCGGCCAGTCGCTGGGCGGCTGGATCGCGCTCGAGCTCGCGGTGCGCTCGACCCAAAGCCTCGCCTCGCTGACCCTGGTGGGGTCCGCCGGGATCCGCATCAAGGGCGAGCCGGCCGCGGACCTGTTCATCATGGACGACGAGGAGCTCGCCCGCGCGTTGTTCAAGTCGGACGCCTTGGCCAACCAGATGCTGGCGATGGAGCCGACCGAGGAGCAGCAGGACATCATCATCAAGAACAAGGTCGCCACCGCCCGCCTCGCCTGGCAGCCGCGGCTGTTCAACCCGGCGCTGCGCAAGTGGCTGCACCGGATCGACGTGCCGACGCATGTGATCTGGGGCGATGCCGACCGCATCATCCCGCCCTGCTATGCCGGCGAATTCGGCAAGCTGATCGCCGGCGCGGAGGTGACCATGGTGGAGGATTGCGGACATCTGCCCAATATCGAGCAGACGGATGCGTTCATCGACGCGGTGACGGGTTTCTGCGACCGGCACGCCGCCTGACCGCGGCGGCCGCGAAGGAGCACGCGGCATGAAGATCACGATGTTCCACCTGATGCCCTACGCGCATATGGACATGGCGCTGAGGGCAAAGCACAAATCCGCCTGGGTCACCTATCCCAACTCGGACTTCGATCCGAAGAAGGGTGCTGCGCTCTACAACCGCTATCTCGACGAGCTGGAGCTCGCCGCCGAGCTCGGCTTCGATGCGGTCAGCGTCAACGAGCACCACCAGAACGCCTACGGGCTGATGCCCTCGCCGGTGGTGATGGCGGCGGCGCTGGCCCGGCGCACGGAGCGTTGCAAGATCGCCATCCTGGGAAACGCCTTCGCGCTCCGCGAACACCCGCTGACGCTCGCCGAGGAGCACGCGATGCTCGACTGCATCTCCGGCGGGCGGCTGATCACCGGCTTCGTCCGCGGCATCGGCGCGGAGTTCTGGTCGCTCGCGGCCAACCCGACCACCTCGCACGAGCGCCATGTCGAGGCGCACGACCTGATCGTCCGCGCCTGGACCGAGCCCGGTCCCTTCGCCTTCGAAGGCAAGCATTTCCACTTCGAATACGTCAATGTCTGGCCGCGCCCCTATCAGCGGCCGCACCCGCCGATCTGGTGCCCGTCGCTGGGCTCGACCGAGACCATCGAATGGGCCGCCCATCCCGACCGGCGCTACGTGTATTTGCAGAACTACAGCCCGTTCGAGTCGGTGAGCCGGTTCCTCAACTTCTACCGCGAGACCTGCGAGACGGAGTACGGCTATGCCGCCTCCTCGGAGCAGCTCGGCTGGACCGCCCCGGTCTACGTCGCCGACACCGACGCCCGGGCCGTCGCCGAAGCGAAGGAGCATATCGAGGCGCTGTTCAACCGGTTCCTCGCGCTCCCCTTCGAGATCCTGTTCCCGCCCGGCTATCTCGGGATGAGCTCCTACAAGCGGGTGCGCCAGCACAAGCGCTCGATCGCGGGCGACCAGACGCTGGAGAAGATGATGGAGCTCGGCATCGTCATCGTCGGCAGCCCCGACACGGTGCGCCGGCGCATCCTCCGCTGCCACCGCGAGCTCGGCTTCGCCAATTTCATCGCGCTCTTGCATTTCGGCACATTGCCGGCGGACCTCACGGAGCGGAACATCCGCCTGTTCGCGAGCGAGGTCATGCCGGCACTCCAGCCGGTCGGCGACGAGGCCTATCGCGGGTTCGAGCGCGCCGCGGCGGCGGAATAGGACGGGACATGCTGGACAAGCTCAAATTCGAGGGGCGCCCGGTAATCGTTACCGGTGCCGGGTCGGGGATCGGCCAGGCCTGCTGCGAAGTGCTGGCCGAGCTCGGCGCGACCGTGATCCTGGTCGGCAAGACGATGGAAAAGCTGAAGGAGACCGAGGCGCTGATCGTGGGCGCGGCTTGCGAGTCCTACGAGGTCGACGTGTCGGTGGAGGCCGAGATCGAGGCGCTGCGGGAAACCCTTGCCGGCCGGCACGAGCACATCAAGGCGGTGATCAACAACGCCGGCACCAACTTCGTGAAGAAGATCACCGAGCTGGAGACCGGCGACTGGAACCGGATCATCGCCACCGATCTGTCGAGCGTGTTCTACATGTGCCGCGCCTTCATCCCGATGATGCGTGGCGCGCCGGGCGGCGGGTCGATCGTCAACGTGGCCTCGACCTTCGGGCTGATCGGCCATCCGGAAATGCCGGTCTATTGCGCGGCCAAGGGCGGGATGGTCTCGCTCACCCGCCAGCTCGCGGTCGATTACGGAACCGACAACATCCGCGTCAATTCGCTCTGCCCGGGGGCTACGCTGTCGCCCCGGGTCAAGCATTACATCGATTCCGGCATGGTCGACGGCAAGGCGGTCGAGGAGCTCGCCCTGCTCAAGCGGCTCGCCACCTGCGACGAGGTGGCGAACGCCGCCATCTTCCTCGCCTCCGACGCCGCGTCCTACGTCCACGGCACGGCGCTGGTCGTCGACGGCGGACAGACGGTGCACTAGTCTGGACGCGAAATCGCTTGGGAGGCGGCATTGAGCGAGCGCGGCGTCGGCGCGAGCATCCCGCGCAAGGAGGATGACCGGTTTCTCATGGGCACCGGGGAGTTCACCCCGGACGTCCAGGTCGCCGGCATGTGGCACGCGGCGTTCAACCGCGCGCCCATCGCCCATGGACGCCTGGTCTCGGTGACGGCGCCCGCGGGCGCCGAGGGCCAGGTGTTCTCCTCGGCCGACATGGCGGACATCAGGCCGATCCGTTCGACCGCCTCGTTTCCCGGCTTCAAGGGTGCCGATTTCCCGGTGCTCGCCAAAGACAAGGTGCGCTATGCCGGCGAGCAGGTGGCGATCGCGGTGGCGCCGACCCGGGCGGAGGCCGAGGACATCGCAGACGCGATCCAAGTCGAGTACGAGGAGCTGCCGGCGGTCGTCGACCTTAACGACGGCCGCGAGCCCTCTTCCGCCCTGGTCCACGACCACTGGGCCGACAACGTGTGCTGCCAAACGGAATTCGAGAACGGCGACCTCGAAGCGGTCAGGGCCGCCGCCGTGCATACCGTGCACCGGCGATTCCGCATGGCGCGCCAGACGCCGTTCCCGATGGAGGGACGCGGCACGCTGGCGCATTACGACTCCAGGCTCGACGAGCTGGCGGTCTGGATGTCGCACCAGCTGCCGCACCCCATGCAGCGCGGCATCGCCCATTTCCTCGGCCTCGAGATCAACAAGGTGCGGGTGATCTGCCCCGATGTCGGCGGCGGGTTCGGGCTAAAGACCCATCTCGACGGCGAGACGATGGCGGTGTGCTGGACCTCGCTCAGGCTGGGCCGCCCCATCAAGTGGGTGCAGGATCGGCTCGAACACCTGATCTGCGACGCCGATTGCCGCAACCACCAATACACCATGACCGCCTATACCGACGGAGCGGGCAAGATCTTGGGCATGGAGGTCGAATGCGTCGTCGACGCCGGCGCCTACTCGCCCTGGCCCTGGCCGATCGGCGTCGAGGCGGCGACCGGGGTCGGCAATCTGCAGGGCCCCTATACGGTGGACGCGCTGAAGGGCCGCTCGGTCACGGTCTGCACCAACAAGCCGCCGAGCCAGCCTTTCCGGGGCGTCGCCCGGCCGGGCGCCTGCTTCACCGACGAGCTCACCATGGACGCCATCGCGCGCGCCGTGGGGCGCGAGCCGTGGGAGGTCCGGCTCGACAATCTGGTACCGCCCGAGGCGATGCCCTACGACACGGTCACCCGCAAGCATCTCGACAGCGGCGACTACCCGAAAGCGTTCCGCCGCTGCGTCGCCCTGATCGACCCCGGCTCCGTGCGCGAGCGCCAGAAGACGCCCGAGCCCGACGGCAGGCTGATCGGCGTCGGCTTCGCCTGCTTCTACGAGCAGACCGCCTACGGCACCGGCCCGTTCGGCTACTCCGCCTGGGGCATCGAGCTGGTGCCGGGGATGGAGATGGCGACCGTCAAGCTCACCCCCGACGGCGGGCTCTGGGCCTCCGTCGGCATCCAGTGCCACGGCCAGGGGCTGGAGACCACGCTCGCCCAGGTGGCGACCAGCGAGCTCGGCCTCGACCCCGACCGCATCGCGATTCGCCACGGCGACACCGCGACCGCCTATGCCGGGACCGGCACCTATGCGTCCCGCAGCATCGTCGTCGCCGGCGGCGCGGTCGCCCAGGGCTGCCGCGAGCTCAAGCCGAGGCTGGCGCGGATCGGCGCCCATCTGCTGCAATGCGACGAGAAGGACGTGGCGGTGGAGAACGCCGAGGTGCGCGGCCCGGGCGGCTCGGTGAGCTTCGCCGAGATCGCCGAGGCGTTCTACCACCACCCGGAGAACCTGCCCGACGACACCGACCGCGGCGGGCTCACCGTGACCACGGGATACAATGACAAGGTCCATGGCGGGGTGTTCGGCTTCGGCGCGCACGGCGCGGTGGTGGCGGTCGACCCCGAGACCGGCCAGGTCGAGATCCTCGACTACGCCATCGTCGACGATTGCGGCACCCGAGTGAACCCGCTCGTCGTCAAGGGCCAGGTGATCGGCGGCTACGCGCAGGGGATCGGCAACGCGCTCTACGAGGAATCGGATTACGACGAGAACGGCCAGCCGCTCTCGGTGACGCTCGCCGACTACCATGTGCCGGCGGCGCCGATGGTGCCGGACATCAAGTACGACTACATGGAATCGCCCTCGCCCTATTCGACGATGGGGATCAAGGGCGTCGGCGAGTCGGGCGCCATCGGCCCGGTCGGCGCCATCGGCAACGCGGTAAACGACGCCCTCAAGGGGCTGGGGGTCGAGATAGCCGAGACCCCGATCACGCCGCGCCGGGTGTTCGACGCCATCGAGCGGGCGGGCGCGCCATGAAGCCCGCCCCGTTCGACTACGCCCGCGCAGGGAGCCTGGAGGAGGCAATCGGCCTGCTCGCCGCCGCCGACGGAGAGGCGCGGCCGCTCGCCGGCGGCCAGTCGCTGGGCCCGATGCTCAATCTCAGGATCGCGCGCCCCGCGCTGCTGGTCGATCTCTCGCCCATCGAAGAGCTCCGCGACGTGTCGGAAGACGCGGACGGGGTGACCATCGGCGCGTCGGTGGTCCACGCGGCGATCGAGGACGGCGAGGTGCCGGACGTGACGCACGGGCTGATGCGGCGCGCGGCGGCGGGGATCGCCTACCGCGCGGTGCGCAACCGCGGCACCGTCGGCGGCAGCCTCGCCCATGCCGATCCGGCGGGCGACTGGGCGCCGGTGATGATGGCGCTCGGCGCGAGCCTCGGCATCAGGGGGCCGGAGGGCGGGCGCAGCGTCGACGCCGATGCGTTCGTCACCGACCCGCTCACCACCGTGCTGGAGCCGGGCGAGATCGTCGAGGCGATCCGCATCCCCCGCCTGTCGGAGGGCGCGCGCTGGGGCCACTACAAGCTCTGCGTCAAGCCGGGGGATTTCGCGGAGTCGCTCGCCGTCGTGGTCCGCGATGCCGACCGTGGCCATTGCCGCGCGGCGCTCGCCGGCCCGACCCATGCGCCGATCCTGCTCGACCGCGTGGCCGGGCTGATCGCGGGCGCCGATGGCTGGTCGGACGCGCTGGCCGGCGGGATCAAGGATGCCGCAAGCGGCGAAATCAAAGCGGCCGGGTTCGCCGATGCCGAGGACCGCTACGCCATGAACGTGCATGCGACAGCCGCCGTCCGCGCCGCCAGGGAGGCGTTTTCCCGATGACCGCGACCACGATCTCCGTCAACGGCCGGACGGTCACGGCCGAGGTGGAGCCGCGCCTCTCGCTGGCCGATTTCCTGCGCGAGCGCGAGGGGCTGACCGGCACCCACACCGCCTGCGAGCACGGGGTCTGCGGCGCCTGCACGATCATGCTCGACGGCCGCCCGGCGCGCTCCTGCATCACCCTCGCGGTGGCCGCCCACGGGACCGAGGTGCGCACCGTCGAGGGCTATGGCGGCGACGCCGTCATGGCGACCATCCGCGATTGCTTCAGGAAGGCGCATGCCGTGCAGTGCGGCTACTGCACGCCGGGCATGCTGGCGACGGCCTACGACATCGTTACCCGCCTGCCCGACGCCGACCGCGAGCGCATCAGGCTGGAGCTCGCGGGCAATCTCTGCCGCTGCACCGGCTATATCGGCATCGTCGATGCGATCGAGATGGCGATCGCCGAGGTCACGGGCGGCTCATAGACCGGCAGCGTCGGCCATCGCCTCCAGCGTCGGGAAGATGAAGTCGAACTCCGGCATGTCGGCGATCGGCGCGGTGGCGCCCCAGTCGCCGCCCTCGGACTGGCCCTGACGGTCGATCCAGGCGCTCGCCAGCCCGGCGGCGCGCGCCGGCACGTGGTCGTGACGCAGGCTCTGCGCGGTATGCAGGATGTCGCCGGCGCCGAGGCCGAGCCCGGCCAGGTGCTCGATCAGATAGGCGAAGTTGCGCGGATCGGGCTTGTAGCTGCCGATGTCCTGGGCGGTGCAGACGGCGTCGAACTCCACCCCGAGCTTGCGGTTGGAGGCGGCGATGCCGGCGCGGTCGACATTGGACAGGATCACCAGCCTGAAGCGCTTCTTGAGCCGCCTGAGCGCCTCGGCGGTATCGGAGAAGGCCGGCCAGTGCTGCACCGAACCCCCGAAGGCCGCATCCAGCGCGGCGTCGGTGCGGAGCCCGAAGCGGGCGGCGATCGCTCGGTGCACGGCGGCGAGGATCCCGGGATAGAGCGTCCCCGGCTGCGCGAGCTGCTCGGCGGATTCCGCTTCGCCGAAGGCGGCGAGCGCGGCGCCGCGGTCGATCTCGCGGCCGGGATTCGCCATCAGTAGCGGCTGCAGCGCATCCCAGATGCCGGTCTCCCAGTCGATCAGCGTGCCGTAGCAGTCGAAGGTGAGGGCGGAGAAATCGGCGAGCTCGCTACGGCTCATTGCGGCGCTTCCGGAGCGCGGCGACGACCTCGTCCGCGGTCATCACGTCGCCGAACTGCTGGATCATGTTTTCCAGCGCCGCGCGGTGCTCGTCGTCCGACAGCGCGGCGTTGCAGTCCTCGACCATGACCACCCGGTAGTCGAGCTGCATCGCGTCGCGCGCAGTGGACTCGCAGCAAATGTTGGTCTTGGTGCCGCCGATCAGCACGTTGCGGATGCGGTGGCTGGCAAGCACCGTTTGCAGCATCGACGCGCCCGGCGTGAGCGCCGAGTAGCGGTTCTTGCGCACGAACAGGTCGCGCTCGTCGGGCTCGAGCTCGTGCCAGATCTGCTCGCCGTGCCCGCCCGGCTTCATTGCCTCGATTGTGCGCTCCCGGACCTCCTCGGCGACGAAATTGCGGATGAAGGACTCCCAGTCGCTCTTGCCGTTGGCGAAGGTCGACGCGCTGGTGATCCAGATCACCAGCCCGCCCTCTTCCCGTACTTCCTCCGCCAGCCGGTTGATGTTGTCGCAGACCCCGCGCGAGGCCGGCACCTCGGCGGGCGCGCCGGGCTCGCAGAACATGTTCTGCATGTCGACCACCACGAAGGCGGTGCTCTCCGGCTCCAGCGCATCGTAAAGGTGGTAGCGCCCGCGCCGGGCCAGAACCCGGTCGACGATCTCCTGCCGGACGGTTACGTCGTGCATGCCGCGCCCCCGTATGCGATGACTGGCGCCATGGTGTTGGAGCCGGTCCGCGGCGTCAACAAGGCGGCGGGGGGCCGATGCATCGCTACGCGCTCTACTACGTCCCGCCGCCCGGCACGGCGCTCGCCGCCTTCGGCGCGCGCTGGCTCGGCCGCGATGCGTGCGCCCCGCCGGAGGGCGCCGGCGTGAGCGCGGAGGACTGGCGCCGCGCGGTCGCAACGCCGCGCAGATACGGCTTCCACGCGACGCTCAAGGCGCCCTTCCGGCTGGCGGAGGGCAAGGACGAACGGACGCTCGGCGAGGCGCTCGAACGCTTCTGCCGAGCGCGCGGCCCGGCGCCGGTCGGCAAGCTGGCGTTGCGCGTGCTGTCGGATTTCCTGGTCCTCGCCCCGCTGGACCCGCGCGCCGGGGCGGCGCTCGCGGCCGACTGCGTCAGCGCCTTCGACTCCTTCCGCGCGCCTTCGACCGCGGCGGAGATCGCGCGACGGCGGCCGGACCGGTTGACGGCATCGCAGAAGGCGAAGCTGGAGCGCTGGGGCTACCCCTACGTCTTCGAGGACTACCGGTTCCATCTGAGCCTGACCGGCCCGCTGGAGTCAGGCGACCGGGCGAGGTTCGGTGCCCATATCGCACGCATGGCGCTCGCCGCCATCGCCGAGCCGGTGGAGATCGCCGAGATATGCCTCTGCGGCCAGACGTCGCCGGATGCGGACTTCGTCGTGCTCGCCCGCTTCGCGCTGGGGCGCCCGCCTCAGCGATAGAAGTCCACGCGGAAGCGCACGCGGCCCATCGGCTCGACCTCGTGCGGAACCTCCGGCTCCACGATTCCCGGATTGCCGGGGGAGAGCTCGAAGGCGTGGATTTCCGGCTCGATGATGCGGTAGCGGAGCCTGCCGTCCAGGACGACGATCTTTCCCCAGGCCCCGGGTTTGGTGCGATGCGACTTCAGCAGGTTCGCCGGCACCGACTCCTCGGTGAATTCCTGGGTGCTGGCGTAGCTCGAGACCCCTTCGGGCAGCGTCTTCACCGCGACCTCAGCCCAGGCGGAAGTCGCGCACGTGGCCGGGCGGCTCGACGCCTTGGAGATTGCGCGGGTCGGGCACCGGGTCGGATACCGACATGCGGACCGGGATCACGCCGGCCCAGATCGGCAGCGCGTAGTCCTCCTCCTCGTCGCCCGGCGGCCCCATGCGGATCTTCGACGAGGCCTCGCCGATCGGCATGGACATCACCGTCGTCGCCTTCATCTCCTGCTCGGTCGCCGGGCGCAGCATGTCCCAGCGTCCGGGGAACGAGCCGTCGACGAAGGTCTTCAGCCGCGCCGTCTTCTCTTCCGGGTCGGAAACCCTGCGCGCGGTGCCCAGCAGCATCGCCGAGCGGTAGTTGATCGAGTGGTGGAAGCCCGAGCGCGCCAGCACGAAGCCGTCGAGGATCGCGACCGTCACACACACCTGGGCCTCCTCGACCGCGCGCAGCATGCGGCTCGCCGACGAGCCGTGCCAGTAGACCCGATCCCCCTCGCGCCATTGCAGCGTCGGCGTCACGTAGGGCTGCCCGTCGAACACGTAGCCCACCGAGCACAGCGGCATGGCGTCGAGGATCGGATAGATGGTGGTCGCGTCGTACCCGCCCCGGTCGTGGCGGCGGCGCAGACGAACCCGGTCGGTGGCCGGAGAGGCGGTCATGGCGGTTCCCGAACGTTGTGCGATCCAGCGCGGGATATAGCAGCCTGCCGGGAGTTCTCAAGTCCGGGACCGGCGCGCCCGTGATGCCGGGCCGACTGCGTCGGGGGAGGGTCAGGGTCAGAACGCCTCATACGCTTTCACCTGACCGCCGGGATATATGTCCGCCACGAACGGCGCTGGTGTTCTCGCGGCGAAGCGCGCGCTCCGCCCGCGCCCAGCCGCCAGCAGGTCCGCGATATCGGCGCCGGTCGCGTTCTTCGCGCGGACGACGAGCACCCGCGCCCAATGCCGCCGGATCGAGGCGAGCTCGCCCGCCCGGTAGCGGATGTTCTTGTCCTTTGTGACCGCGACTCAGCCGTTTCGTCCGACGAGAGCTATCCAGTCCTCGTCCGGCGCATTGGGCGGGAGGTGGTCGTCGTGTATTTCAACCCGCATCCCCTCCGCGCGAAGCAGGTCCGCGACGACATGCCTACCGAGATTGCGATCGAGAAAAAGGGTCGGCGCTTCAGGCGGCGATCAGGAGCTCACACCGGATTGCCGCGTCGATTTCTGCATCCTTCAACCCGTAGTCTTCCGCCAAGGCTTGCACCGACTCGCCAGCCTTGTAGCGCTCGGCAATCACCTGAGTGGCAAGCCCGGTACCGGCGATGACAGGCCGACCGGCGGACAGAGAGGGATCGATCACCACTATTGATGGCGCGTCGTCCAGCGCAGGCCGGGTAAACGGGTAGAGCTTGATGGGTATGCCTCCAGGATCACGATCAATCCGACGCAACGCCGCACTCATCACGTCGCGCATGGCCGTCTGGCCGGCGCGGCCGATGTTGACGAGCTCCCCGTATCGTTCGCTGAACAGGTCGAGGCCATCCGACTCCAGGTCGCGGCCGATGAGCGGGTGGCGCTTGTCGGCCCGGCGCTTCGCGTGCTCGGCCAGGTAGCGGATCGCCTCCCGGATGCTCCGCATCTTCACTTCGTGCGTGCGCCGGATCGCGGCCAGCACGTGCAGCTCCGCGAGGTTGAGGAAGGAGAGCAGCGTCGGCGATCCCTCGGGTGCCGCGATCAGCGGCGCGTGGCCGTCCCGGCCGACCGACCAGTACCGAATCGTGGCCGCCGGCAGGGACAGGTAGTGGGCGGCCTCCGAGATCGTGTAGGCGGGGAGCTCTCGCGGGTCGTCGGTTCGAGCTCGGCGTTCGATCATTGCGATCCGTCTCTGCGGCGCTGGCTCCGAATCTTGACTCGAAACTCGGCTAGCACGATTGACCCGCGCGGTCCATATGCTTGAGGTGGCGACTACCCGAGATGCCGGACCTCGATGCCGCCCCAATGGTCGTCGAGATAGTGCGCGACGAGGCGCCGGTGACAGTGATGCGGCTTGTCTTCGCTGCACAAGAGGCAGCCGCCGTCGATGACCTCTCTCGGAATGCCGTCCTCGATTCGGCGCGCGCCCATCAGGTCGAGGAACTGCCGCTCATAGGTATCCCAGTCGATGCGGTTTTTTCGGTAATCGACCAGCATTTCCCTCGTCGGGGCGAGGTCCGGCAAGTGGACGTAGTCGATGCCGCAGACCCGCCGGAGGAAGTACTTCAGGTCGTCGCGCTTGGCGAACCCTGCCAGTTGGGAGACATTGTTGAGCCTGACGTCCACCACCCGCCTCGTCCCGGACGAGGACAGGAGCCCGAAGAATTTTTCGGCGCTCTTTTTCGTGAATCCGATGGTGTACAGCTTCACGTCGCCCCCCACCCCGCCAGCCGCTCAATCGTCCGCACGAACGCCCGCGCGATGGCGTTCTCCTCCGCATGGCGGCCGTCGCGCACCACCCAGCGCCCGCCGACCATGACGTCGCGGACCAGGTTCTCGTTGCCGGCGAATATCCAGGAATCGAGAATCGTGTCCCCCGACTTGCCGGCGAGCAGCGGGTGGGCGGCGTCGAGGACGACGATGTCGGCCGCTCGACCGGGCTCGACCGCGCCCGCGTCGCGCGCCGTCGCCCGCGCCCCGCCGTCTAGCGCCGCTGCGTGGAGGCGGGCACCGGTCGAGGCCTCGGGGAGGGCGGCGATATTGCGCTGGCGGGCGGCGAGGCGCTGGCCGTATTCGAGCCAGCGCAGCTCCTCGACCGGGCTTGTCGACACGTGGCTGTCCGAGCCGATGCCGAGGCGCCCGCCCGCCTCCAGCCAGGCGGCGAGCGGGAACAGCCCGTCGCCGAGATTGGCCTCGGTGGTTGGGCAGAGGCCGGCGACGGCCCCGGTGGCCGCCAGCGCCCGCGTCTCCTCGGCGTTCATGTGGGTGGCGTGGACCAGGCACCAGCGCGGCCCCATCGCGTGGTTCTCCAGCAGCCATTCCACCGGGCGCCTGCCGCACCAGGCGAGACAGTCCTCCACCTCCCGGGTCTGCTCGGCGACGTGGATGTGGACCGGCGCGCCCGCGTCGATGGCGTTCAGCCCGGCGAGCGCTGCCGCCAGGCTCCCGGGGGCCGCCGCCCGCAGGCTGTGCGGGGCGAGGCCGACGCGGAAATCGGGCCGGGCGCCGTGGCGGCCGTGCATCGTCTCGACGATTTCGAGCAGCCGCTCCGCATCGTTGGCGAAGCGCCGCTGGGCCCCACCGAGCGGCGCCCCGCCGAAGCCGCCGGCGTCGTAGAGCACCGGCAGCAGGGTGAGCGCGATGCCGGTTCGCTCCGCCGCCCGCGTCACCCGCCCGGCCATCTCCGCGAGGTCGTCGTAGGGCGTACCGTCCGGCGCGTGGTGCAAATAGTGGAACTCGGCGACCGCGGTGTAGCCCGCCTTCAGCATCTCGCAATAGAGCTGGGCGGCGATCGCTTCCACGTCATTCGGGTCGAGCCGGGCGACGAACCGGTACATCGTCTCCCGCCAGGTCCAGAAGCTGTCCGCGCCCGGCCCGGCGCGCTCGGTGAGCCCCGCCATCGCGCGCTGGAAGGCATGGCTGTGCAGGTTGGGCATGCCGGGAAGCGCGATGCCGCCGACCCGCTCGCTCCCTTCGCCCGCACCGACGGCGGCGATCCGCCCGTCGCCGCCGATCTCGATCCGTCCCGGCGCGAGCCATCCCTCGGGGGTCAGTACGCGGTCGAACGCGTAAGCCAGCATCAACCCGCCCAGTCGATCGTCGCGGCGAGCAGGTCCCTGAGCACCGGCTTCACTTTCGCCGCGAGATCGGGGCGGTAGTCGAACGGCGGCGCCTCGTCCATGTAGGTCCGCTGGGTGAGCTCGAGCTGGATCGCGTGGATCCCGTCGGCGGGCGCGCCATAGCGCCGCGTGATGTAGCCGCCGGTGAACCGCCCGTTGTCGACCGCCGTGAAGCCCTCGGCCGAGTCGAGCACCCGGAAGGCGGACGCGGCCAGCCGGACATCGGCGCTCGCGCCGCGCGCGGTGCCGAAATTGAAATCGGGGAGACGGCCATCGAAGAACCGCGGCAACACGCTGCGGATCGAATGCGCATCGAACAGGAGCGCAACCCCGTGGCGCTCCCGCAGCAATCCGAGCTCGGCGGCGAGCCGGCGGTGATAGGGTCGCCAAAACCGCGCGATGCGCCCGGCGATGTCGGCGCCGTCCGGCTCCGCGCCGGACAGGTAGATCGGCTCCCTGTCGAAGGTCGCCAGCGGCACGATCTCGGTATTGTCCGCCCCGGGGTAGAGCGCCGCGCCGTCCGGGTCGCGGTTGAGGTCGACGACATAGCGCGAGTGCCGCGCCGCCAGCACGCCGGCGCCGAGCTCGGCGGCGAAGTCGTAGAGTCGCCCGATATGCCAGTCGGTATCGGGGATCGCGCGCGCCGCATCAGTCATCCGCGCCGCGATATCGTCGGGGATCGTCCGCCCGTCATGCGGGATGCTGACGAGCAGCGGCGTCGTCCCCGGCGCAAAATCGTAGATGTCGTCTTCGGTCATCTTTGGGCCGGCCGCCTCGGGCTGTTCCGCGCCGGAGCGTAGACCAAATCGCCGGGCCCGGGTACTCGGCCCGCATGCTATGGTTTCCCGGCAAGGAGGAGAGGCATCATGGCGCGTGAGCAACCGGCCGAGGGCGGATGGGACAGGCTCTGGACCGGCGCCAACCTGGCGACGATGGTGCCGGGCGGCGAGCCCTACGGCGCCATCCGCGACGCTGCCCTTGCGGTCTCGGACGGGCGCATCGCCTGGGTCGGCGCGGCCGCCGAGCTGCCGGGCGATCCCGCCGCCCTGGCGGGCAAGCTGCACGACGCCGGCGGGCGCTGGATCACGCCCGGGCTGATCGACTGCCACACCCATCTCGTGTTCGGCGGCAGCCGGGCGGGCGAGTTCGAGATGCGGCTCAACGGCGCGAGCTACGAGGAGGTCGCGCGGGCGGGCGGCGGGATCGTCTCGACCATGCGGGCGACCCGCGAGGCCGACGACGAGACGCTGTACGCAGCGGCGGTGCCGAGGCTCGGCAACCTGATCGACGAGGGGGTGACCACCGTCGAGGTCAAGTCGGGCTACGGGCTCGACACCGACACCGAGCTCAAGCAGCTCCGCGTCGCCCGCAAGCTCGGCGAGGCGCAGCCGGTCGACGTCCACACCACCTTCCTCGGCGCGCACGCCCTGCCGCCCGAATATGCCGGCCGCCAGGGCGCCTATATCGACCTGGTGGTCGAGGAGATGCTGCCGGCGGTCGCGGAGTCGGGGCTCGCGGACGCGGTGGATGCGTTCTGCGAGGGCATCGGCTTCACCCCGAAGGAGACCGACCGGGTGTTTTCCGCCGCCCGGTCGCACGGCCTGCCGGTCAAGCTGCACGCCGACCAGCTCTCGGATCTCGGCGGCGCGGCGCTGGCCGCGCGCTACGATGCGCTGTCGGCCGACCACCTGGAATACACCTCCGAGGAGGGCATCGCGGCGCTGGCCGCGGCGGGCACCGTCGCCGTCCTCCTGCCGGGCGCGTTCTACACGCTGCGCGAGACCAAATTGCCGCCGGTCGATGCGATGCGCAACGCCGGGACGGGCATCGCCATCGCCACCGATTTCAACCCGGGGTCCTCGCCGGCGCTGTCGCTGCTGCTGATGCTCAACATGGCCTGCACCCTGTTCCGGCTGACGCCGGAGGAGGCGCTGGCCGGCGTAACCCGCGAGGCCGCCCGGGCGCTCGGGCTGGGCGCGGACCGCGGCACGCTCGAAGTCGGCAAGCGGGCCGATCTCGCGCTCTGGAACATCGGCCAGCCGGCCGAGCTCGCCTACTGGTTCGGCGTCAACCCCTGCACCGGCAGGGTGCGGGCGGGCGAGCCCGACGCGTAGCGGGGAGCGCTCGGCTCAGGAGCGCTGTTCGGCGAGCCGCTCCACGGGGCGGTCGTCGATCGGCAGGTTGAAGGCGGCGGCGACCACGCCGAGCACGATGGAAGCCCACCAGACGACCAGGTAGTTCCCGGTCATGTCGAACAGCCAGCCGCCGGCCCAGATACCGACGAACCCGCCGAGCTGGTGCGACACGAAGGCACATCCGAACAACGTCGCCATGTAGCGGGTGCCGAAGATCTGGGCGACGACGCCGCCGGTCAGGGGAACGACGCCGAGCCACAATATGCCCATCACCGCGGAGAAGACGGCGATGCTCGTGTCGGTGACGGGCAGCAGGATGAACGCCGTCATCGCGACGGCGCGCGCGATGTAGATCCAGGCGAGCAGGTTCTTCTTGCGCCAGCGCCCGCCAGCGGCGCCGAAGATCACGCAACCGAGGATGTTGAACAGGCCGATCAGCGCGATCGACCACGCCCCCATCTCGGGCGATACGTCGTAGGTCTCCAGCATCGGCGGGAGATGGGTCACCATGAACAGGGTCTGGAAGCCGCAAACGAAATACCCGGCCGCGAGAAGCAGATATCCGCGATGCCGGAACGCTTCCCCGAGCGCCTCGCTCAGAGATTGCTGTCCGCTCGCGGTGGCGAGATGCTCGCGCCTGGAGACCATCGTGTAGGCGAGCGGAACGATCGCCGCGGTCACCGCCGCCAGAACGAGCAGCACGGTCATCCAGTCGGTCGCATCCAGCACGAACTGGACGACGGGAACCAGCACGACCTGGCCGGACGATCCCCCGGCGCTCGCGATACCGGCATATAGTCCGCGCTTCTTCTCGTCCTCCACGACCTTGCTGATCGCCGACAGAATGACCGAGGCCGTCAGCCCGCCCATGGCGATTCCGGTCAGCACGCCGATGCCGATAAACGCCTCGATCCGGGTCGTCGCGTTGGCGGTGACAATGAACCCGAGGGCAAACGCAACGCCGCAGGCTGCGATCACCCGCCCGGTGCCGTGGCGGTCGGCGATCACGCCCATGACCGGCGCGGCGAATCCCCACACCAGCGCCTGCGCCGCCTGCGCGAAGCTCAGGCTCTCCAGACCCCAGCCGAGGCCGGTGCTCGCGGGAGCGATCCAGAGCCCGTAGGTCATACGAACCCCGAAGGCGATCAGCATGACCGCCGTGCCGCAAAGCAGGATGACGAACGGGGTGCGCCAGTCGGCGGATGACATGCGGACTACGGCCTGTCGATCTCGGCCGCCTCTTCGGGCAGGAATCTGTGGGTGCAGGAGGGGCAATAGAGCGCGATGTCGCCGCGGTCAACCAGCGGTGCGGACGCGTTGAACCACACCGCGCAGGACGGGCAGCGGACGAACACCGCGCTTCCCTGCTTCTCCGCCATCGTCAGGCGCCGGGCCAGCCGGACGGGTCTGCCGCCGCGAGGGTGGCGCGAGCCGCTGCCAGCGCCCGCTCGTTCACCCGGTTGACCCGGGGCACCGGCCTGGGCGCGCCCGGGCGGCGCGGCGGCGGCAGCGTCGCATCGAGCGCCATCTTGGTCGTCGATCCGGCCCCGGGCGGGGTCGAAGGGTCGAGATTGGCCTCCGAGAGCCGGTCGATGCGGATGGTGTCGCGGTCCCATTGCAGCCGCGTGGCGAGCGCCCACATCGCTTGGGAATCGTCGAAGATGTCGATGTCCTCGTCGAACGCCATGACCGCCTTGAGCCGGCGATAGGAGAGCGCCGCGGTCAGCGCGTCGCGCACCTCGCCGGGGCGCGGGTTCTCGAACTGGAGATAGGCGTGGAAGCGCCGCCCCGACATCGGCACATGCACCCGCCTGAGCGCCGGCGCCGCGTTGCGGCACATGGCGAAGATCGCGCCCTCCATCGCCATGTTGTCTGGCACCAGGTGATCGGCGAGCCCGGCGCCGCAATCGTGGTAGATCGCGTCCGTGCGCCGCGTGATGGCGGTCACCTCGACGACCGGGTTGGCGACCTGCGGCCCCTGATAGCCGGTGAACTCGGCGAACGGACCCTCGGCCTCCAGCCGGTGCGGCGGGATGAACCCCTCGATGACGATCTCCGCGTCGGCCGGCACCATGACCGCCTTGCCGTGGGTGATGCTGGGGACCAGCCGCACCGGCGCGCCGAGCGCCGCTCCGGCCGCTTCCCAGTGGCTCCTCGGATAGGCGAACTTGGCCTGGGTGCCGATCACCAGCGCCGGGTGGTGGCCGATCCACACCGCGACCGGGCAGGCCTCGCCCCGGTCCCAGTACTTGGCGATGTTGAGCCAGTTGTGCGAGGTCGAATAGGGGTAGACGCCCATCAGCCGCGCCTCGCGCACCCAGCAGCGCTGGATCGCCATGTTGTCGATCCCGGTCACGGGATCGGCGGTCACCACATGGCCCGCGGTGATGTAGTGGCCGGCGTCGCCGCCATGCTGCTTGAGCGCCGGCAGGGCCCGCAGATCGGCCTGGGCGCCCTCGGCGACGATCGCCTGAACCGGCGCGTCGTCGCGGCCGACCGTGACCGGCGCGATCTCGCCGGCGGCCAGCTCGGCGAAGTGGCGCGCGCCGTCGCGGTGATCGGCGAGACCGAGCGCCGAGGCGCAGACTTCGCGGCTCCCGGTCAGGTTGCACAGCACCGGCATGTCGCACTTCGTGCCGTCGTCGCGGCGGGGATGTTCGACGAGGACGACGGGCTGGCGCCTCTCCGCCTCCAGCGCGTGCAAGACGGCGGTGATCTCCTCGACGACGGAGAGCGGGCCGTCCGGCCGGAAGACCAGCGCCGGGTTGGCGGCGAGGAAGCTCCGGAGGTCCGGCGCGGGTTCGTTGCGGGCTGTCATGCCGGCCAGTCTAGGCCCAATCCGCGTCCCCCGCACGCGGGGCGCGCATATGCCGGCGCGGGTCGGCATCGGCCGGCAGGTCGGCGATCTCCCAGCCGTATTCGAGCAGCGGGACCGCCTTCGCAGCATGCTCGCGGATGATCTCGACGAGGCCGCGGGTCTGCGCGTCGCTGTCCTCCACCTGCCGGGTCAGCAGGAACGACTTCCACCTCACCCATTCGGCGACCGGGGAGTCCGCATCCTGCCTGAAGCCGCGCGGCATCGTCTTGAGCGCCGAAATGGTGCGCATATAGGCGGCATCCTCGCCCTCGGCATAGGGCGCGACGATGGCGAGCCACTCTTCGGGATCCTCGACCATGCGCCGGCGCCAGGCCGCGAGCGTCGGCGGGTCGACCCGCCAGAACCCGGCCGACACGAAGCAATTCCCCGGCTGGATGTGGATGTAGACGACGCCCGGCTCGCCGCGCGAACCGGTCCGCGAAAGCACCGCCCCGGCATGGGTCTTGTAGGGCTGCTTGTTCTTCGAGAACCGAATATCGCGGTAAATACGGAAGATCGCCTTTGTCGGATCGCCGCGCACCGGCAGCCCCCTGCCGGCGCCGCCCGGGCGGAATTCGGCAACCAGACATTCGAGCGGAAACCTCACCTCGGTCTCGTAGGTCTCCCGGTTCCCGATGAACCAGCCGCGCTCGTTGTTGCGTGCAAGCCCGTCCAGAAAACCGAACGCAGCGTCCGAGAAACCCTCGAAATCCGGGCGCACGTCATCGGGGAAAACCAGTCTTGCGGTCATGTCGCGCGGGTTTCCGGCAATTCGTCGCTTCCGACGGTATCGGCCAGCGTCCCGACCGGTCCGTCGGCGCGGCGGTGAACGAACCGGTCGACGAACGCATTCCCGCTATCGCCGATGGAATCGGTCGGCCCCTGCCAGACGACACTGCCCGCGTGCATCATGGCGAACCGGTCGGTGGTCCGCCGCGCGCCCGCCATGTCGCTGGTCACCAGCAGCACCGTCGCGTCGAGCCGGGAAGCGGTCTCGCGGATCAGGTCGTTGATGACATTCGACATGATCGGATCGAGCCCGGCGGTGGGCTCGTCGAGCAGAAGGATCTCGGGATCGTCCGCGATGGCCCGGGCGAGCGCTGCGCGCTTCTGCATGCCACCCGACAGATCGGCCGGGTAGAGCGCCGCGGTTTCCGGCGCAAGCCCGACGGCGGCAATCTTCTCGACGGCGGCCTCGAAACCCGAACTGCGATCGAGCGAGCCTTCGGCGAGCGACCGGAAGACGACGTTCTCCCATACCGGCATGCTGTCGAACAGGGCCGAACGCTGAAACAGCATGCCGATGCGTCTCGTGGCGGCCTCGCGCGCGGCGGGGGCGACGCCGACCGTCTCCCGCCCGTCGATCCTGATGCTGCCGCTATCGGGCTCGATCAGCCCGATGATCGCCTTGAGCAGCAGCGTCTTGCCGCTGCCCGACGGCCCGCTCAGCGCGACCAGCTCGCCCCGGGCGATTTCAAGATCGACGTCGCCGAGGACATCGACACCGTCGAGACGCTTGCGCACGCCGGAGACCGCGATCATCGGCGTCGGCGGATCGATCATTGGCGTACAGCCCCACTCCGCAAAGGATTGCCGACGATATAGACGATCTCCATTCCTCTTTCCGAGTCTTTCCGTCGGTCCGGCGCGAAAACACCGGCTTTCAGCGGCCCGGCTTCGAGCGGGGGATCGGGATGGGCCCCCGCTTCGCCTGCTCGGGCCAGCCCCGCTCGCGAAAGAAGCGAACCGCGGCGGGATGCAACGGCACGCCGCGCGTGTTGAGCGCCCGATAGGGGCTGGGCGCATATTCGCGCCAGGCCGGATGGCTCCGGGCGAGCGCGTCGCGGCCCGCGGTGAGAACCTCCAGCATGCGGTAAACCTGCCGGTTTCCGACATCCCGGTGGACGATCAGCATCGTGCCGAGCTCGACCGTGCTGACCGCGCGGCTCTCACGTCCCGGCCCAAGCGGCAGGGAAAGCGGGATCAAGCCGTTTCCGCCGAGCGCGTCGCGCGCACCCGAGGGCAGATCGACGAGGCGAACATGGCCGGAGAGCGCGGCGTTGAGAGCAGCGGCGCGGCCCGGCCCGACGGCTTCGAAATAGAGGTCGGCCCGCCCGCCCCGGATCATCGAGGGTATCTGGGCGGCGCCGAGCTGGAGCACGTCGCCACCGCGCTCGCGCAGGGTTTGCCGGCTCGTGCCCATCGCCGCAAGGATCTTGTCGACGACCACCGGCACCACGCTGGACGCGGGTCGCATGACGATCCGCGGCGCCGCCCGCGGCACCCGCAATGCCCGCTGCAGGGTGGAAGAGCCGGTTTCCCGAATGTAGCCCTCGCGCATCAACGGAGCGATCCAGACCGGTCTCAAGCCCGCGATGACCGCCCGGATATCGGCGTATTTCTTCTTGCCGTACGCGGTCTCGTCCCCGCTATAGGCCCAGGCCGCCGAGGCGGTGTTCGATAGGCCGAACTCGGCGCGCCGCGAGTTGACGACGATCGGGTTCCAGTAGCCGTTGCCGCCGCGAACCAGCCTGGCACGGGTGCCCGGCGCGGCGGCTTCGAATTGCTGCGCCAGCACGGTGGCGAAAGAATGCCACGGCGTTCCGGGATGTCCGGAGGCGATGCGCAGCTCCTCCGCGGCCAAGGCCGGCCCAGCCAGCAGGATGGCAGCAAGCCATGGCGTAAGGGCGGCAGCTGTGGGGTTGCTGATTGAAATACGGCGGGACATCGACCACTTTCCCGGCGCCGGGCGGCGGCCATGATAGCGCCGGCCGGCACTTATGCCAGCGTCGCTTGACGGGCCGGGCCGCCCCCTTGCCGGAAGCGGGCTCGGATTGTATCCCGGTTGGATGCGGGATTCCTTTCCCGCGCGGAGGAAGCCGAACATGCAGACTCGCATCCCCGCGGCACTGATGCGCGGAGGCACCTCGAAGGGGCTCTACTTCCTCGCCTCCGATCTTCCCGCCGACCCGGCACTGCGCGACCGGGTGTTGCTCGCGGCCATGGGTTCGGCCGATCTGCGTCAGATCGACGGCGTCGGCGGCGCCGACCCGCTGACCAGCAAGGTGGCCATCGTCGGGCCGTCCGGCGTGCCGGGAGTCGATGTCGACTATCTGTTCGCTCAGGTGGTGGTTGGCGAGGCGCGGGTCGATACCGCTCCCAATTGCGGCAACATGCTGGCGGGTGTCGGCCCGTTCGCGCTGGAGCAGGGGCTGGTCGCGGCGGCGGGCGACCGATCCACGCTGCGCATCCGCATGGTCAACTCCGACAGCCTGTGCGATCAGACGGTGGAGACGCCGGGCGGGACGGTGACCTATGACGGGACCGCCCGGATCGACGGTGCGCCGGGGACCGCGGCCCCGGTACTCATCGACTTCCTCGATGTCGCTGGCTCGGCCTGCGGCGGTCTCCTGCCGACCGGCGCGCTGCGCGACACCGTCGACGGTGTGGAGATCACCTGCATCGACAACGGCATGCCGGTCGCCATCATGGCCGCCTCTGCCTTCGGCCTGACCGGGACCGAGGCGCCGGAGGCGCTGGAGGGCGACGCGGCGTTGAGGCGCCGGCTGGAGGCGATCCGGCTCGCCGTCGGCCCGGCGATGCGTCTCGGCGACGTGGCCGACAAGGTGGTGCCCAAGCTCTGCCTGGTCTCGCCGCCGAAGGCGGGCGGCGCGCTCAATACCCGCTGCTTCATCCCGCATCGCTGCCATGCCGCGATCGGCGTGCTGGCCGCGGTGACGGTGGCCACCGCCGCGGTGATCGAAGGCTCGGTCGCCCACGATGTCGCGCGTGTTCCGCCGGGCCCACGGCGATTGATCTCGGTGGAACACCCGTCGGGCGAGTTCTCCGTCGAGCTGGAGGCGGAAGGCGATGCCGGGTCCCTGCAGGTGACGCGCGCGGCGCTCTTGCGCACGGCGCGCCGTCTGTTCGAGGGCAATGTGCTGATCCCGCGCGCCGTGTGGGACGGCGGGCCGGGGTCCGCGCGGCCGGGCGGTGTGGCATGAAGACCTGCCAGCCGCCGGACCCGAACCCGCGCGCGCCGTCCTTCGCGCTGCCGCCGGGCGCCTGCGATTCGCATTGCCACGTGTTCGGGCCGGGCGATGTGTTTCCCTACCATCCGAAGCGCTCCTACACGCCGCCCGACGCCCCCCGCGAGGCGCTGGCAGGGCTGCATGCGACGCTCGGGCTCGACCGCGCCGTGATCGTCCAGGCGACCTGCCACGGCGACGACAACCGCGCCATGCTGGATGCCATCGCCCGGTCGGAGGGGCGCTATCGCGGCGTGGCGATGATCGGGGATTCCATCGCCGACGCCGAGCTCGAGGCGCTGCACGAGGGCGGGGTGCGCGGGGCGCGTATGAGCTTCGCCCGCCATCTGAGCGGCCCGCCCGATTTTTCCCGCGTCGAGCGGGTAGCAAGACGCATCGCGCCGCTCGGCTGGCATCTGGTGCTCTACCTGGAGGCCGAGGACGTGGTGGAAAACGCGCAGGCGCTCGGGCGGCTGGGCGTTCCGGTGGTGATCGACCACATGGCGCGGGTGCGCGTTGCCGACGGACTCGACCAGCCGGCGTTCCGGCAACTCCTCGATTTTCTTCGCGACGCCGATTTCTGGGTCAAGATTTCCTGCGCCGAGCGCCTGTCGGCGACCGGCCCGCCGTTCGACGACGTGGTCCCCTTCGCCGCCGCCCTCATCGACGCCGCGCCGGACCGGGTGCTGTGGGGAACCGACTGGCCGCACCCCAATATCGACGGTCGCATGCCCAATGACGGAGAGCTGACCGAGCTGTTGCTGGCCTACGCCCCGGACGAGGTGCCGCGCCGCAAGATTCTGGTCGACAACCCGGCCCGCCTCTACGGCTTCGACGGCTACGCCTCTTCCGGGGTGAAGGCGGCGAGCTCCGCGCCCTCGTCGACGCGGTCGCCGATCGCGTAGTGCACCGCGTCAACCGTGCCGGCGGCGGGCGCGCGGACGGTGTGCTCGACCTTCATGGCCTCGATCACCAGCAGCGGCTGACCCTTCGCGACCCTGTCGCCGCCGGCGACGCTGACCGCGACCACCACCCCCGGCATCGGGGCGAGCGGCACGGCGGGCGCCGCATCGCTTGCGCCCGCTTCGGCCTCGGCCACGGGATCGAACAGCGGTAGCCGCCAGGTGGTGTCCCAGGTGAAGACGGTCGCCGCGCGATCGTCGCAGACCGCCACCGCCGAGAGTGCCTCGCCGTCGATGTCGATCGCGAGAAGCGGCGCATCGGAGTCCAGCGAGCGGACCTGCCGCGTGCGCCCGCCGGGAAAGCGGAACGCCGTCCCCTCCGACAGCACGGTGGCGACGTCCTCGCCGAGGCGGAAGCCGACCGCGCGCCGGGCGGGGGCGTTGAGCCGCCAGCCGCGCAGAGCGGTCCAGGGCGAGGCGGGATCGCCAGCGTCTTGACTCCGTATCGCCGCCAGCGCCGCCAGCGCGAGGACGGTATCCGGCGGATCGTCCTTGTGAGCGGTCAGCGTTTCCAGATTGCGGTCGAGATAGCCGGTATCGAGCGTGCCGGCCCGGAAGGCGTCCTCGGCGATGACCCGGATGAGGAAGTCGCGGTTGGTGGCGGGGCCGGCCACGGCGACTTCCCCGAGCGCCTCGGCGAGCCGCGCGCGGGCGGCGTTGCGCGCGGGCGCGTGCACCACGAGCTTGGCGAGCAGGGAATCGTAGTGCGGCGTCACCGCATCGCCCGCCTCGAAGCCGGTATCGACGCGGGCGCCGTCCCCGGGCAGGCGCATCAGCCGGATCGGCCCGGTCGAGGGCAGGAACCCGGCAGCCGGGTCCTCGGCGCAGAGCCTGGCCTCGATCGCGTGGCCGTCGACAGCGACCGCCTCCTGGGCGACAGGCAATTCCTCGCCGGCGGCGACGCGAAGCTGCCATTCGACGAGATCGTGGCCGGTGACCGCTTCGGTCACCGGATGCTCGACCTGGAGACGGGTGTTCATCTCGATGAAGTAGAACGCGCCATCCCCGTCGAGCAGAAACTCGACGGTGCCCGCCCCGGCATAGCCGACGGCGCGGGCGGCGGCGACCGCCGTGCGGCCGAGCGCGTCCCGAATGGCGGGAGAGAGCCCCGGCGCCGGGGCCTCCTCGATCACCTTCTGATGGCGGCGCTGGGCCGAGCAGTCGCGTTCGAACAGATGGATCGCGTTGCCCGCGTTGTCGGCGAACACCTGGACCTCGATATGGCGGGGATTGGCCAAATAGCGCTCCAGCAGCAGGCGATCGTCGCCGAAGGAAGACTCGGCCTCGCGCCTGGCCGATTGGAGCGCGGCACCGAGCGCGTCCGCGGTCTCGACGATCCGCATGCCGCGCCCGCCACCGCCGGCCGCGGGCTTGACGAGCAGCGGATAGCCGAGCCGTTCCGCCTCCAGGCGGAGCGTGTCGTCGTCCTGCGCGTCGCCGTGATAGCCCGAGAGGATCGGGACTCCCGCCTCCGCCATCAGCGCCTTCGCCGCGCTCTTCGAGCCCAGCGCCCGCATCGCCGCCGCCGGCGCGCCGACGAAGACGAGCCCGGCATCCGCCACCGCCTCGGCGAAGTCGGCGTTCTCCGACAGAAAGCCGTAGCCGGGGTGGATCGCCTCGGCTCCGCCGTCGCGCGCCGCGGCCAGGATCGCCTCCCCGTCGAGATAGCTCTCGCGGGCGGGCGGCGCGCCGATGCGAAGCGCCGCATCGCAGGCGCGAACGTGGAGAGCGTCGGCATCGGCATCGGAATAGACCGCGACCGCGCGGATGCCGAGCCGCCGGCAGGTGCGGGCGACGCGGCAGGCGATCTCGCCGCGATTGGCGATGAGGACGGCGCGGAACACCCGTCGCTACATCCTGAAGACGCCGAACCGGGTGCGCTCGATCGGCGCGTTCAGCGCCGCCGAGATGCTGAGGCCGAGCACCGCCCGGGTCTCGGCCGGCTCGATCACCCCGTCGTCCCACAGCCGCGCGCTGGCGTAGAGCGGGTTGCCCTGGCGCTCGTACCGATCGCGGATCGGCGCCTTGAACGCCTCCTCGTCCTCTTCCGACCACGAGCCGCCCTCGGCCTCCAGCGCGTCGCGGCGGACCTGGCCCAGCACGTTGGCGGCCTGTTCCCCACCCATCACGGAGATCCGCGCGTTGGGCCACATGTAGAGGAAGCGCGGCCCGTAGGCCCGGCCGCACATGCCGTAATTCCCCGCCCCGAAGCTGCCGCCGACGATGACGGTGAATTTGGGCACCCGGGCGCAGGCGACCGCGGTGACCAGCTTGGCGCCGTCCTTGGCGATGCCGCCGGCTTCGTATTTCCGCCCGATCATGAAGCCGGTGATGTTCTGGAGGAAGACCAGGGGGATGCCGCGCTGGCAGCAAAGCTCCACGAAATGCGCCCCCTTGAGCGCGGACTCCGAGAACAGGATGCCGTTATTGGCGACGATGCCCACCGGATAGCCGAAGATATGGGCGAAGCCGGTGACCAGCGTGGTTCCGTAGAGCGCCTTGAACTCGTCGAACTCGCTCGCGTCCACGATACGCGCGATGACCTCGCGCACCTCGTAGGGCTTGCGGAAGTCCGCCGGCACGATGCCGGCGAGCTCGGCGGGGTCGTGCGCGGGCTCGGCCGGAGGGCGGCAGACGAGATCGATCCGCTTGGCCCGGTTCAGCGCGGCGACCGCACGGCGAAGGATGGCGATCGCATGGGCGTCGTTCTCGGCGTAGTGGTCGGCGACGCCGGACTCGCGGGCATGCACGTCGGCGCCGCCGAGCGCCTCGGCGCTGACCACCTCCCCGGTCGCGGCCTTCACCAGCGGCGGGCCGCCCAGGAAGATCGTGCCCTGGTTGCGGACGATCACCGCCTCGTCGGACATCGCCGGCACATAGGCGCCGCCCGCCGTGCAGGAGCCCATGACGGCGGCGATCTGCGGGATTCCGGCGGCGGACATCGTGGCCTGGTTGTAGAAGATGCGCCCAAAATGGTCGCGGTCGGGGAACACCTCGTCCTGGCGCGGCAGGTTGGCGCCGCCCGAGTCGACCAGGTAGATGCAGGGCAGGTTGTTCTCGCGCGCGATGTCCTGGGCGCGCAGGTGCTTCTTCACCGTGAGGGGAAAGTAGGTGCCGCCCTTCACCGTCGCGTCGTTGGCGACGATCAGGCACTCGGTTCCCATCACCGGCCCGATGCCGGCGATCAGCCCCGCCGCCGGGACATCCTCGTCATAGACCCGGTACGCGGCGAGCTGGGACAGTTCGAGGAACGGCGCGCCCGGGTCGATCAGGCGGTCGATGCGCTCGCGTGGCAGCATCTTGCCGCGGCGGATATGGCGTTCGCGCGCTCGATCGCCGCCGCCCTCGGCGATGGCGGCGACCACGCGGCGGAGCTCGGCCACCGCCTGTTCCATGGCCGCGCCGTTGGCCCTGAAATCCTCCGAGCGGCGGTCGGCCTTGCTGCCGATCTCCGGCATCAGGCGGTCTCGCGGAACAGCTCCCGGCCGATCAGCATGCGGCGGATCTCGCTGGTCCCGGCGCCGATCTCGTAGAGCTTGGCATCGCGCAGCAGCCGGCCGGTGGGATATTCGTTGATGTAGCCGTTGCCGCCGAGAATCTGGATCGCGTCCAGCGCCAGCGCGGTCGCCCGCTCGGCCGCATACAGGATGGCGCCCGCCGCGTCCTTGCGCGAGGTCTCGCCGCGGTCGCAGGCCTTGGCGACGGCATAGACGTAGGCGCGGCTGGCATTGGCGACGGTGTACATGTCGGCGATCTTGCCCTGGATGAGCTGGAACTCGCCGATCGGCTGGCCGAATTGCCGGCGCTCGTGGACATAGGGAATCACCGCATCCAGGCAGGCCTGCATGATGCCGAGCGGGCCGCCGGCGAGCACCGCGCGCTCGTAGTCGAGCCCGCTCATCAGCACGCCGACGCCCCCGCCGACGGCGCCAAGCACGTTGTCTTCCGGCACCTCGCAGTCCTCGAAAACCAGCTCGCAGGTGTTGGAGCCGCGCATGCCGAGCTTGTCGAGCTTCTGCGCGGTGGAGAAGCCGGCAAACCCCTTCTCGATCAGGAAGGCGGTGATCCCGCGCGGCCCGGAATCGGGGTCGGTCTTGGCGTAGACCACGAGTGTGTCGGCGTCGGGCCCGTTGGTGATCCACATCTTGGTGCCGTTGAGGACGAAGCGCTCGCCCCTGCGTTCGGCGCGCAGCCGCATCGAGACCACGTCGGAGCCCGCCCCGGGCTCGCTCATCGCCAGCGCGCCGACATGCTCGCCGGAAATCAGCTTGGGCAGATAGCGGCGTTTCTGCGCGTCGGTTCCGTTGCGGCGGATCTGGTTGACGCAGAGATTGGAGTGCGCGCCGTAGGACAACCCGACGGAGGCCGAGCCGCGGCTCACCTCCTCCATCGCCACGACATGTTCGAGATAGCCCATCCCGGCGCCGCCATAGTCCTCCTCGACGGTGATGCCGAGCAGGCCGAGACCGCCCATCTTGCGCCAGAGGTCGGGCGGAAACTCGTTGGACTCGTCGATCCCCGCGGCGCGCGGGGCGATCTCGACGGCGGCGAAATCGGCGACGCTCTCGCGCAGCATCCCGGCGGTCTCGCCGAGCTCGAAGTCGAGACTGGGATAGGCGTTGCGAAGCATCGACCGCTCCCGCGGAGCCGACCCGTAGGCTGGAAGGCGCGCACCCTACAAGACTTGCGCCAGCCGCGCATCCGCGGAATCCAGCGCCTGCACCCGCGCAGGAGTTCGAGAAGCTGCGGCGATCGCCGGCGCATACGCGGCCGGCGCCTCGGACGTCGAACGCGAGAGAATTGCAGCGAGACCCCGACCCGCCCGCGTACCGATCGATCGGGCGAAGCGCGCGCCCCGTCCCACGTTCGGCCGTGGCTCCGGCCCTAGCCCGGGGCTGCTCGGGATGAGGGACGGGTGGCGGGCGGACCGGACCCACCGCCTCATCCCGAGCAGGCGTGCGGCGCCGTATCGAGGGATGCCCTCCCCCCTCGTCATTTCGACCGGAGTCCAGGACCCGATCCCGCCGCAGGGACCCGCCGCAGCGAGCCCGCCGGCGCCGCCCCGCCGGTACACGAGGCCCGCGTTCGGCTGACCGCAAGGTTGCAACCGTCCTCCGCGGCTGTCGCCGGGCGGCCTGCGGCCGGTTATAGTAAACATTAATACTACCATGCTTGTTTTGATATAATATGTCGATGGTCGGCGAGAGGGGCTGGATATGGGATGGACGCTTTTCGCAAACCCCGCGAGCGGGTTCGGCGGCGGGCGCCTCGCGGCCCGGCTCGCGCCGCTCCTCGTCCTCGCGCTCTGGGCGGCGGAGGCGAAGGCGCAGTCGACCGTGCTGGTGAGCACTCTGGGGCAGCCCTTGAACGCCTCGGTCGGTGTCGATACTTCCGACTTCGCCCAGAGGTTCACCACCGGCGCGAATGTCGGGGGCTACACCCTGGCGAGCGTCGAGCTACGGCTCTCTGCGCCTCCTAGCACGCCTGGCGCCACCGTCGCCTCCGCCGCCCCCCGGGTGCGCGTGGTCGGCGGGGCGGCGGCGGGAAGCGGCTCGGTCGAGGTCGCGAGCCTGACCGCCGAGACGGCAACGATACCTGTCGGTGACCCGGCCACCTACACGTTCACGGCGCCGCCGAACACCGCGCTGCGCCCGTCGACCGACTACTGGCTGGTGATCGAGGCGGCATCCAGCGGGGGCCACAGCGTAACCGTAGCCGTTACCGCGTCGGATGCGGAGGACGCAACCTCCGCGCCGGGCTGGAGCATCGACGATGGACGTTTGACACGAGCCCAGGATTCGACCGGCGACTTCTCCGCGCGGGGCCAAACCTTCATGATCCGCGTCAACGGCAGCACCAGGGACAACACCGCCGCCGCCGGCGCGCCGGAGATCGCCGGCACCGCGACCGTCGGCCGCCGCCTGCGGGCGAGCCGGGGCTCGGTGGCGGACCACGACGGGGTGTCTCCCCCGTTCAGCTACCAGTGGATCCGGGTCGACGGGGCGACCGAGACCGAGATCTCCGGCGCCACCGCGAGCAGCTACCTGCTGGACGCCGCCGATCTGGGCAAGCAGGTCAAGGTGAGGCTCTCCTTCACCGACGGCGGGGGAGCCATGGAGACGCGTACCAGCGACGCCTATCCCGCGATGGGGACCGTCCAGGCCGCGCCCATGCCCGGCACTCCGGGCGCGGCGCTGGTGAGCAATCTGGGGCAGAACCTGGATGGCATCGGCGGTGTCGATACCCTGGACATTGCCCAGAAGTTCACCACCGGCGCGAACGCCGGGGGCTACACCCTGAGCAGGGTCGATCTGCGGCTCGTGACTTCCACCGGCATCGGCACCGACACCGCCGCCCCCCGGGTGCGCGTGGTCCGGAGGGCGCCGTCGGGAAGCGACTCGGTCGAGGTCGCGACGCTCGACGCCGAGACGCCGCAGCTACCTGTCGACGCGCAGTCCACCTACGCGTTCGCCGCGCCGGAGAGCACCGCGCTGCGCCCGGAGACCGACTACTGGGTGGTGGTCGAGGCGGCATCCAGCGGCGGCGGCGATGTCCATCTCGGCGCCACCCTGTCGGATGCGGAGGACGCGGGCTCGGCGGCGGGCTGGAGCATCGACGATCGAGGATTCGCACGGAGCCACGGTTCGACCGGCGCCTTCTTCGGCAATGACGCAGCCCTGATGATCCGCGTCAACGGCGGCAACAGGGCCAACACCCCCGCCACCGGCACGCCGGAGATCGCCGGCACCGCGACCGAGGGCGAGCGCCTGCAGGCGGGCCAGGGCTCGGTCATGGACCCCGACGGGGTGCCTTCCCCGTTCGCCTACCAGTGGATCCGGGTCGACGCGGGGACCGAGACCGAGATCGCCGGCGCGACCGCGAGCAGCTACCTGCTGGACGCCGCCGACGTGGGCACGCAGGTCAAGGTGAAGCTTTCCTTCACCGACGACTTCGGCACCGCGGAGACGCGCACCAGCGAGGCCTTTCCCCCGACCGGGACAGTCGCGTCCGCGCCCCAGCCCGACACCCCGGGGGCGGCGCTGGTGAGCAATCTGGGGCAGCTCTTGGACGGCACCTCCCCTCTCGCTTCTCAAGACCTCGCCCAGAAGTTCACCACCGGCGCGAATGTGGGGGGCTACACCCTGGCGAGCGTCGAGCTACGGCTCGAGGCCATCACCGCCGACGGTGCCGACTCCGCCGCCCCGCGGGTGCGCGTGGTCGGCGGGGCGGCGGCGGGAAGCGGCTCGGTCGAGGTCGCGAGCCTGACCGCCGAGACGACAACGATACCTCTCGGTGCCGCGGCCAACTACACGTTCACGGCGACGGCGAACGTTGCGCTCCGCCCGTCGACCCCCTACTGGGTGGTGGTCGAGGCGGCATCCAGCGGGGGCGGCGACGTAAAGGTCGGCAGCACCGACTCGGATGCGGAGGACGCGGGCTCGGCGGCGGGCTGGAGCATCGACGATCAATTTTTGACGCGAGCCGACGAGTCGACCGCCGCCTTCTCCGGGTTTGAAGGTTCCCTCATGATCCGCGTCAACGGCAGCGCCAGGGCCAACACCGCCGCCACCGGCACGCCGGCGATCGCCGGCACTGCGACCGAGGGCGAGCGCCTGCAGGCGGGCCAGGGCTCGGTCATGGACCCCGACGGGGTGCCTCCCCCGTTCGCCTACCAGTGGATCCGGGTCGACGGCGGGACCGATACCGAGATCTCCGGCGCCACGTCCAGCAGCTACCTGCTGGACGCCGCCGACGTGGGCAAGCGGGTCAAGGTGAGGCTCTCCTTCACCGACGATTTCGGCACCGTTGAGACCGGCACCAGCGACCCGTTTCCCGCGACCGGGTCCGTCGCGGCCGCGCCCCCGCCCGACACCTCGGTCGCGGCGCTGGTGAGCAATGTGGGGCAGGGCATCGACCTGTCAGCCAGCCTCGGTTTCGACGACGTCGCCCAGAAATTCACCACCGGCGCGAACGCCGGAGGCTACACCCTGAGCAGCGTGGATGTTTCGCTGTCTACTAACCCTGGCCTCGGTCCCGACACCGCCGCTCCCCGGGTAAGCGTGGTCGGCGGGGCGCCGACGGCAAGCGGCTCGGTCGAGGTCGTGAGGCTGACCGCCGGGACGCCGCAGCTACCTGCCCACGCGACCGCCGCCTACCCGTTCACGGCGCCGGAGAACATCGTGTTGCGCCCGTCGACCGACTACTGGGTGGTGGTCGAGGCGGCATCCAGCGGGGGTGGACACGTATCCGTCAGCGGGACCGACTCGGATGCGGAGGACGGCACCCCGGCGGTGGGCTGGAGCATCGACAATCGGGGATTGAGACGAGACCACGATTCGACCGGCAACTTCAGCGTGGACACAGCGGGTCCCCATTCCTGGATGATCCGCGTCAACGGCAGCGCTAGGAGCAACACCCCCGCCACCGGCAAGCCGGAGATCCTGGGCGCCGCGGCGGTCGGCCACCGCCTGGAGGCGCGCCAGGGCTCGGTCGCGGACCCCGACGGGGTGCCCTCCGCCTTCGCCTACCGGTGGCTCCGGGTCGACGGCGGAACCGAGACCGCGATCCCCGGCGCGACCGGGAGCGGCTACCGGCTGACCGCCGAAGACGAGGGCAGGCAGGTCAGGGTGGAGATGTCCTTCACCGACGACGAGGGAGCCGAGGAGACGCGCTTGAGCGACGCCTTCCCCCCGGACGGGCGGGTCGGGCCGGCGCCCCCGCCCGGCAGCGGCGGCGCGGCGCTGGTGAGCAATCTGGGCCAGACCGGGTCCGGCGGCCGGGAGATCGCTGGCTTCGACTTGGCCCAGAAGTTCACCACCGGCGCGAACCCCGCGGGCTACGCCCTGACCGGCGTCGACATACGGCTCCTCACCCTCCCCGGCCCCGAGTCCGACGCGCCCCGGGTGCGCGTGGTCCGGCGGGCGGCGACGGGAAGCGGCCCGGACGTGGTCGCGAGGCTGGCCGCCGAGACGTCGCCGATCCCCGCCGCCGCGCAGGCCGCCTACACCTTCACCGCGTCGGCGGGCACCCTGCTGCGCCCCTCGACCGATTACTGGGTGGTGGTCGAGGCGGCGCCCGGCGGGGGCGGCGACATAACCGTCGCCACCGCCCTGTCGGATGAGGAGGACGCAGGCGCCGCGGCGGGCTGGAGCATCGACGACCGGGGGCTGGAACGAAGCCGCGGGTCGACCGGCGACTTCGCCGCGGTCGAGGAGTCCCTGATGATCCGCATCGGCGGTCGCGCCGTCGTCGCCGCGGCGCCGGCCGCGGCGCC
>JAPPGP010000098.1 GCA_028821395.1 Defluviicoccus sp.
AGTTGATGACGAACACGTTGAGCCCGACCGGCGGGGTGATCAGCCCGACCTCGACGACGATCAGGGTGATGATGCCGAACCACAGCTTGGTCTCCTCCGGGCCGAGGCCGTAATCGAGCCCGGCGATGATCGGCCAGAAGATCGGCACCGTGAGCAGGATCATCGAGAGCGAGTCCATCACGAAGCCGAGCGCGATGTAGAGCACCACCATGCCGGCGAGCACGACCAGCGGCGCGAGCCCTGAGTGCTGGAAGTAGTCGGCGGCGAAGATCGGCAGCTGGGAGAAGCCGAGGAAGGCGTTGAACACCGCCGCCCCCAGCAGGATCAGGAAGATCATCGCCGTGGTGGTCGCGGTGCCGAGCAGCGCCTCGATGGTCCCTTCGACGCGCATCCGCCCCTTGGTGACGGCGATCAGGAAGGTGCCGACGGCGCCCACCGCCGCCGCCTCGGTGGGGGTGAAGATGCCGGCATAGATCCCGCCCATCACCAGGAGGAAGATCACCAGCACCGGCCAGATGTCGAGCAGCGCCGCCCATTGCTCGGAAGCCGCCGCCTTGACGCCGGCGGGGCCGGCTTCCGGGTTGACGCGCACCACGATGGCGATCGCCAGGATGTAGCCGATGGCGGCCAGCACGCCCGGGATGAAGGCCGCCTGGAACAGCGTCGCCACGTTGGCCTCGACCATGACGGCGTAGATGATCAGCACGATCGAGGGCGGGATCAGGATGCCCAGCGTGCCGCCGGCGGCGAGCGCCCCGGTGGCGAGCGAGCCGGCGTAGTTGTAGCGCCTGAGCTCGGGCAGCGCGACCTGGCCCATGATCGCCGCGGTGGCGAGCGAGGAGCCCGAGATCGAGGCGAAGCCGGCGCAGCCCCCCACGGCGGCCATGGCGATGCCGCCGCGCCGGTGGCCGAGCCACGCATTGGCGGCGCGGAACAGCGACTGGCTGATCCCCGCCTTCGCGGCGAACTGCCCCATCAGCAGGAACAGCGGCACCACCGAGAGGTCGTCGTTGGTGAAGCGCCAGTAGGTCTCGGTCTTGAGGTAGGAGAGCAGCGCCGAGGTGCCCGCGATCGACACGTAGCCGACGACGCCCACGCTCAGCATGGCGACGCCGATCGGGATGCGGATGGCGAGCAGGGCCAGCAGCACCGCGAAGCCGATCCCGCCGATCGCCAGCCCGCTCATCGCCTCATCCGCCGTCGCCGTCGCCGTCGAAGAAGCGGCCCTCGCGCATCTCGCGGAAGCTGCGCCAGACGGTGTAGGCGGTGACCGCGATCAGGAACCCCATCAGAGCCACCGAGACCGGGAAGGTGGTCCAGCGCGGGAAGGTCAGCGTGATGGAGAGCTCGTTGTACTGGCGCATGTCGATCCCGCCATAGACCATGCGCCAGGTGAGCAGCGCGCCGAGAGCGACATACAGCATGCCGCCCACGGCGTCGCACAGCGCCTTGGCGCGCACCGGCGCCCGGTCCATGAAGAAGTCGACGATGACGTTGCCGCGGGTCAGCTGGCACCACGGCAGGAAGGCGAAGACGGCGATCCCGGTGCCGATCGCGACGATCTCGAAATCGCCGCGGATCGGCGCGGAGAAGGCGGCCCTGCCGGCGATGCTGACGGCCGTCAGCAGGGCCATAGCCGTCAGGATGGCGCCACCCAGGATCGCGAGTGCGCGGGCGATCGCGTAGAGCAGCCGGCCCACCCTGTCGGTGGGCCGGCCCGCGCCCTCACCCGGCTCCGCCATAGCCGGCGGCAGCTGCTACTTCGCGTACTTGTCGATCAGCGCGCGCGCATCGGCCAGCAGCGCCGGGCCGTCGACGCCGATCTTGTTCATCGCGGCGAACCACTGGTCGAATACCGGCTTCGAGGCGGCCTTCATCTTGGCCACCTCCTCGGGCGGGATGGTGTAGAACTTGTTCTTCTTGCGCGACTTCACCACCTGGAGCCCGGGCTCCTCGATGTCGATCCAGTTCTGCCCGGCCCATTGCGCGATGTTGCGCCCGGCGTTGTCGTCGATCGCCTTCTTCATCTCCTTGGACAGCTTGTCGTAGCTCTTCTTGTTCATCAGGAAGGTGAAGATGCTGGTGCTGAGCCTGGGCCGGTCGCCGGCGAGCTCGGAGAAATGGCTCACCAGGTCCTGGGTCTTGACCGCCGGCGCGATCTCGTAGGGCAGCGTCACCCCGTCGATCACCCCCTTGGACAGGGCGGGCGGGATGCGCGGCAGCGGCATCCCGAGACCGGCCGCGCCGAACGCCTCGAGAAGCTGGACCGTGCTGCGCGTGGCGGCGCGGATCTTGAGCCCCTTGAGGTCGGCCATGCTGCGGATCGGCTTCTTGGTCTGGAACATGAAGCCCTGGTGCACGTGTACCAGCAGCGGGTGATAGTCCTTGAGGTCGGTGTCGACGAGGTGCTTCTCGCCGTAGTCCTGCAGCGCCAGCGTCGTCGACAGCGCGTCCCGGTGGACGAAGGGCAGCTCGAACGGCTCGACCCGCGGCATCCTTCCCGGCGTGTAGCCCGGCAGCGTCCAGCCGATGTCGACCACCCCGTCGCGCACCTGGTCGAGCAGCTGGGTCGGCTTGCCGCCGAGCTGCATCGACCAGAATATCTGCACCTTGAGCTTGCCGCCCGAGGACTCGGCCACCTTCTCGGCCCAGGGCTTCATGAAGGTCTTGGACGGGTTGGCGACCGGCGGGATGAAGGTGTGCATGCGGAGCGTCACCTCGGCCGCCTTGGCCTGGCCGCCGAGGCCGATCAGCGGCAGCACGATGGCCGCGGCGGCCGCCGCGGCGAGTCCTGATCTCTTCATTCTTCGTTCTCCCGTGGTTATCCCGTGAAGCCGTCAGCCGGCGCGACCGGCCAGCGCCAGCAGCGCATCCTCCCAGTCGCCCCGGCTGAAGGTCATGATGCGCAGCGGCTCGCCCGGCGTCCAGCATATGTCGAAGGCGACCAGCGGCGGCGCCACCGTGAGCCGGTAGGCGCCGCGCCATTTGGGGTCCTTCGGGATCTCGGTCGGCAGCACGGTCTCGGCCGGGATCGCGGCCGGCAGGTCGGGGCCGGCGCAGCTTATCTCGAAGTCCTGGCCGTCGGACGCTGCGGTGGCGAAGCGCCAGCCCGCCGCCGCCCGCTCGCCGTCGCGGGCGAGCACCGCGAGCGCCGCCTCGGCGAGCGCGGTCAGTACCGGGGCGGTCGGGGTCGAGACCCCCTCGGCGTCGATATGGCGGTAGGAGCGGGCGCTAGCGGTCGCCCTTGGGGGTCTTATAGCCCTCCTCCTTGCGGATCTTCATGTACTGGCGGAACACGTCGCGCTTCTCCGCGTCGCCATTCTCCTTGTAGATGTAGGGGCAGACGTCGACGCAGATATGGCAGTAGGCCTCGCGAAAGCGCGAGATCGGGTAGCACTTGTCGATGTCGGTCAGCCAGCGCTTGATGCCGTCCGTCGTGATGTAGCCGTCCGGGATCGCGTCGCCCGGGCAGTTGTTGCGGCAGAGATTGCACGACATGCAGTAGTCCTGCACCCCGAACTCGTAGGGCTCGTCATAGGCGACCGGCAGGTCGGTGGTTACGAAGCCCGGGCGGAAATTGGAACCGAGCTCGGGGTGGATCAGGCTGCCGTGGCGCCCGAGCTCGCCGAAGCCGACCTCGTAGAACACCGGGATCGCCTGGATCTGGAACGAGCCGTTGTGGTGGGCCACGGCCGGGTAGCCGAGCTCCTCGCGGATCTGGCGCGCGAGCTCGGTTGCGATGTCGGCGCATTTGGCATAGGTCGACATCGCCTCGAGGTCGACCGCGTCCGGGCTCTCGATCGACTTGCGGTAGTCCTCGTAGCAGATCACCGCGATGACGTTGCTGTGCTCGATCTCGGCGCCGAGCTCGACGAATTCGGGCCTGAGCGCGCACATGCCCACATCCGCCGCGCCGAGTGCCCGGGCGCGCCGCTTGATCTCCGCCGCCATCGCCGCTTCGTCCGTGACGTCGACCCGCTCCGGGGTGACCGGTCCGTCGCGCAGCGGCACCAGGTCGTTCCAGTGCTTCATCGCCGCGTCGCGCTCGGGGAAGGAGCGCTGCCAGAGCGGCACGTCCTCCATGTCGCGATCGCGCAAGGCGGCGCAGAGCAGCGCGTCCTGCATGCCCTGCTCGCGTATCCAGCTGGTACCCTTCACGGCGTCCCCCCGGTCCGACCGGATGGAAGTCTGGCGCAGATGGCCGCACGCGACAAGCGGAGCCTGAAGCTTGTCTCGCCGCCGCCGGGCCCACAGAATGCGCGCCGGAGAGGGAGGAGAGAGCCATGGCCGAGGCGATCTACCGCGACTTCCGCGACAGGGACTCGCTCTACGCGCAGTACGACAACAGGAGCATGATCGCGGCCGAGGCGCTGGACGCGATCAAGGCGCGCCAGGCCCGGCGGTCGGATGCCTGCCGCGCCGATGCCGGGCGGTCGGCGCTCGACCTCGCCTACGGCGCGCACGAGCGCGAGCGGCTCGACCTGTTCCTGCCCGCGGCGGACGGCGCGCCGCTCCTCGCCTTCATCCATGGTGGCTACTGGCAGTGGAACGACAAGGAGCCCTTCGCCTTTCTCGGCGAGCAGCTGGTGCCGGCGGGTGCCGCCTTCGCCAACATCGAGTACGCGCTCTGCCCGAGTGTGACGCTGACCGAGCTGACGCGGCAGATCCGCCGCGCCGTCGCGTATCTGTGGCGCGAGGCCAAGCGCTTCGGTTACGACCGCGAGCGCATCGTCGTCTCCGGCCATTCGGCGGGCGGGCATCTGACGGCGATGGCGATGGCAACCGACTGGCCCGCCTTCGGCGACGACCTGCCCGCCAGGGTGGTGGCGGCGGGCCTGCCGATCAGCGGCGTCTACGACATCGAGCCGCTGCGCCACACCCCGCTCAACGACGCCGTCCGCATGGACGAGGCGGAGGCCAGGGCGCTCAGCCCGATCCTGCTCCAACCCGCCACCGATGCGCCGATGGCGGTGGTGGCGGGCGGCGAGGAGTCCGACGAGTTCCGCCGCCAGGCGCGCGACTTCGCCGCCGTCTGGGGCAAGGCGGGGGTCGAGGCGGAGGTGCTGATCGTCCCCGGCACCGACCACTTCACCGTGCTCGACACCCTCGCCGAGCCCGGCCACCCGACGCTCGCCGCGGCCAAGAGGCTGCTCGGGATCTGACGCGTCGCCACGCCCAATGTTTCACGTGAAACATTAGCCGCCCTCGGCGCCCTTGTAGCCGGTCAGGTCGATGATCTCCAGCACGTTGCCGTCGGGGTCGTGGAAATAGGCGCGCGGGCCGTTCACCGCGCCGCCCTGGCGGTCCTCCTCGAACAGGATCTCGACGCCGCCGGCGCGTAGCGCCTCCAGCGCCGGCGCGTAGTCCTCGCGGTCGACGATGAAGGCGTGGTGGATGTCGGCCTGGCCGGAAGTCGAGATCGGCCCCTCGACGCGGGCGAGGATGATGCAGTCGCCCCCCGAATCGAGGAACACCATGCCGCGCTCGTGGTCGCTCTGCACCACGGCGAGGCCGAGCGTCTCGGTGTAGAACGCCTGCGAGCGGCTTGTGTCGGTGACCGGGATGGTGAAATGGGCGACGCCCTTTGTGCGGATCATCTAGTCCTCCTCGTACAGCCCCCGGTCGCGGTGCCATTGCTCGATGCCGCCGTCGGGATAGTAGGTGTAGTGCTTGCGCTCCGCGCCCTCGGGCACCGGCACCCAGCCCGGTTTGTAGCCCAGCATGTGGTGCACCGTGTCCGCCGGGCGGGGCAGCTCGGTGTCGATCGCCGTCGCGCAGGGGTAGACGAACTCGGCGTAGTTCGGGTTGTAGATCCAGAGCGGCGAGCCGCAGCGCTTGCAGAAATGGCGCCTGGAGAAGCCGAGCCCGTCCGCCTCGTAGACGCCGCGATGGTTGTCGGCCGAGCGGTAGACCGTGATGTTCTCGGCGCCCGCGACCTCGAGCGTCGCGTACTCGCCCATGATGTTGATCGCGAACCCGCCGCCGCCGGTCTTGCGGCATTTCGAGCAGTAGCAGTGGTTGAACGGGTAGGGGGTGCGCGAATTCACGCTGAACGTCACCGCGCCGCAATGGCAGGAGCCTTCGAGCCTCATGTCGGTTCCTTCTCAGCTATACAGCACGCCCGGCAGCCAGAGCGCGAGCTGCGGGAAGAGCAGCAGGAGCGCGATCAGCACCACATGGGCGGCGAGGAAGGGGACGATGCCGCGGAACACGGTGCCCAAGGCGATATCGGGGAGCTGGGCGCGGATGACGAAGATGTTGAGCCCGACCGGGGGGGTGATCAGCCCGACCTCGACGACGACCACCATCAGGATGCCGTACCACACCGAATCGTAGCCGAGCGCGGTCACGATCGGCAGGAACACCGGCACGGTCACCAGGATGATCGCCACCGCGTCCAGCACGCAGCCGAGGATGATGTAGAACACCAGGATGATCATGATCACCGCCCAGGGGGCGAGCTCGAAGTACTCGATGAGCTCGACCAGGGCGACGGGAAGCCGGGTCTGGACCACGAAATAGGCGAAGATCCAGGCGCCGGTGATGATGAACAGCAGCATCCCCGTGGTCCTCAGCGTCTCGTCGAGCGACTCGACGAAGGCGCGCCAGGAGAACCGGCCCGAGGCGAAGGCGATCAGGATCGCCGCGAAGGAGGCGACGCCGGCCGCCTCGGTCGGGCTGAACCAGCCGGTGTAGATGCCGCCGACGGCGAGCCCGAACAGCACGACCAGCTTCCACATCGCCGCCGCCGCGCGCAGCCGCTCGCGCCATTCCAGGCGCGGCCCGGCGGGCGCCCATTCGGGGCGGATGCGGGCGATCGCCCAGACCACCGCCATGAACAGCAGCGCCAGCAGCACCCCCGGGATCATGCCGGCGGCGAACAGCGCCGGCACCGACTCCTCGGCGGCGAGTGCGTAGATCACCATGATCACCGAGGGCGGGATCAGTATGCCGAGCGTGCCGCCGACCGCGACCGAGCCGGTCGCCAGCCGCTCGTCGTAGCCGTAGCGCCGCATCTCCGGCACCGCGATCTGGGTGAAGGTCGCGGCGGTGGCGAGCGAGGAGCCGCTGATCGCCGAGAACCCGGCGCAGGCGCCGATGGTCGCCATCGGCAGCGCCCCCCTGCGCCCGGCGAACAGCGCGTTGGCGGCGACGAACAGCTCCTGCGACATGCCCGACCGGGTCGCCACCGCGCCCATCAGGATGAACAGCGGCAGCACCGAGAAGGCGTACTGGGTGAGCGAGTACGGCGTCTCGCCGAACACGATGAAGGCGCGCTCCCAGCCGTCGATCGCGGCGTAGCCGGCGAGCCCCACCAGCCCCATCGCCGCGCCGAGCGGCACCCGGAGCACGGTCAGCAGCACCAGGGCGAGGATGCCGAGCCCGCCGATCTCCTGGGTGGTCATCCGGCGCGACCGCGCAGCGCGTTAAGCTCGCGCAGGAACATCACCAGCACCGCGACCGAAGCGGCGGCGAAGCCGGCGAGCACCAGCGAGGCCTTCCAGATCAGCGGCAGATGGAGATCGATGGTCACGTCGTTGAACTCGATGAACTCGCGCGCCGGCTGGGTCATGTGCCAGGTCAAGAGGCCCACGAAGACCAGGGCGACGAAGGTGCCGATCAGCTTGAGCCAGCGGATCACCGTCTCCGGGATCACCTGGTCGATCAGCTCGATGGTGATGTGCTGGTCCCGCAGGAAGACCTCCGGGATGGCCAGGAAGGCGACCGCGGCCAGCAGGAACTCGATGATCTCGTAGGTGCCGAAGATCGGCGCGTTGAAGCCCGACCGGAGCCCCACGTCGACCACGTTGAGCATCATCATGGCGAGCAGAAAGAGCGCGGCGACGCGGGTGAGCAGCCGCGCCGCCGCGAGAGCGATGCCGTGCATCGGGGGGCTTACATCGCCGAGTACTTGGCCGACAGCGCCTTCAGCTCGTCATAGACCTTGCGCGCCGGAAGCCCTTTCTTCTCCAGCGCCGCGACGCGCTCGCCCATGATCTTCTCGCCGAGCGCGCGCATCTGCTCGTCGGCGGCGGCGGGCAGCGAGACACGGTTGAGCTTGAGGCCGTTCATGTACTTGGTGAAGGGCGGCGGGTCCTGGCCCCAGGCGAGCGTCGCCATCTCCACGCCCGCCGCCTTGGTGCCGAGCGCGTCGATCAGCGGCCTCAAGTCCTTTGGCAGCTTGTCGTAGGATTTCGGGTTGAGCGCCAGCCCGAAGCTGATCACCGAGATGAACATCGGCGTGTAGTGCTTGACCAGGTTGCCGAGCTTGAAGGCGAAGATGCCCATCGGATCGGTCACCACCCCGTCGATCGTGCCCTTTTGCAGCGATTCCGCCATGTGGGTGGCGGGCATGCCGATCGGGGCGGCGCCGAGCGCCTTCATCATCAGCACGTCGGTCGGCGTCGGCGCGCGGTAGCGCCGGCCGTTGAGGTCGGCGACCGCCATGATCGGCTTCTCGGAATCGTAGACCCCGGATGGGCGGTTGAAGACGATCCAGAGCCCCCTGGTGCCGGCCGCCTGGTGCTCGGCCTGGAAGTACTTGCCCATCAGGTCGCCCGCGACCTTGGCGCCGACCACCGCACCCTTGGCGCCCGCCGGGAACAGGTAGGGCGCATGGGTCAGCTCGGTCAGCGGGAAGCGGCCCGGCGTCACGCCGTGCTGGAAGAACGACATGTCGGCGACGCCCTTGCGCGCGAGGTCGTAATGCCGCGGCATCGGCCCCATCGACGAGCCGTAGAACACCTGGATCTCCAGCCGGCCCTCGGACTTCTTGGCGACGTCGGCCCTTGTCTTCTCGAACCAGATCGAGGCGGTCGAGGGCTTGGGCGCGAAGGTCGCGATCTTGAGCGTGTGCTTGTCCTGCGCGAGCGCCGCGCCGGACGCAAGAACGGCGGCAGCGGCAAGCGCCACAGCTGTGGTCGAATGTCTGGACATCCCCGTCCCTCCCTTCAGTGAGGATGGTGCCCGCCGCGAGCGGCCGGCAGGCCACGATCCTGACCGGTGGCGGCACGCTTGGCAATGGCGGGGCGGTCCTGCGATACGCCGTCCGCGCTGCCTTCGTCATGGCCGGGCATGACATGGAGGGGGGAGCGGGGACCGGGTGCGGGGCGCCGGTCAGGCCGCGTCGACCGGGCGCACGCGCCCAGCGATCTCGGCACCCCGGTCGCGCTCGACGCGGGCGATGTCGTACTGGCTCTGGAGACCGGTCCAGAACGCGGGGCTGTTGCCGAAATAGAGCCCGAGACGGATCGCGGTATCGGCGGTGATCGAGCGGCGGCCGTTGAGGATGTCGGTCACCCGGCCGGACGGTACGCCGAGATCGAGCGCCAGCCTGCTGGCGCTCAACCGCCGCGCCTCGATCTCGCGCTTCAGCAGCTTGCCGGGGTGGGAAATCGGCGGCATCGCGTTCATCCCTTGTGGTAGTTAACGATTTCGACCTCGTAGGCGTCACCGGCGCGGAATTCGAAGCAGATCCTCCACGGACCGTTGACGGTCATCGCCCATTGATGCGCACGGCTCCCCTTGAGCTTGTGCAGCCCGACGCTCTTGAGCGGGCTCAAGTCGCGAAGCGTGCCGGCGGCGTTCAGGGCGAGCAGCAAATCGACGGCCATAGCCGCATCCAGACCCCGAAAGCGGTTCGGCGTGTGGCCTTCCCAGACCCTCCTGCTGGCCGCATTGCGCCAAGAGCGGATCACGGCAATAACGTAGTACGAGACGCGGTGAAATGCAAAGGGTACAAGGGACAATCGGCCGCCCGCGCGCCGCGCGTCACACCCCGAGCAGGCGCTCGGCGTTGCCGTGCAGGATCTTGCGGCGGTCCTCGGTGGAGAACGGGATGCGCGCCATCCAGTCGGTGCCGTCCCGGCTGGCGACGAAGGGGTAGTCGACCGAGAACAGGATACGGTCGGTGCCCATCTCCATCGCGCTGCACAAGAGCGCCGGGTCTGAGAAGTTGCCGCTGGTGGTGATGTAGAAGTGCTCGCGGAAGGTCTCGCGGAAGGAGGCGAGGCGCGACTCGGTGCGCGACAGCGCCTGGTCGATGCGCCACAGGAGAAACGGCAGCCCCTCGCCGAGATGGCCGAGGATGATCTTCAGGTCCGGGCAGGCGTCGAACACGCCCGACAGCACCAGGCGGATGCCCTGGGTCGCGGTCTCGACGGTGAACCCCCAGCCGGCGGTCAGCAGGCCGGGAAATTCGCCGATATAGTCGGCGTAATAGGCTTGGATCACGTCCTCGTGCGGGATCGAGGGATGCATGTAGACCGGCACGCCGAGGGCGGCGGCGCGCTCGAAGATCGGCCAGAAGCGCTTCTCGTCGAGGAAGGCGCCGTGGGTGAGCCCGTGCACCATCGCGCCCTTGAAGCCGAGCTCGCTTACGCAGCGGTCGAGCTCGTCCGCCGCCGCCGCCGGGTCGGGGGTGGGCAGCGCCGCGAAGCCCTGGAAGCGGTCGGGGGCGGCGGCGACGATCCCGGCGAGCCGGTCGTTGACGCCGCGCGCGATCTCCGCCGCGCTCGCCGAGTCGAGCTTCTGGGTCGCCGGCGCGCCGTGGCTCAGCACCTGGACGTCGATGCCGGCGGCGTCCATCTCGGCGAGCCGCATCTCGCCCACGTCGAGCAGGCGCTCGCGGATGGGCGGCGGCATCCGGTCGTCGCGCCCGGCGAACAGCGCCGCCAGCTCGGGGTCGAAATAGTGCTCCTCGATCGCGACGATGCGCGACCCGTCCGCCGCCGCCATCGCCCGCCCCCTATTTCAGCTCCTGCCCCTGGAGCGCGCCGTCCAGGAACTTGTTGGGCTTGAGGAACATGCCGAGCACCAGCGCGCCGTCGGGGGCCACCGCCTCGTGGCGGTTGCCGGCCGGGCGCCAGACATAGTTGCCCGCCGTCACCTCGCCCTCGTCGTCGAGGATGCTGCCTTCGAGCACGTAGGTCTGCTCGATCTCGACGTGTTCGTGCAGCGGCAGCCGGGCGCCCGGCTGCCAGCGGAACAGCGCCGTCATCAGCCCGGTCGCCGGGTCCTCCAGCAGGATTTTCATCTCGACGCCTTCGCACTGCGTCGGCTTCCAGGGGAGCGCGTCCACCTCGACGAAGCGGGAGGCGAGCGGCGCGAGCGAATCCTGTTCCTTGAGCATCGGTGTCGCGGCGGCCATGTCGGTTCTCCGGTTTCGGGTTGCCGGTGACTCTAGCCGCCGCCCGGGCGCCCCACAACTCGCCCGATGCCGAGCGCGCCCCACCCAGCGAGCAGCAGCGCGACGCCGGCAGCCACCGCGCGGACGGCGTTCCAGGCCTGCCACGGCTGCGAGTAGGACCGCCAGACTTCGCCGGCGCGCGAGTCGCCGAGCGGAACCGCGACCGCGGCCAGCGCCTGGTTCAGCGGCACGTTGACCGCGACCGTCGGGACCATGGCGCCCAGGACGTAGAGGCCGGCCGCCGCCCCGAAGAGGGAAGCGGCGCGGCGTTCCGCGAGCGTCCATGCGACCAGCGCCGCCGCCGCCAGCACCGCCGGCGTGCCGAAGAAGGCGGGCGCGAAGACCGGGTTGCGGACGCTCGCGTTCATCGCCTGCATGGCGGCGATGGCGATCTCGGGGTCGGCCGCGTCGAGGCCCCACATGGTCGAGCACACCCAGGCATAGAAGAAGCCGAAGATCGCGCCCGCGAACAGCAGCGCCGCGATCGCCAGCGGCGCGAGAAGCCTTGCCGGGTCGGGCATGGGAGACCTCCACTCATTCGCCGTACCAATAGGTACGGTTGACACCACTGTACCAGCGGGTACGGTTCTGTCAACGGGCCGGTTTCGAGATACGCGGCATGAAGGAGATCTCCCGCGCGGCGCGCCGCGACCGCATTCTCGACGTGGCGGTGGAGACGCTCGCGGAACGCGGCTACCGCCGCACCACGATGCTCGAAGTGGCGCGGCGCGCCTCGGCGTCGAAGGAGACGCTGTATGCCTGGTTCGGCAGCAAGCCGAGGCTGTTCGAGGCCGTCATCCTGCGCAACGCGGATTCCGTGCGGAGTGTGGTCGAAGGCCATCTCAACGGCGACGCGCCGGTCGAGGCGGCGCTCGCCGATTTCGGCCGGGCGCTGGCCGGGCTGCTATTGGGCGAGAGCGCGGTGGCGATCAACCGGGCGGCGATCTCCGAGGCGCGGACGGCGCCGGAGCTCGGCCGCATCCTCAGCCAGTCGGGGCGCGAGGCCACGCTGCCGGTCTTCGTCCGATACCTCGAGCGCCGCCGGTCGGACGGCGCGCTCGCCTTCGACGACGCGGTGCAGGCGGCGGAAGCCTATATCGGCCTGCTGCTGGGGGACGCCCAGGTCAGGCGCCTGCTCGGCGTCATGCCGCCGCCCGGCAACGCCGAGCTCGAAGGCCGGGCAAGGCTCGCCTCCCAAATGTTCCTGCTGATCTACGGCGCGTGAGGGCGGGCCCGACGGGCCTCGCGGTTCGCGGCGGAGGCGATGAAACCCGCGACGTTCTATTTCTTGGGCGGGGTCGGGCGCGGCGGGGGCGGGGGCGGCGGCACTTTCGGCGACCGCGGGGGCGGGACATGCTCTTCGACGGGCCCCGGTTCGGGCGTGCCCGGCTCAGCCGGCGGCATATCTCTGCTGCTCCGACTCGAAGGCTTCGCTCTGGCACCGCTCGTTGAGCGCGGTGTCGATTTCTATGTCGATGCCTCGCAGGAGGTTCAGCGACGCAACCCGCAACGCCTCCGCCCGTTCGCGCGCTTGCCGCTCGTTCAGGGAATCGTCGTTGACCTCGTCCCACAGAGAGCGGTGGCGTTCCGCCAATTCGTTCAAGCCCTCGACCGCGACCCGCAAAGCCGCGACCTTGCGTCCGTAGTCATGCACCAGATCCCATACCACCAGGCCGACGACGCAAATGCCGGCGACGGAGGCGACGGTTCCGGGAACCGCCGGGATCAGGGGCAGCGCGGTGACCACGGCTGCCAGGCTCAGCGTGTACCGGACCCACTTGTGCTTCCGGCGATATTTCTGCTCGAGAGCCCCGTAGTACCGGGCGAGCCGGACCATATCGAGCTGACCCTGCCAGACGAGATTCCTGGTCGCGTCGTTCAACATTCGCGGTCCCGTCTCACCTCCGGGCTCAGCCATCTCAATATAGTCGGACTCTCGTTGCCCGACCACTCGAAAGCCCCGGACCGTGCTCCTCGACGAACGCCGGGGGCGCAACCCGCCCGTCGTCGCGTGGATGCTCACGGATCCGGCGCGGGAACCACGGTCCCCTGAGCGATGGCGCACAGCTTCTCGGTACCGTCTTCGGCGACACCGTAAACCCTGCTCTGACACACCGCCTGGCTGCGGCCTACGGCGATCGCTTCGGCGCGCGCCACCAGAGTCTTGCCGACGCCCGGCCGGACGTAGTTGATCTTGTATTCCGACACCAGCGCATTGCCGCCCATGGCGAGCCCGCCGGCATAGGCAATCGAGTTGTCTGCCAGGTAGCTGACCACGCCGCCATGTGCGAAGCCGTGCTGTTGCTTGTGGAACTCCTTCAGCTCGATGGAGATTTCCGCCTTGCCGGCGGAGACCGGGCCGAGCTTCGCTTCCAGATGCGCGCTGAATTTCTGCCCCTCGAAGACGGTGCGCGCGAATTCGTCGAGATCGTCCACCACGGTCATGCCCTCACTGCGCCGATTGCCCGGTCCGGTCGTTCGACATCTGCGGTCCCGCCTCACCTCCCGGCTCTGCCATCTCGATATGGTGGGACTCTCGTTGCCCGACCACTCGAAAGCCCCGGACCGTTCTCTCGATGGATGACGGCAGGGGCGCCGCCCGTCGCCCGGCGTCCAGCTCTCCCCGCCGATCTACGGCGCGTGAGGGCTGGCCCGATCGCGCTCCAGCGACGCCAGCGCGTCCGCCCGGGTGGCGTGGATCGGCAGCATCCGTTCGAAGCCGGTGATCCGGAACACCCTCAGGATCGGCGCGGGCAGCGCGCAGAGAGCCAGCCGGGCATCCCGGCTCGCAAGCTCTTTGGCGATCAGGAGGATGGCCCGCAGTCCCGTGCTTCCCATATAGGCGAGACCCTCCAGGTCCAGGACCACCGCCCGGTCGGCATCCCGGATCGCGTCGTGCAGCGCTTCGCCGAAGGTCTCCGCGCCGGCCGCGTCGATCCGGCCGGTCACCCCGACGATCAGCACGTCGTCCCGCCGTTCGGTCGTCATCTTCATCGCAGCGCTCCCGGACGACTGCTCCAGACGTCCCGCGACCCCGCCGCAACCGCCGCGGTACTCGCCCGGCGTGGCGCCGACGAGCCGTTTGAACGACCGGGTGAAATGGGCCTGTGAGGAGAACCCGCAGATTTCGGCGACGCCGGCGAGAGAAAGCTCGCCTTCGGCGAGCAGCGCCCTGGCCCGGTCGATCCGCCGCGCCGTGAGAAAGCGGTGCGGCGCCGTCCCGGTCGCCGCCTTGAAGGCGCGGGCGAAGTGGAACGGGCTCAGGCAGGCCTCGTCCGCCAGCCTGCCGATCGTCAGGTCTTCGCCCAGATGGGCTTCCATGAACTCGACCACGCGGCGGAGCCGCCGGGGATCGAGCGCGCCGCGCGCCGCCGGCAGCGAGGCCGAGGCCGGCGTCAGGTTGGAACGGTGCCTGAGGATGTGAACGCCGAGCGCAGCGGCCAGGGTCTCGACCAGCAACCTCCCGGCCGGCGCCGGATCGAACATCTCGCCACGGATCGTCCGCACGATCCGTTCGACAAGCGGATCGCGGAAGCCGCCCCGTCATGCCCGGCCCCCGGATCAAGTCCGGGGGTGGTCCGGGCATCTTGCTCGGCCGGGCTCGGTGCGGGTGGCGTGGCTGGCCGGAACGAGTCCGGCCATGACGGGTGGGGCGGAATGGCGTGAGACTTCTCCGTTCCGCCACCCCACGGTCGGCTGCGGTCGCTATGGCGGGAAGTGGAGGTGTTGACGCCCGCGCTCAGGGCGCAACTATGCCGGAAGGCAAGGAAAGGCGGCGCGTCATGACCGGCTGGATGGTGGGGGTCGATACCGGGGGGACGTTCACCGACCTGATCGCCTACAGCGCCGCGACCGGGGAGCGCCGGGCGGTCAAGGTGCCGTCGGTGCCGGACGATCCGGCGCGCGCGGTAGTCGACGCGCTGGACGAGCTGTTCGCGACCGGCATCGCGCCCGCCGATATCGGCTTCCTGGTGCACGGGACGACGGTCGCCACCAACACCCTGATCGAGGAGGACGGGGCGCGGGCGGGGCTCTTGATCACCGAGGGGTTCCGCGCGGTCTACGAGGCGCGCGGCTGGTCGCAGCCCGACGCCGACGATCTGCTCGACCCGTTCTACCGCAAGCCCCGCCTGCTGGTGCCGCAATCGCGCACCGCCGAGGCGGTCGAGCGCCTCGACCACGAGGGCGCGGTGCTCACCCCGCTCGACGAGGACAAGCTGCGCGAGGCGGTGCGACACCTGGCGCGGCAAGACATCGAGTCGCTGGCCGTCTGCTACCTGTTCAGCTTCCGCAACCCGTCGCACGAGCGCCGCACCGCAGAGATCGTCGCCGAGGAGGCGCCGGGTCTCCGGGTCTCGCTGTCGTCCGACATCCTGCCGACGATCCGCGAGTACCCGCGCCTGTCGACCACCGCGATCGACGCCTATGTCGGCCCCCGGGTCGAGAGCTACCTGCTGCGCCTCGGCGCGGCGCTGGCGGAGTCCGGGATCGAGACCAGGCAGCTCTTCCTGATGCAGTCGCATGGCGGGCTGATGCGGATCGGGCTCGGCGCGCGCTTCCCCAACCAGACCCTGCTTTCGGGGCCGGCGGCGGGCGCGGTGTCCGGCCGCGCGCTCGGCGCTCTGGTCGGCCGCCCCGACGTGGTCACCTTCGACATGGGCGGCACCTCGACCGATATCGCGGTGATCGCCGGCGGGCGCATCGAGGAGACCGATTCGGGCCGCATCGCGGGGCAGGACATCGGCACGCCGATGCTGTCGGTCGCCACCCTCGGCGCGGGCGGCGGGACCATCGCCCATATCGGCAAGGACGGGCTGATGAAGGTCGGCCCGCGCAGCGCCGGCGCCGATCCCGGACCGGCCTGCTACGGCAGCGGCGGAACCGAGCCCACGGTGACCGACGCCAATCTGCTGCTCGGCGCGCTCGGGCCGGGCAGCGTGCTCGGCGGACGCATGACCATGGACCCCGAGCTCGCCCGCGCGGCAGTCGAGCAGCGCGTGGCCGGCCCGCTCGAGCTCGACGCCATCGAGGCCGCTTCCGGGATAATCCGCATCGTGAACTCGAACATGGCGGTCGACCTCCGCCTCGCCTTCCAGCGCCGCGGCGCCGACCCGCGCGACTTCGCGCTCGTCGCCTTCGGCGGGGCGGGGCCGCTGCATGCCGCGGCACTGGCCCGCGAGGTGGGAATCCCCAAGGTCGTCGTGCCGCTTGCCCCCGGGCTCAACTCGGCCTTTGGGCTGCTCCAGACCGACGTGCGCCATGTCTATGTCAAGTCCTCGGTGGGGGTGCTGGCCGGGCTCGCGGCGGATGCGATGGAGGAGGAGTTCGCCGGACTGGAAGCGCGGGCGTGGGCGGATCTGCGCGAGGAGGGGTTCGACGGGGAAGACGCCGCGCTCAGGCGCCAGATCGACATGCGCTACCTGCACCAGGGCTACCAGCTCGCCGTCGACTGCCTGGCCCGCCCGGTCGACGCGGCGGAGAAGGCGGCGCTGAAGACCCGCTTCGACGAACTCCATCTCCGGGTCTACGGGGCGAGCGCGCCCGACGAGGAGGCCGAGACGGTGACCTTCCGGGTGATCGCCGAGATCGCGGTGCCCAAGCTCGAGCTGCCGAAGATCGAGGCCGGCGACGGCGATCCGGCCCGGGCGGAGACCGGCGTCCGCGAGCTCTACGATTTTACTTCCGGCAGCTTCGCGGACTGCAAGGTCTACGACCGGGCGCTGCTCCGCGCCGGCGATGCGATCGCGGGCCCGGCGGCAATCGAGCAGTTCGATTCGACCATGATCGTGCTCGCCGGCCAGAGCGCGACGGTGGAGGCGCACGGCAACCTGGTCATCGACGCGGGAGACCCGCCATGAGCCTCGATCCGATCACCATCGAGGTGGTGCTGAGCCGGCTGCGCGAGACCACCGAGTCGATGGCGCACGCGCTGTTCCACTCCGGCTACTCGCCGATCCTCCGCGAATCCCAGGACGGCACGGCGGGGCTGACCGACGGCTCCGGCCGCGTGGTCATGGTGGGCGGCGGGCTGCAATACCACTCGCTGCTCTATTCCAAGGCGATCGGCAGCATCTTCGAGCGCTACCCGGCAGACGCGATGCGGGACGGCGACAGCTTCGTCTGCAACGACCCCTACAAGGCGGGCAACAGCCACGTGCCGGATTTCGTGGTGGCGACGCCCGCCTTCTTCGACGGGCGGATCGTCGCCTTCGGGGTGAGCGTCGCGCACAAGGCCGATGTCGGCGGGCTGGTGCCGGGCTCGTCGGGCGCGGCGGCGCGCGAGATCTTCCACGACGGCATCCTGGTGCCGCCGGTGCGCATGTGGACCGCCGACGGCGTCAATTCCGAGATCGAGGCGATCATCCGCAACAACAGCCGCGCACCGGACGTGGTGCTGGGCGACCTGCGCGGCCAGGCGGGCGCGACCCGGCTCGGCGCGCGCCGCATGGCGGCGCTCTGCGAGGCGTTCGGCGCGGAAATCGTGACCGGCACCATGGACGCGCTGATGACGCGCACCACGGCGCGGGTGCGGGCGGCGGTCGCCGCTTGGGCCGACGGGTCGGCCGAGGCCGAGGGGAAGATGGACCATGACGGCGCCGAGCGCGGCCGGCCGGTGCGCATCCACGTCCGGGCGGAGAAGTCGGGCGACCGGCTGACGCTCGATTTCAGCGGCGCCGACCCGCAAACCGCGGGCCCGATCAACACGCCCGAGCCGACCGCCCGCGCGGTGTCGATGCAGGCGATCCTCGCCGCCTCCGATCCGACCGTGCCGATGAACGCCGGCGCCTTCGAGGCGATCGACTTCGCGATCCCGCCCGGGCGCATCGTGAGCCCGCAATTCCCGGCCACCGTCAACCACTACTTCCCGACTTCGCACATGGTCTACAACGTGGTCCTCGCCGCGCTCGGCGCGCTCAACCCCGATCGCGCGGTGGCACCGTCCGGGCTCGGGACAGGCGCGATGGCGATCGGCTACGCCGAGGGGCGCGCCGGCAAGGCGACCGTGCAGTACGAGCTGATGACCACCTCGCTCGGCGGCACCAGCGCGGGCGACGGGGCGGCCATCGTGCTGCCGATGAACCACTTCGCGCCCGGCACCCCGGTCGAGATCGTCGAGACCGAGTACCCGATCCGGGTGCGCCGCTTCGAGCTGCTGGCGGACAGCGCGGGAGCGGGACGGCATCGCGGCGGCATCGGGTTCGCCCGCGAATACGCCTTCCTCACCGACTGCACGCTGACGCTCAGGACCGCCAACCACCGCCATGCCGCCTGGGGGCTGCTGGGCGGCGGCGCGCCCTCCCCCGCCGCGACCGAGATCTCCTTCCCCGACGGCAGGGTGGAGGCGATGGACGTGCTGGAGACGCGGCGCATGACGGCGGGCAGCGCGATCCGGCTCCGCCAGTCGGGCGGCGGCGGCTACGGCGACCCGTTCGAGCGCCCCGCCGGGCTGGTGCTCGCCGACATCGCCGACGGCTACGTCACGCGCGAGGCGGCGCGCACGCTCTACGGCATCGCCGTCGACGAGGCCGGCGCGCTCGACGAGGCGGAGACCGCGCGGCTCAGGCGGGCGAAACGCGCCGGCTGAGAGGGTTCTCGCCCGGCATCCCCGGACCCCGACCCGTCATGCCCGGACTTGATCCGGCCATACAGCGCGGCGCGGTTGCGTCAATCGGAAATCCGATTCATCCTCTCCCCCAGGATAGGATGAATCGGGGGCACGTATCCGATGTCCGAACCGCCGGGTCTCAAACACCGCAGCCACGCAGACGTGGTCAAGCGCCTCAAGCGGGCGGACGGCCATCTGCGCAAGGTGGTCCGGATGATCGAGGAGGCCCGGCCCTGCGCCGACGTGGCGCAGCAGCTCCAGGCCATCGAGTCGGCGCTGCGCAGCGCCAAGCAGGTCTATATCCGCGACCACATCGACCATTGCATGGACGAGCACGTCAGGGACGGAGACGCCGGGGCGGCCGTGCTCGCCGAGTTCAAGCAGATAACCAAGTACCTGTGAGCCGGGGAGACGGGCGATCGACCTCATATCCCTGATCCAGGAGGGCTCGGCGTCCTTCCTCTATCTGGCCGCCATCGGGCTGGTGCTGGGCTCGTTGCACGGGCTCGAGCCGGGCCACTCCAAGACCATGATGGCGGCGTTCATCGTCGCCGTCCGCGGCACCCCATTGCAGGCGCTGCTGCTCGGCGTCTCGGCGGCGTTCTCGCACTCGATCGTGGTCTGGGTGCTGGCGGTGCTGGCGCTCGCCTACGGCGACGAGATGATCGGCGCGAGGCTGGAGCCCTGGTTCGTCGGCGGCGCCGGGGCGGCGGTGATCGCCGTCGGGCTCTACATGCTGGGCCGGGCCTTCGCCCGAACGCGCCACAGGCGGCATCGGCATCGCCATCGCCACCACGGCCACGACGAAGACGCGCACGCCCGGTCGCACGCGAGCGAGCTGGAGACCCGCTTCGCCGGCGGCCGGGCGAGCGGTCTGCAAACCGTGGGCTTCGGGCTGGTCGGCGGGCTGATCCCCTGCCCCGCCGCGATCACCGTACTGCTGCTCTGCCTCGGCATCGGGCAGTTCTGGCTCGGCGTCGGCATGGTGGCGTCGTTCTCGATCGGCCTCGCGGCCACGCTGGTCGGCGTCGGCATGGCGGCGGTGCTCGGCCTGCGCTACGCGTCGAGCCGGTTCCCGGGCGTGGACCGGTTCCTCGCCTCCGCCCCCTACGCCTCGGCCGCGCTGATCCTGCTGGTCGGAAGCTACATGGCCTGGTCCGGCTGGTCCCACCTGGCGCCCGCGGGGGGCGCTTAGGGCGAGGCCCCCTCCTGCCCGGCCAGCAGGCGGTCGAGGACCCGCGTCGCGCCTCGATCCCGCCGCAATGAAGTTGATTTCATATGAACCCAAATACATATTCTGGCGATGAAATGGGCGGTCGAGTTGCACGACGAGTTCCAGCCGGAGTTCTTCGCCCTGCCGCTGGAGGTGCGAAGGACAATCCTCGCGCTTTCGCGCCTGCTGGGCGAGTTCGGGCCGCGGCTGGGACGGCCGCGTGTGGATACGCTGAACGGGTCGCGGCATGCGAACATGAAGGAGATGCGGTTCAGCGCGGCCGGCGGCGAATGGCGTCTCGCCTTCGCCTTCGATCCCGCGCGCAACGCCGTTCTGCTGGTCGCGGGCGACAAGTCGGGCGGCAGCGCAAGGCGCTTCTACCGTACCCTGCTGCGCAAGGCCGACGAGCGCTTCGACCGTCATCTCGCGCGGCCCGCGAAGGAAGGAGAATCATGATGGGTCTCAATGTCGAAGACGTGATCGCCGGGCTCGATCCCGCCGAGCGCCGCAAGGTCGAGGAGCTGGCCGCGGCGTTCATCTCCGAGGAGATGACGCTGCGCGAGCTGCGCAAGGCCCGCCACCTCACCCAGGTCAGCGTCGCCCGCGAGCTCGGCATCAGCCAGGACGCGGTATCTCGGATGGAGCAGCGCAGCGATCTCCTGCTCTCGACGCTGCGCAAGACGGTCGAGGCCATGGGCGGCAGCCTGTCGCTCATCGCGAGGTTTCCCGACCGGCCGCCGGTGGAGCTTACCGGCATCGCCGAGCGCGAGTCCCGCGACTGACCTTCGCACCGCATCGCACACGCGCTGGCGGACGTCCGCGCCGCCTGTCCGCGATGGGCCGGGTCACGGAAAACGTTCCTCCCCAAGCACTGCGGCGGCAACCCGTTTCAAGGACCATCGAATGACCCGGTGACAACACCGCCGGTCACCCGGGCGTGGATTGGGCCAGCGCTTCCCGCAGCCGGGCCGTCTCCGGCGCGCAGCCGGCCTCTCCCGCTCCGCCCGGCGCGGCGCTCGCCAGCCGGCGCATCCACCCGATGTCCACCGAATATTCGGCGAGGCGCCGCCGATGGCTGGCGCGGTTCTTCGTGCAGACCAGGGTGAAGGGCCGTCCGCGGCGCTCGGTCTCGTGGTCCATCTCAAGCCCGTGCCGGTCGATGATCCGGTGCAGATGCGCGCGAAGCTCCTTGCGGAGCGGGAACCGCGCGACCCGTTCCGCGGAATCCTCGCAGAAGGCCCGCAACTCGGCGCAAAGCTCGCAATCGCAGTCGATGGCGCAGGCGATCTTCCAGTGCCGCGGCTCCTCCGGTGGCGTCGCGCTGCGTTCGAGCAGGGCGCGCGCCGCGTGGCGCCAGAGCGCGGCGTAGGCGGCGCTGTCCGCGAACCCCGGTTCGCCGTGCAGATCGCGCAGCGCGGCGGGAAGCGCGCGATCCGGCGTGGTTAGAAGCGGCACCGCCGCGACCGCGGCCATCGCCACGCCTTCGTCCGTCAGACGCCAGCGCCACGCGAGCGAGAAGAGGTCGCGCACCGCCTCCTCCGAAAGCCGCCAGGGCCGCACGGGTTCCGCGTCGGCCGTGTCGGCCATCGCTTCCGGCGCCCAAGACGCCATCGGCTCGTCCTTGCCGGAAGACCACTGATCGGGAGGCGTTTCCACTCGCTCCGCGGGCGCCGCCGAAACCGCCCGTAGCACCGATCTCAAAGTGCCGCGCAGCATCTCGCTGCGGGCGCCGCCTTCCGTCCCGTCCCGCCCATCCGCGAGCCGCCTCAGGAGCGCAAGGACATCCGCGGGACGGCGGCCGAACTGCGCGTCGACAAGCGCGAGCAGGAATCCCTCGGCGGCTTCCGGTCCGACAGCGTCGATCGCCGCCACCAGGCTCTCGTTCTCTCCGCCGGAATAATCCGGCAGGATTACTTCGCGGAGGAAGCGGGAGAGGCATTCCCCGTCTCCCACTTCTGTCAGCAGAGCGAGCATCCGGGCACGACTTTCTTCGTCCCGGCCGGACCGTCCGGCCGGCCAGATGCCGACGAGCTCCGATGCCAGGCGTTCGATATCCGCGTCGGCGCGCCCGCCCTTCCGGTCGAGCAGCTCCGCCACCCAGGCGACCGCCCCGCCGATACCCGCCCCCGCCAGGATGGCCAGCGTCCGCGACCGCGGCCACAGCACCAGCGCCGCGTGATGAAAGGCCCGCTCCAGGCTCACCCCCTCGTTCCCCGTCGCTTCGTGCAGCCACTGCTCATCCGGCGCCGCGTCGTCGAGCGCGCCCTGCGGCAGAAGCTTCCCGGGATTCAACTCGATCTCGCCGAACCGCGGCCGTGCTCCGCTCAACCCCGCCCAGCCGTCGAGCCAGTGCCGGCTGTCGAAGAGCTCGCCGATCTCCATGTCCTCGGCGTCCGCCTCGTTCCGGTACCAGCCGTGCCGGTATTCCTCGCCGTACATCGCATCGCCATGCTCCTCGATGTGGACGATGGCGGCGTGGAGCTCGCAGCCGGCCCGGTCGGCCGCCGCGGAGAGGACCCGGGCCCGGGCGGCATCGCCGTTCTTCAGGGTCTCGAAGGACAGCCCCGCCTCGCTGTATGCGTGATCGAGCAGCCACACGATCTTCTCCGCAGCACCGCCTTCGCACTGCCACGCCGCGAGGCGCTCGGCGATGGCATCCACCTGTTCGCCGTAATCCGGCGGCTCCCGGGGCGTGGCCCAGTCCGCCGCCCGCAGGCAGAGATTGAAGACCAGCGCCAAGCGGTGACCCGCCGTGATCGGCCGGATCTCGTGCCGGCAGTCGGCGTAGAAGGCCGCGAAGGCGAAGCCCGAGGGCTCCTCCACGTTCATATCCACCGCGACCTCGCGGCCCCGATGGCGGACGATAAGCTCCCCGCCTTCTCCCGCGACGGGAAGCGAGACCGTCAAGGTCGCGATCATCCCCGGCGCCTTCTCGGTGTCGCGGTGCGCGGCGAAGAAGCCGCCGCGCTCGTAAATCAGAAGCTTGTAGAGCCTTGCCTCCAGCCGGTCGCCCGGACAGCCGAGCCCCGCCGCGACCCGGTCGAGAATCTCCGCGAACGTCTCCGGCCACCCCTCGCCCGCCAGGCGAATCCTCTCCGGGCCGATCTGTCGGCAGTCGCGGACCGAGGTATCGATCAGCGTCTCCGGCCCCTTGCCGTAGGGCGCGCGCCCGGCCACGCCGATCAGGGCGCGAAGCTGGGGCTCGGGAACCGGAAAGGCCAGCATGCCGACCCCCTCCACCTCCAGCCGCGGCATCGGCGCGACCAGCCTGCCGTGGACGCAGAAATCGCCGGCGCGATCGACCGACCGCAGCAGGCGCTCGATCCCGGCCTCGGCGCCGTATTCCAGATCGATCGCGCCCATGGCCTCTCCCCCTCGGCCGCATCGAAGCGATACTATCGGACCCGGGAGCGGATGCCAGGCCGGATCGAGCTTCTGGCCAGCTACTGCAACGCCTCGCCGCCGGGCAGGTAAACCTGGGGCGCGGGCGTCCGGTCTGGGTTACGATGATGGATATTTCCCGAGGGGGCGGTCATGTTCTTGAAGGACTACTGGTATGTCGCGGCGACCTCCGACGAGATCGCCGACGAGCCGCTCGCGCGCACCCTGCTGAACGAGGCGGTCGTCCTCTACCGGACCGACGATGGGGCGGTCCGCGCGCTGGAGGATCGCTGCTGTCACCGCCATTTGCCGCTTTCCCTCGGCAAGGTGATCGGCGCCCGGCTGCAATGCGGCTATCACGGGCTGGAATACGATGCGGGCGGGGTGTGCGTCCGCGTGCCGGGCCAGACCGCCGTCCCGCCGGGCGCGCGGATCCGCGCCTACCCGGTCGTCGAGCGCTGGGGCTGGGTCTGGATCTGGATGGGCGACGCGAGCGAGGCGGACGCGGCCGAGATCGAAGACTTCCACTGGCTCGACGATCCCGGCTGGCGGGCCGCCGGCTGCCGCATCCCGATGGCGTGCGACTACCGGCTCGGGATCGACAACCTGCTCGACCTCACCCACCTCCCGTACGTGCACGCGACCACGCTCGGCAATGCGGCGGTGGCGGAGCAAGCCGAGGTCAGAACCGAGCGGCACGGTCCGGGCGTCCGCGTCACCCGCTGGATGATCGACGTGCCGGCGCCGCCGATGTACCGCCGGCTGGTCGATTTCGGCACCAATATCGACCGCTGGCAGATCATCGATTTCTCGCCGCCATGCTTCGTCAAGCTCGATCTCGGCGGCGCGCCGACCGGCACCGGCGCGCGCCAGGGCGACCGTTCCAAGGGGTTCGAGCGCAAGAGCCTGAACGCGCTCACGCCGGAGACCGAGAGCACCATCCACTATTTCTGGGCGGATGCGCACAATTTCGACATCGACAAGCCGGAAGTGACGCAGCTCCTCTTCGAGCAGGTCCACGAGGCGTTCATGGAGGACAAGGCGTTCCTCGAAGCCCAGCAAAGCGCCTTCGACTGCGATCGCGGACGCCCGCTGGTCGACATCAACGCCGACGCGGGCGGGCTCGAAGCGCGGCGCATTCTCGACCGGCTGCTGGCGGAGCAAGATCGGCGGGCTCGACCGGAAACCGTTGCCGTCTAGAGCACGACGGGCTCGCAGGGCAAGGTCCGCGCGAGCGGCGTCTCGCCGCCCCTCATGAAATATCCATCACCGTCACCCAGACCGAGCGCTGCTGGCCCTGGTTGATCACGGTGAGCTCGACCTGGACGCCGATCCCGGCCTCGCTGAGCTCGGCCGCGAACTCGGACACCGAACGGACCGCCACCCCGTTGACCCGGACGATGATGTCGCCGAGCGTCCGGCGCTCCAGATCGGCCGCCCTGAGCCCCGCCTTCGCCGCCTCCGAGCCGGGCAGCACGCGCGAGACCACGAGCCCGGCGACGCCGAGCCGGGCGGCGGTCTCCTCGCCCATCACCACGATGCCGATCCCGGGCCGGGGCACCGCGCCGTCGCGGATCAGCCGCGGCACGATCCGGTTGACGATATCGACCGGCACCGCGAAGCCGATGCCGGACGACACCCCGGTATCCGACAATATCGCCGTGTTGACCCCGATCAGCCGGCCCGCCGAATCCAGCAGCGGCCCGCCGGAATTGCCCGGGTTGATCGCGGCGTCGGTCTGGATCACCCCGCGCACCTCGCGGTCGTTGGCGGTCGGCAGGCGGCGGTTGAGCGCGCTGATCACCCCCGTCGTCAGCGTGCGCGACAGGCCGAACGGGTTGCCGATCGCGAACACCGCCTGGCCGACCTTGAGATCGCCCGAGCTGCCGATCGGGATCGGCCGGACGCGGCCCCGCGTCTCGCGCAGCCGCACCACGGCGAGATCGTAGTCGGGCGCGGTGCCGATGACGCTCGCCCTGACCGCCTCGCCGTCGTCGAGCCGGACCGACACGTCGTTCGCGTCGCGCACGACGTGGAAATTGGTCACCACGTGGCCGGCGCGGTCCCACACCAGCCCCGAGCCGGCGCCCGCGCCGCCGCCGCCGCCATGGGTGAAGATATAGACCACCGAGGGCGAGGCCTCCTCGAACAGCCTGACGGTCGATTGCTCGAAGGCGGCGAGGTCGCCTCGCGGGGTCACCGCCCGGGGCGCGTCGTCGGTCAGAAACACGTCGCGCACGAAGCGGTCGCCGAGATAGACCGTCGCCAGGATCAGCACCCAGATCGTCGCAAACAGGCCCCAGCGCCTGCCCATCGCCGCCGCCTCCAAACCCGCCCGGCGCGCGCCCCGGTCGATACGCCGCTTGCGCCCGGGCCGTTGCCTCGACCGCGAGAGGATACATGGCCGACCCGGATTTCTCACCACGGTCGTGGCCCGCGCCGCGAGGAAAACGGGTGCGCCGGACACCGCCTCGCGCTATGCTTGCGGCATGAGCGCCATCCCGCCGGAGGCGGCCCGGGGCGACGCCTTCCACGACGATCTCGGTGGCCGCCGCGGGCTCGACCCCGCGCTGATCAAGCAGCTGACCCGGCTCGACCCGCTGCGCTCGACAGTCTCGGTCGTCCGCACCTGGATCGAGGTCGCGGCTCTGATGGCGCTCGCCGTGGGGTTTCCCGAATGGTGGGTGGTCGCGCCCTGCATGGTGCTGATCGCCACAAGGGCGCAGGCGCTGTTCATCCTGGCCCACGAGGCGGTGCATTACCGGCTCTACGAGACCCGCTGGCTCAACGACCTGGTGGGCCGGATCTGCGCGACGTCGGGCGGCATCTCGATGTTCTCCTACCGGGTGATCCACCGCCTGCACCACAACCACATGTTCGGCAGGCAGGACCCCGACACGCCGATCCATGGCGGCTATCCGCGCGGCCGCGCCTATCTCGCCGGCAAGCTGCTCCGGGACGTGGCCGGGCTCACGGCGTGGAAGACCTACGCCTATTTCTGGGGCGCGCCCGCCGCCGCCCGGCTCGACGGCGCGAAGCACGACCCGCTCGGCGACACCTCGCCGAAGCTGCGCCGCGCCGCGCTGCGGGACCGGTGGATCGTGGCGGCGTTCCACGTCGCGCTGCCGGTGGCCGCCCTCGTCTTCGGCTTCTTCCGCGAATACCTGCTGCTCTGGGCGATCCCGCTCTGGTTCCTGCTCCAGCCGCTGCTCCGCTTCCGCTCGATCCTCGAACACGGCATGACCTCGGAGACCGGCGACGTGTGGCGCGATGCGCGCACCAATCTCGGGCCCGGCTGGCTGATGTGGCTGATCTTCCCGCACCACGTGCACTACCACCTGGAGCACCACCTCTACCCCTCGCTGCCGCATTACAACCTGCCGAAGGCGCATCGGGCGTTGCGCGACGCGGGCATGCTCCAGGACGCGGAGGTCCGCCCGGTCCTCTCCGCCGCCAGGCTCGCCTGGGCATCGCCCGCCGGTTAGTTGATCGTCCCTCCGCCGCCGCTATGATCGGCGCCGGCCAATCTGAGGGAAGGAGACCGACATGGGCAGGCTCGACGGACGGGTTGCGATCGTCACCGGTGCGGGGCGCGGCATCGGCGTGCACTACGCCAAGGCGCTGGCGGAAGAGGGCGCGAAGGTGTGCTGCAGCGACATCCTCGACGTCGAGAACACGGTCAATATCATCAAGCAGGCCGGCGGCGAGGCGATCGGCAATCGCTGCGACGTCACCGATCCGGGCCAGGTCCGGGCCATGGTGGCCGAGACCGTGGACGCCTTCGGCAAGGTCGACATCATGGTGACCAACGCGGCGATCTTCGCCGACCTCCAGCAGCGCTCGTTCCTGGAGATCCCGGAGGAGGAATGGGACCGGGTGATGGCGGTCAACACGCGCGGCGTGTTCTCCTGCGTCAAGGCGGTGGTGCCGGAGATGCAGAAGAACGGCTACGGCAAGATCATCAACATCGCCTCGGGCACGGTGTTCAAGGGGACGCCGATGATGCTCCACTATGTGAGCTCCAAGGGGGCGATGGTGGCCTTCACCCGCTCGCTTTCGCGCGAACTCGGCGAGCACAACATCTCGGTCAACGCGATCGCCCCTGGGCTCACCATGAGCGAGCGGGTTGCGGGCGACCCGCAGTGGACCGGCATCAAGGACGCCAACGCCCAGACCCGCGCGATCAAGCGCGACGAGGTGCCCGAGGACCTGCTCGGCACGCTGGTCTATCTGAGCTCGTCCGACAGCGATTTCGTCACCGGCCAGACCATCGTCGTCGACGGCGGCTCGGCGATGCATTAGGGCAGTAAGAGCGCGAGCAACACGGGCAGCATCGCGAAGGACAGCAGCGTCGAGACCAGCACCATGCCGGCGACCTCCTCGGGCTCGCGCTCGTACATCCGGGCAAACAGGTAGCTGGAGACCGCGACCGGCATCGCGCTCTGCAGGATGACCACCGCGGCGGCGACCGGGCCGAGCGCGAGCCCCCAGGCCACCGCCCAGCCGACCAGCGCGCCGGCGACGAGCCGCAGGCACGCGAGCGCGGTGCTGCGCCCGAGGCTGGTGACGCGCAGCCGGGAGAGCGCGATGCCGAGTGCCACGAGCTGCATCGGGATCACGATCCCGCCCAGCAGGTCGGCGGTATTGAACGCCCAGCGCGGCAGCTCGATCCCGCCGGCCTCCATGCCGATCGCGAGCGCCGCGGCGTAAAACACCGGCGAACGCGCGATGCGCCCGAGCGAGACCGACCCGGCGGCGATGGTGGCGCCTACGGTGAAGATGCCGATGGCGCCGAAGGCGAAGAACACCAGCGCCAGCGCGAGCCCCTCCGCCCCGAAGGCGAACAGGCAGACCGGCAGCCCCATGCTGCCGGCGAGTGGGAACATCACCGCCGGCAGATAGGCGGGGATGCTGAGCCGGAAGGCGCGCAGCACCGCGAAGCCGATGGCGGCGAACCCGGCGAAGGCGGCGAGCGAGGCGCCGGCGATCTCGGCCAGCGCGGCGGAGTCGAGTTCGACCTTGGCGAAGGTAGCCAGGATCAGGCAGGGCGCGCCGACATTGAACACCAGAGTGGCGACCACCCGGTCGTCGAACGGCAGCCCGCGCCTGGCCCAGAGGAAGCCGAGCGCGGCGCAGATGAACACCGGCGCGACGATCGGGGCGAGCTCGGCGACAAGGCTCATCGCAGCACGTACCAGAGCACCGCGGGCAGGGTGAAGCAGGCGAGCAGGCTCGACATCACCACCATGCCGGCGACCGTCTCCGGCGAGCGGCGATAGACCTGCGCGAAGACGTAGTTGTGGACCGCGACCGGCATCGCGCATTGCAGGATCAGGACCCCGCGCGCGACGCCCGCGAGCCCGAACAGATCGGCGAGCGCCACGCCGACGGCGAAGCCGACGCCGAGCTCAAGCGCCGACAGCGCGGCGGCGCGCCCGATCCCGACCACGCGAATCTTCGACAGCGCCACGCCGAGCGAGACCACCATCAGCGGGATCGCCATCCCGGAGACGATCTGGACCGTGTTGGCGAGCCAGGCCGGCGGCTCGATCCCGCCGATCATGAAGGCCAGCGAGACCGCGATCGCATAGACGATCGGGTTGCGGAACAGGGCCTCGAATACGGTGCTGCCGGCGTAGATGCCGCGCCCGACGGTGAGGCCGGAGAGCGCGGCGATGACGAAGCAGCCGATGCCGTAGGCGAGCCCCGCCTCGCCGAAGGCGAACAGGCAGACCGGCAGGCCGAGATTGCCCGAGTTGCGGAAGGTGAGCGCCGGGATGAAGGCGCGCGCCTCGAGCCGGAGGAGCCGGGTGAGCGCCGCGGCCAGCGCCATGAACAGCACCAGCGCGAGCGTGTAGGCGCCGGCCATCTCGCCGAAGGCGACGGGGTCGATCTCGAGCCGCGTCAGCGTCGAGAAGACCAGGCAGGGAACCCCGAGATGGAGCGCGAGCCCGGTCATCATCTCGGCGTCGAACGGCTTCTCCAGCCGGCCCCAGACGAAGCCGATGCCGGCGCAGACGAACAGCGGCGCGACGACGGAGAGGATCTCTGCGAGCATGTCGGTTTCGCCGTCTCGTCCGCCCGCGACTCAGAACGAGGCGCAGACCGAACCGATGACGCGCAGCACGGACTCCTGGCCGAAGCGCTGCTTGTACGCTGCGGCGATCTCTCCCGTACGGCGCAGCGACGCTTCGCCTAGGGGGGCGATGACGACCAGCAGCTTGGACCGCTCGCGCTCGACGGTGCCGGCTGAGTTGCGCCACTGCCCGGCGCCGTCGAGCACAGTGAGCCCGTCGGGAAAGCGCGGCGTGACCTCGCGGGCGAGAAAGCGTTTCCAGTCCGCGTCCGACACGACCTCCTCGCCGCCCTTGGCCCGTCCGAAGAACAGCCGGTACTCGGCGTAGCGCTCGGTGCCCTCGGGACAGGTGTCCTCGGCCTGGAGCGGCTCGCCGATTGCCACCGCGAGCAGGGCCGCGACGCCGACCCACCAACGTCGTCCCGACACATCCCGTTCCTCCCGTCCCACCCGTCCCACATATCGCCCGGCGGGACAAGGCGTTGACAGGCCAGACCCGCCCGGCTACCGTCCGCCGCCGCGTCGCCGGCCGCTGCAAATGGAACCGTCGCCATGAAAGTCCTCAACTCGCTGAAATCGGCGAAGAAGCGCGACCGCGCCTGCCGCATCATTCGGCGCCGCGGCCGGGTCTACGTGATCAACAAGAAGAACCCGCGCTTCAAGGCGCGCCAGGGCTAGCCTGCCGAGGGGCCGAACCCCTCGTTGCGCCGGGCAAGCCTGGACGGAACGGGGATTGAGCGATGAAGATGCCCGAGCCCGATGCGGAGGTCATCGCGCGGCGGGCGGACATCGCGCGCGCCTTGGGCAAGATCGTCCCCGGCGAAGGGGTGATCGACGACCGGGCGGCGTTGCGCGCCTACGAATCGGACGGGCTCACCGCCTATCGCCAGCCACCGATGATCGCCGTCCTGCCGGAGACCGTGGCCCAGGTCTCGGCGGTGCTGAGATACTGCCACGGGGAAGGTATCAAGGTGGTGCCGCGCGGCGCCGGCACCTCGCTCTCGGGCGGCGCGCTGCCGCTCGCCGACGGCATCCTGCTCGGGCTCGGCAAGTTCAACCGCGTGCTCGACATCGACTACGCCAATCGCTGCGCCGTGGTGCAGCCGGGCGTCGCCAACCTCGCCATCAGCCAGGCGGTGGAGGCCGCCGGGTTCTACTATGCGCCCGACCCGTCGAGCCAGATCGCATGCTCGATCGGCGGCAACGTCGCGGAGAACGCGGGCGGCGTGCACTGCCTCAAATACGGGCTCACCACCAACAACCTGTTGGGCGTCGAGCTGGTGCTGATGGACGGCGAGGTGGTGCGCATCGGCGGCCGGCATCTCGATTCGGCGGGCTACGACCTGCTCGGCGTGATTACCGGCTCGGAGGGCCTCTTGGGCGTGATCACCGAGGTCACGGTGCGCATCCTGCCGAGGCCGCCTTCGGCCCGCGCGGTGCTGATCGGCTTTCCCTCGGCCGGTTCGGCGGGCGACTGCGTGGCCGGCGTGATCGGCGCCGGCATCGTCCCGGGCGGCATGGAGATGATGGACAATCCGGCGATCAACGCCGCCGAGGATTTCGTCGCAGCCGGCTATCCGCGCGACGCGGCGGCGCTGCTGATCGTCGAGCTCGACGGCCCGGAGGTCGAGGTCGACCACCTGGTCGAGCGGGTCGCCGGCATCGCCCGCGACTTCGGCGCGACCTCGATCCGGGTCAGCGAGAACGAGGACGAGCGGGTGAATTTCTGGGCCGGCCGCAAGTCGGCCTTCCCGGCGGTCGGGCGCATCTCGCCTGACTATTACTGCATGGACGGCACCATCCCGCGCCGCCGCCTGCCCGAGGTGCTGGGCCGCATGGCCGAGATGTCGGAAAAATTCGGGCTGCGCGTCGCCAACGTGTTCCACGCCGGCGACGGCAATTTGCATCCGCTGATCCTCTACGACGCCAACAACCCGGGCGAGCTGGAGCGGGCGGAGGCGTTCGGCGAGGCGATCCTGAGGCTCTGCGTCGAGGTGGGCGGCGTGCTCACCGGCGAGCACGGCGTGGGCGTCGAGAAGCGCGACCTGATGGGGACGATGTTCTCCGACGAGGACCTCAAGCAGCAGCAGCGCCTCAAATGCGCCTTCGACCCGGACCAGCTGCTCAACCCGGGCAAGGTGTTCCCGGTGCTCCACCGCTGCGCCGAGCTCGGCCGGGTCCATGTCCGTGGCGGGCAGACCCGGTTCCCAGACATCCCGCGCTTCTGAGGCGAGTGGAGACCCTGCGCCCGGCGGACGAGAGCGAGGCGATCGAGGCGGTCGGCTGGGCCTCTGCCGGCGGGCACGGGCTGGAGCTGGTCTCGGGCGGGTCCAAGCGGGGTTTTGGACGCCCGGCCGAGGCGGCGGCCAGGCTCGACCTCTCGGGGCTCGCAGGCATCGCCCTCTACGAGCCCGAGGAGCTGGTGCTCACCGCCGGACCCGGCACCGCGCTCTCCGAGATCGCCGCCCGGCTCGCCCAGCACGGCCAGACGCTCGCCTTCGAGCCGCCCGATCTCGGCCCGCTGCTGGGCGCCGGCGAGGGCCGGGCGACGCTCGGCGGCTGCATCGCGGCCAACCTCTCCGGCCCGCGCCGCTTCAAGGCGGGCGCGGCGCGCGACCATTTCCTCGGCGTGCGTGCCGTCTCGGGCCGCGGCGAGCTGTTCAAGTCCGGCGGACGGGTGGTCAAGAACGTCACCGGCTACGACCTCTGCAAGCTGCTCGCGGGCTCCTGGGGGACGCTCGCGGCGATGACCGAGATCACCGTCAAGGTGCTGCCGGCGGCGGAGAAGCTGCGGACGGTGCTGGTCTACGGGCTCGACGACGAGGCCGGGATCGCGGCGATGACGCGCGCCCTGGGCGGGCAATGCGAGGTCTCGGGCGCGGCGCATCTGCCGGCCGGGATCGCGGCGCTGTCGGGCGTCGGGCGCGTCCACGAGCCGGGAACGCCGGTCACCGCGCTCCGCGTCGAGGGGCCCGAACCCTCTGTGCTCGCCCGGACCGGGACGCTGCGCGCCCTGTTCGCGGAACATGCGATCGACGAGCTGCACGGGCACAACTCGGCCGCGTTCTGGCGCGAGGTCGGCGGTGCGCGGTTCCATGCCGCCGCGGGCGACGAAATCGTCTGGCGGATCTCTGTGCCGCCGGCGGACGGCGCGAAGGTGGCGGGCCGGATCGCGGCGGGATTGGAGGCCCGGGTGTTCTACGACTGGGGCGGCGGGCTGGTCTGGCTCGCCTTGCCGCACGCGACGGTGGACGCGGGCGCCGAGGCGGTGCGAAGCGCGGTCGGCGCGACCGGCGGCCACGCGACTCTGATCCGCGCGCCGGAAGCGGTGAGGCGCCGCGTGCCGGCGTTCCACCCGCAACCGCCCGGGCTGGCGGCGTTGAGCGCGCGGGTGAAACAGGCCTTCGATCCGCTCGGCATCTTCAATCCCGGCCGCGTGGACGGGGAGGGCTGAGGCGATGCGGACCAGGTTCACCGAGGCCCAGCGCGCCGATCCGGACATCGCCGCTGCCGAGGGAATCCTCAGGGGCTGCGTCCATTGCGGGTTCTGCACGGCGACCTGCCCGACCTACGCGCTGCTGGGCGACGAGCTCGACAGCCCGCGCGGACGCATCTACCTGATCAAGGAGATGCTGGAGACCGGCGAGACCCCGTCGCCCAAGGTGGTCGGGCATATCGACCGCTGCCTCTCTTGCCTCTCCTGCATGACGACCTGCCCGTCGGGCGTGAACTACATGCATCTCGTCGACCTCGCCCGCAAGCGGATCGCCGAGACCTTCCGCCGGCCGCTCGCCGACCGTCTGCCGCGGGCGCTGCTGCTGGCCGCGATGCCGTCCCCGGCGCGGTTCGGCTGGGCGGTCAGGCTGGCGCGATTCGGGCGGCCGTTCGCGGGTCTCCTGCCCGGCCCGCTCGGGCGCATGCTGCGCATGGTCCCGTCCGCCGGGGCGGGGCAACCGCTGCCCGACGGGGCGGTCTACCCGGCCGAGGGTGGGCGCCGCTTCCGCGTCGCACTGCTCGCGGGCTGCGTGCAGCAGGTGCTCGACCCGGCGATCAACGCGGCGACGATCCGCCTCCTCACCCGTCTCGGCTGCGAGGTGACGCTCGCCCGGGGGTCCGGCTGCTGCGGAGCGATCGCCCACCACATGGGGAAGGAGGCGCCGGCGCTCGATGCGGCGCGGCGCAACCTCGCCGCCTGGCAAGCGGAGATCGAAGGCGACGGTCTCGACGCGGTGGTCTCCAACACCTCGGGCTGCGGCGTGATGCTGAAGGATTACGGCCACCTGTTCCGCGCCGATGCGGCGTTCGCGCAAACCGCATCGGCGATCGCCGCCCGGGTCTGCGACGTCTCGGAGCTGTTGCAGCGCATCGGCCTCGGCGAGGCCGAACCGCCGGAACCGCTCTCCGTCGCCTACCACTCGGCCTGCGCGCTGCAGCACGGCCAGAAGATCCAGACGGCTCCGGTCGAGCTGTTGCGCCGCGCCGGGTTCGCGGTTTCGCTGCCGGCGGAGGGTCATCTCTGCTGCGGCTCGGCCGGCACCTACAACATCCTCCAGCCGGCGCTCGCCGACCGGCTGCGCGACCGCAAGATCGGCCACCTCGAGGCGCTCGGCGCGGACGCCATCGCGGCGGGCAATATAGGCTGCATGGTCCAGCTCGCCGGGGCGACGGAGACGCCGGTGGTGCACACGGTCGAGCTGCTCGACTGGGCGCATGGCGGGCCGAGACCGCGTGCATTGAGCAACAGGCCGGCAGGTCGCGACTAGAACCTGACCGAGCTGGCTCGAACCGCTGTCGCCGCCCCTCCCCGTCAATACCGGCGGGAACGCGGCTGGTACGACCTATATTCGGGCGGTATCGTGATGCGACGAAGGGAATCGGGACTGTACCGATGGTGACAGAGCTTTCAAACGACATGCTCAACCCGGCCGGCGACGTCGAGCCGCTCGACGAGGAACGGGCGTTCATGCGGGCGGTGCACGCCGGGCTTGCGGACATCGAGGCCGGCCGGGAAGTCTCCCTGGCAGACGTCAAGACGAAGCTCGGCTTCGTCTAGCCAGGTGCCCGGAAACGTCGTCGGCGGATCGGCGGCGAGGAGTACGGCATGCGCTCTCCCACGGATGACGATCCCTTGCGCCGGGTGATGGTCTGGATCGCGGCGGCGGCGACGCTGAGCTTCGCCACCGTCGGGCTCGCCAATCAGAACGACCCCCGGCTCGGCCCGCTGTTCGAGCGCCTGAAGGCAGCGCCGAACGCGGAGGCGGCGGCGCCGGAGGAGCAGGCGATCTGGCGGATCTGGCACGAATCGGGCAGCGCGGAGATCGATGCGCTGATGGTGCGCGGGCTCCGGGCGATGGGAACGCGCGACCTGCCGGCGGCGCTCGCCGCGTTCGACGAGATGGTCCGCCGCGCCCCCGAATTCGCCGAGGCGTGGAACAAGCGCGCCACCGTCAACTACCTGATGGGGCGGCTGCCCGAGTCGATCGCCGACATCGACCGCACGCTGGCGCTCGAGCCGCGCCATTTCGGCGCGCTCTCGGGGCTCGGCCTGGTCCGTCTCGCCGAGGGCGAGGAGGAGAAGGCGCTGGACGCCTTCGACCGGGCGCTCGCCGTCCACCCCAACCTCGCCGGCGCCGACACCCACATCCGCGCGCTGCGCGAGAAGCTGCGGGGCCGGCGGATATAGCGGGGCCTACCCCCCGGCGATGCGCGCCACCGCGTTGGCCAGTACCCGGCAGCCGAGCACGATGTCGTCTTCCGCGGTGTCCTCGATGACGGTGTGGCTGTGCCCGCCGATCGAGGGGACGAACAGCATCGCGGCCGGCATGTGGCGGCACAGCACCATCGCGTCGTGCCCGGCCCCGCTCGGCATCCGCATCCAGGACGCGCCGAGCGCCGCGGCGGCGGCCTCGATCCGCTCGCCGAGGGCCGGGTCCATCGCCGCCGGCGGTATGTCGAGGGTGCGGATCGCCACGATGTCCTGACCGGAGGTCTCGGCATGCGCCGCGGCGAGGTCGCGCAGGCGCTCTTCCAGCGCGTCGATTTTCGCCAGGTCGGTGTCGCGGATCTCGACGGTGATCTCGGCGCCGGCGGGGATCACGTTGGCCGCGCCTGGGGACAGCGCGAGGCTGCCGATATTCCACACCGTGTCGGCCCCCGCCAGGGTCGGGAACGCTTCGAGAAGCGCGTGCGACAGCGCGATGGCGAGCGCGCCCGCGTCCTTCCGCATCGCCATCGGCACGGTGCCGGCGTGGCCCGCCTGCCCCTGGACATGCAGGCGGAACCGCCTGATGCCGACGATCGCGGTGACGATGCCGATCCGCGTCTGCATCGCCTCCAGCCGCGGCCCCTGCTCGATATGGGCCTCCAGGAAGGCGCGGTAGCGCCCGCCGTCGAGCCGCCTTGGCGGGTTGTTCGCGAAACCGCTGGCGGCGATCGCATCGGTCAGGCGGTGGCCGTCGATACTGCGCGCAACTTCCATCTCGTCCTCGGACACCGCGCCGAACAGGGTGCGGCTGCCGAGCGTCGGCAGATAGGTGCTCTCCTCGTCCTGAAAGGCCACCGCGTCGACCGGGCAGCGCTGGACCAGCCCCGACTCGACCACCGCCCGCGCGATCTCGATGCCGTAGACCACCCCCATCGCCCCGTCGAGCCAGCCGCCGCCGGGCACCGAATCGGAGTGGCTGCCGATCAGGATCGCGGGGCCGTCCGCGGGCGCCTTGCCGATCACGTTGCCGACATCGTCGATGGCGGCGGCGAGCCCGGCCTCCGCCATGCGGCGGCGCAACCAGTGCCGGGCCTCGATGTCGGGCTTGCTGAAGGCCAGCCGCGTAACCCCGGTGCCCTGCTTGCCGAAGCGCGCGAGCTCCCGGAGATCGGCCATCAGCCGCGCCGGATCGATCTCGATCGCGAAGTCGGGCATGCCCCCCCCGTCGCCGTTCGATGCCCAATATGTGGGCGGGACCCTGGCGGGAATCGAGCCGCAGGATATCATTGGCGGCGCGATGACCGAACTCTCTCCCTTCCGGACGCCCGGCGAGGCGCTCGCCCGCCAGGCGGAGCTGCGCGGCGACCGCGAGGCGCTGGCCTTCCCCGAGACCGGCGCGCGGTCGACCTACGGCGAATGGCACGACGCGGCGGCGGCGCTCGCCCGCGCGCTGATCGACCGGGGCTTCCGGCCCGGCGAGCGCATCGGGCTGCTCGCCGAGAGCCGCATCGAATGGCCGGTGGTGCAGATGGCGGTGGCGCTGGCGGGCTGCGTGCTGGTGCCGCTCAACACCCACTACCGGCGCGACGACCTGGCCTACGCGCTGGGGCACGCGCGGCCGCGCGGCCTGTTCCTTGCGCGCGGGTTTCGCGGCAACCCCTATCTGGAGACCGTCCGCGCGATCCGCGAGCGACTCCCCGAGCTCGAGCTCGCGGTCGTGCTCGACGGCCCGGACGGGGACTGCCCGGGCTATGCCGAGCTGCTGGCCGAGGGGCGGGCCAGCGCCAGCGCCCTCCCCGAAATCGATCCGCACGCGGTGGGCTCGCTGCAATACACCTCGGGAACCACGGGCTTCCCCAAGGGCGCGCTGCTGACCCATGCCGGCACGATGGCCAATGCCTGGGGTATATCGGAGCGGCTGCGGGTGAGCGCCGGCGACCGCTGGACCTCGATCATCCCGCTCTTCCACTGCGCCGGCTGCATCATGTGCATCCTCGGCACGGTGCAGCGGGGCGCCGCCTATGTCGGGGTGTCGAGCTTCGATGCGGCGCGGATGTTCCGCGTCATCGAGGACGAGCGCTGCACCATGCTGTCGGGCGTGCCGACCTCCTATGTGGCGATGCTGGAGCATCCCGCGCGCGCAGACCACGACCTCGCGACCCTGCGCGCCGGTACCTGCGGCGGCGCCGACACCGACCCGGCGCTGCTGGCGCGCTGCGCCGAGGCGTTCCCGATCCCGGGGCTGGTCCAAGTCTACGGCCAGACCGAGTCGAGCACGCTGATCGCGCTCGCCGATTGCGAGGCGCCGGAACGCTTCGCGACCTGCGGCAAGCCGCTCCCCGGCGCGCGCGTGCGGATCGCCGATCCGAAGAGCGGCGCGAAGCTGCCGCCCGGCGAGATCGGCCAGATCGAGACCGCGGGTCCGATGGTGATGCGGGGCTATTTCGAGAACCCGGCGGCAACGGCCGAGACCGTCGGCGCGGATGGCTGGATGCGCACCGGCGATCTCGGCTACCTCACCGCCGACGGCGACGTCGTGGTGGCCGGCGGCCGGCTGCGCGACATGATCATCCGCGGCGGCGAGAACATCTACCCCGTCGAGATCGAGAACCTGCTGCGCGCCCACCCGGCGGTCAGCGACATCGCGGTGTTCGGCCTCAAGGACGACTACTACGGAGAGATCGTCGCCGCCGCGGTGATCGGCGGGGCGGGGCTGACGCCGGACGGGCTGTCGCGGTACTGCGCTGCGCGCATCGCCGGGTTCAAGCGGCCGGCGCGCTATTTCCGCGTCGAGACCTTCCCGCTCACCGCGAGCGGCAAGATCCGCAAGACCGCGCTCCGGGAGATGGCGGAGGCGGGTGCGCTGGACGCGCTGTAGCGGCGTGTCGGATGTGCGCGCCCGCCAGGGAGCGGCCGTCTACTTCGTCGCTCCGGCGCCGGGCGGCACGACCCCGACCCGGAAGTCGGGCTCGGCGCGGAACTTGCGGGCCAGGAAATCGACGCAGGCGCGCACCTTGGCCGACAGGTTGCGCGCGTGCGGGAAGACGGCATAGACCTCGTCGGCGAAGCCGGTCGGGTGCGCGTAGTAGTCGCGCAGCACGATCTCGGCCATGCCCTGCTGGATCTCGCGCCCGACGAGCCAGATCGGAAGCAGGGCGATACCGATGCCCGCCTGCATCGCCGCGGCGATGGAGGCGATGTTGTTGGAGGCGAAATTCCCCGAGACCGGCACCGCGAAGGTGCCGTCATCGCCGATCAGCTCCCAGACCACCTCGCCCGGCTGCGCGCGGTAGACGATGCAGTTGTGCCCGGCGAGATCGTCCGGCCGGCGCGGCCGGCCATGGCGGGCGAAGTATTCCGGGCTGGCGCAGATCACGCGGTCGATGGTGGCGAGCTTGCGCACGATATAGCTCGACTGGCTCGGCCCGCCGATGCGCACCGCGAGGTCGGCCCCCTCCTCGATCAGGTCGACATAGTGATCGGTGACGGTCAGCTCGACCCGCAACTCCCGATAGGTCTCCAGGAACTCCCGCATATAGGGCGTGATGTAGCGGCGTCCGAACACCACCGGCACGTTGAGACGCAGGGTGCCGCGCGGCGCCTGGCTGAGCTCCGACACCGCCGCGTTCGCCTCGTCCACGTCGGCGATGATGCGGCTCGCGCGCTCGTAGTAGATCCGCCCCGCCTCGGTCAGCCCGATATGGCGGGTCGACCGGTTGAGCAGCCGCGTGCCGAGCGCATCCTCGAGCCGTCCCACCTGGCGCGAGACCGAGGACGCGTTGAGTCCGACCTGGCGACCGGCGGCGGAAAACCCGCCGGTTTCCACCACCCTTGCGAACAGACGCATGCCCGATAGCGTGTCCATCCTTCCGCCCTTTGCAGATGTTGCAAAGATTATGCGACGAATTGACTCATTATAAAAGCGTTTTCGGATAATCATCTCTCCTCCAACGGCCGGAACGACCCGGCTCCAAGGAGAAGAGAACCATGTCGAAGCTTATGGAAAATTTCGCCGAAACTGCGCCAAGCGACCTGCGGGCCATCCAGGCCCATGCCGAGCGCCTGCGCGGCGAGGAGATGCGCCGGCTGGCGCGGGCCCTGAAGCGCCGGATCGCCGATGCGATCGCCGGCCTCGCGGGTGGGCGCGCCGCCGATCAGGCCGGCTGAACCGCGCCTTACAGGGTGTCGAGCAGAGGCGGGCGGCGGTCCGACCAGGGCCGCGCCGCCTCGAGCTCGGCTCCGGCGCGGATCAGCCGCTCCTCGGCGTGCCAGGGGGCGACGATCTGCAAGCCCACGGGCATGTTCGCCGCCGTCCAGCCCGCCGGCAAGGCGAGCGCCGGGTGGCCGGTATGGTTGAACGGGTGGGTGTAGGGATACCAGTCGAAGCGCGGGTTTCCGTATGGCTCGCCGTCGATCTCGACGGGGTCGAGGGCGAAGTGATCGGCGGCGATCGCCGGGCGCGTGAGGCACGGCGTGACCAGCAGGTCGTGTTCGGCCAGCACCGCCTCGACCTTGCGGAACAGCTTTGCCCGCCCGAACAGCGCCCGTTCCAGATCGGCCGCGCTCAACTCCCCGCCCCGCTCGATGCCGATGCGGAGCGACCTGTCGATGCGGTCGCCGAACTCGGGCAGCTTGTCGGCGTAGGCCGCGCTCGCCAGCGCGCCGACGATGGCGAGCAGAATGTCGACCGCCTCGGAGAGGTCGATCTCCACCTGCGAGATCTCGGCGCCGAGGGCGCGGAACGCATCGACCGCCTGTTCGCAGATCTCCCGCGTCTCGCGGCCGAGCGCGGCGTTGCCGATCATCGGCGCCCAGGCGATGCGCGTGCCGGTCATGTCGCCGCGCGGGCGGGCGTGGTAGTCCCGCCGGGCCGCGCCGTGCGACCAGGGATCGCGCGCATCCGGCCCGCCGCAGACCGACATCAGCGCGGCGATGTCCTCGATCGCGCGCGCCATCGGCCCGATCACCGTGGTGGTGTCGAACAGATCGGGCGTCTCCGGGCAGGGGAACGCCCCGAGCGTCGGCTTGAGGCCGCACACCCCGGTGGCGCCGGCGGGGATGCGGACCGAGCCCGCCCTGTCGGTGCCGAGCGCGAGCGCGCCGCAGCCGGCGGCCAGCGCCGCAGCCGCCCCGCCGGACGAGCCGCCCGGCGTCGCCTCCAGGTCCCAGGGGTTGCGCGTCACCCCCCAGAGCGGGTTGGAGTTGGTGCCCTTGTGGCCGCACTCGGCCATGTTGGTGATGCCGAGCAGGATCGCGCCCGATCGCTTGAGCCGCTCGACGACGACGCTGTCGGCGGCGGGGACGTTGTGCTCGAACATCGGCGAGCCGAAGGTGATCCGCAGGCCGGCGACGTCGATCATGTCCTTGACCGTGAAGGGGACGCCGTGCAGCGGACCCAGCGCGTCGCCGCGCGCGACCGCCGCCTCGGCTTCCCTCGCCGATGCCCGCGCCCGGTCGGCGCAGACGACGGTGAAGGCGTTGACCGCCGGCTGGACGGCCTCGATCCTGGCGAGGACGGAATCCACCAGCGCCACCGGCGACAGCTCGCCGGCGGCGATGCGGCGCGCGGACTCGGCCCCCGTGAGGAAGCAGGGATCGTCCGCGGTCACGACGCCTGCTCCAGATTGACCCGCACCGAGCCGCCCTCCCAGAACACCACCCGGCGCTCGACGAAGCGCACCGTCGCGGTGCCGATAACCCCCATCACGGCGAGGATGATCACGCCCGCGAACATGTTGGAGACGGTGAGGCTGACCGCCGCGGAATCGATCATGTGGCCGATTCCGCGCTCGGATGCGACGAACTCGGCGACCACGGCGCCGATCAGCGCCAGCACGACACCGATCTGGAGGCCGGCGAAGATCTCGCCCGCCGCCGAGGGCAGCTTGGCGTTGAAGAAGACATAGCGCCTGGATGCCGAGAAGGCGCGGCACAGATCGAGCAGCTCGGGATCGGTCTGGCGGATGCCGACGACGGTGTTGACGAACATCGGGAAGAAGCAGATCAGCCCCACCATGATGATGCGGGACTCGATCTCGTGCCCGAACCAGACCAGGATCAGCGGCGCCAGCGCGACCTTGGGCATCGATTGCAGCGCCACCACGCAGGGGTAGACGAACTTGTCGAAGGTAGGGGACTCGGCGACCGCGACGCCGATCAGAAAGGCGAGCCCGCAGCCCAGCACGTAGCCCAGCACGGTCGCCTCGGCGGTGGCCCAGAAATGGCCGACGAACCCGCCGACGCGGAAGCCGTCGGTGATCGAGGTCACCACCAGCCAGGGCTCGGGCAGGATGTAGTCCTCGATGCTGAACTCGCTCACCGCGAGCTGCCACAGCAGAACCAGGACCGCCACGGTGATCAGCGGGTAGATCGCGGTGCGAAGCCTGTCCTTCATCGGTCCCTCGCTTCGGTCAGAGGTCGAACTGGAGCTCGCCGCGGAGCTCGCCGCACAGCTCGGCGAACCCGGAATCGGCCATCGTCGCGAGGTCGCGCGGCCGGTCGAGCCCGACCTCGTATTCGCGCACGATGCGGCCCGGCCTGGCCGACATCACCGCGACCCGGTCGGACAGGAACACGGCTTCCGGGATCGAGTGGGTGATGAACAGCACCGACTTGCCCGTCGTCATCCAGATGTCCTGGAGCTCGATCATCATGTGCTCGCGGGTCAGCGCGTCGAGCGCGGCGAAAGGCTCGTCCATCAGCAGCACCTCCGGGTCGTGCACCAGGGCGCGGGCGATGCCGACGCGCTGCTGCATGCCGCCGGAGAGCTCGCTCGGGTAGTTGTCGGCGAAGCGGTCGAGCCCGACCAGCCTGACCAGCTCGGCGGCGCGCTCGCTCGCCGCATTCCTGTCGAGCCCCAGCGTCTCGGCCGGCAACAGAACGTTGTCCAGAACCGTCTTCCAGGGGAACAGGGTGGGACGCTGGAACACCACCCCGACCTCGCGCCTCGGGCCGGTGACCGGGCTGCCGCCGAGCGCGATCGTCCCCGCGGTCTGCGGCAGCAGCCCGGCGGCGACCTTGAGCAGGCTCGACTTGCCGCAGCCGGACGGCCCGATCAGGGAATAGAACTCGCCTCGGCGGATCGACAGGTCGAGCGCCTCGAGCGCCGTGATGGCGCCGCGGCGCGTCGGGTAGACCAAAGAGAGGTTCTCGGCCGAGAGGATGGCGGGGGGCCGCGGGCCGGCCCCCCCCCCCGGCGCCGGGGGGTTGGCGGACAGGGGGACACACATAGCCCCGCGCCCCGTACCCCCCCCAAAGCGCGCGGAGAAGGCGTTTTTTT
>JAPPGP010000215.1 GCA_028821395.1 Defluviicoccus sp.
GGCGGCGGGGCCGCCGGCGCTGGCGGCCGAGATCGACGGGGTCGGGCATTCGGTGTGGGCAGCCGACGGGGCGGCGGGCGCGGCGCTGGTCCGCGCGGCAGGGCGGCTGGAGACGCTCTACATCGCCGACGGCCACCACCGCTCGGAGGCCGCGTCCCGGGTCGGGGGGCGCTTCCTCGCGATCGGCTTTCCCGCCGGCGAGATGCGCATCCTCGACTACAACCGGGTGGTCCGCGACCTCGCCGGGCGCTCGCCGGAGGCGTTCCTGGCGGCGCTCCGGGACGACTTCGCCGTCACCCCGTCCGACCGGCCGGTCCGCCCCGAACGACCGGGGCGGTTCGGGCTCTATTTGGCGGGGCGGTGGTACGGCCTCGATCTCGAAACGGCACAAGCGGCGGGTGGCGACCCGGCGGCGGCGCTTGATGCCGAGATCCTGTCGCGCGCCGTGCTCGCGCCGCTGCTCGGCATCGGCGATCCGCGCAGCGATCCGAGGATCGACTTCGTCGGCGGCGGCCGCGGCCTCGACGGGCTCGCCGCCCGGGTCGATTCGGGCGAGATGGCGGCCGCCTTCGCCGTCCGCCCGGTCACCCTCGACCGGCTCTTCGCGGTCGCCGACGCCGGGCGGGCGATGCCGCCCAAATCGACCTGGTTCGAGCCCAAGCTCGCCGACGGGCTGCTGTCGCTGCCGCTGGAAGGCTGAGATGGCGGCGCCCGACGAGACCTACGAACGCATCGCGGGGTGCTGCAACGCCTGCCGCCACTACGACCCGACCGCCTTCGGGAAGGCCAATTACGGCCATTGCCGGCGCTACCCGCCGGTCGCCGTCGAGACGCGCGGCGGGCTCAAGCGCGGGGTCTGGCCGGTGGTGGGCTATGACGACAGCTGCGGCGAGTACAACCCGGCCTGACCGCCTAATGTTTCACGTGAAACAATGGTCAGCATTGTTGACCTATTTGTCATATCAAGAATTTACCGGACACCGTAACGGAGCCGCGCAACACGGCGTTCCGGCCCGAAATCGGCCCGGCGTATCGAGGGACCGGATTGCCGCGCCCGCGCGCCCATGCGACAGTCGGCGCGGAGAGCGGGAGAGGGTCATGCTGTTCCTCGTCACCAGCCGGGAGCCCCGGCCGCACGGGCCGTGGCACACGCCGGGGCGTCACGCCGGCTGCCTCGCCCACTGGGTCGGCACGCACATGTCGGGAGTCGCGGTGATCCACCCGATCATGTTCGTGCGCGGCTATGCGATCTATGTCGAGGCCGATAGCGGGCGCGCCTTGCGCGAGATCCTCGAAGGCAATCCGATGTGGCCCGACGAGACCTACCGGATCTACGTGCTGGAGGAGAACGGCAAGGTGAAGAACGATCCCGTGCCCGAGGGCAAGCAGCGCTTCCTGATCCTCGCCCGGCCGGCCAAGCCGCTGCCGCCCGACCTCGACTACGCGGGCACCGAGGCGATGCTGGAGCGCATCGCCGCCGAGCACGGCGCGATGGTGCACCGCCTGGTGGAGGACATCGCGGGCTACGCCATCCTGGTCGACGTCGCCAGCAACGACCAGATCCGCACCCTGCTGGAGCCGCTGCCGATCACCACCTTCGTCAACTACGAGATCCTGCCGCTCGGCTCGATGGGCGGCCACGCGCGGCATATCGAGGCGCTCGGGCTCGACGTTCCGTTCGAGGGGAAGCGGGAGGACGGGTAAGCGGACCCCTCCGGCTCCACCTCGCCCCAGCGGCTCAACCGCCCGCCCACGGATCGGCCAGGTCGAGGCCGAGGCCTTCGAAGTCGCGCACGTTGCGCGTCGCGACCGCGAGGCCGTGTGCGTCCGCCGTGCCGGCGATGAGCGCGGCTCCGAGGTCCAACACGCGCCCCGAGCGCCGCGCCCGCGCGCGCAACGCGGCGGCGCGCGCGGCTTCGGCGCGGCCGAGCGCTAGGATGCGGTCTTCGTAGAGCGCCTCGAGAGAGCGCAGCGCGGCATCGATGGCCTCGCGGCGGCGGCCGGGCGGGAGCAGGGCGAGGCCGAACTCCAGCTCGTGCACGACGATCGCCGAGAGCCAGAGCTCCGCGTGTCCGGACAGGAACGCGACGACGCGCGGGTTCGGGGCGTCCCGCGTCAGCTCGGATACCACGTTGCTATCGAGCAGATAGTCCCTCATTCCGCGTCGCCGGCGGCGAAGGGGATCGCTCTGGCGGAGCCGCGCCCGCCGCGAGGATCGAGGTTCGCGCCGCGCGGCAGGTTGTCGACCAGCCATCGCCCGAGCGGCGGGCGGGGGCTCGCGCGGGCCTCCCACTCGGCGGCCGGCACCACCACGAAGGTCCGCCGCCGGCCGATACGCTGCGGCCCCTCTTCTTGCGCCAGGCGCAGGACCTCGGACAGCCGCGCCTTGGCCTCGGCGACGCTCCAGACGCGGGGGGGATTGCGCAGCGGATCGGCCATGGGTGCTCCGTGAGCATATATGGTCCAATATAGTCCATATTAGACCATACCGTCGAGTGCCGGCACTGCGCTCCGTCTTCCAGCTCGGCCATGACACGGCGATGGATGCGATGCGTCACTTTTGTGACGCAATCCGCACCTACCGTCCGCGCCCATACGGGGCAGGGGAGGTTCGGCATGACGACTCCGGAGCGGCGGACGAGCCGGCACAAGGGCAAGGCGGGGCCGGTGCGGATCTGGCGCGCGCTGCTCTACTCCTTGGCCGGGCTCGGAGCCGCGTTTCGCAACGAGGCCGCGTTCCGCCAGGAGCTCGCGCTGGCCGCCATACTGGTGGTTGCCGCGGTAGCCCTGCCGGCGAGCCCGGTCCAGCTCGCGCTGCTGATCGGCCCGGTGCTGCTGGTGCTTGTGGTCGAGCTGCTCAACTCGGCGATCGAGGCCGCGGTCGACCGCATCTCCTTCGACGACCACGCGCTCGCCAGGCAGGCCAAGGACATAGGCAGCGCCGCGGTGTTCGTCAGCATGCTCGGCTGCGCGGCGGTCTGGGGGCTGGTGCTCTACGACATCTTCGGGTGAGGGATGGCCAAGCCGTCATTTCCAGCGGAGCGACCGTCGGTGCGAATCGGAGGGATCGCGAGGGAACTTAGAGCCACGGTCCACCTCCCGCCCAGCGTGACAAAATGATTGATTCTTGACAGCAATCCCTCAATATTTGGGGTGCTGAGTTAGGAGCCACGAAGGTGGCCACCGGCTCGGCAGCACCGATAGCCCCGCCCAGGCGGGGCTATCTAATGAGGTGGCGCCGGAAAATCGGACAGTTGGTTAAGGTGTATTCCGCCGTCTGACGGAGGAATGCAGAAGAGCAAGCGACGCAGGTTTTCGGGGGAGCTGAAGGCGAAGATCGCGCTTGAGGCGCTTCGGGGCGATCGGACGCTTCAGGAGATCGCCGCGCGGCACCAGGTTCATCCGAACCAGGTCGGCGCCTGGAAGCGCCAGGCGATGGAGGGGCTGGCGGAGGTCTTCTCCGGTGGAGGGGAGCGCCGGGCGCGGGATCACGAGAGCGAGGTCCGCGATCTTCACGCCAAGATCGGGGAGTTGATCGTAGAGCGTGATTTTTTGTCTCGCGGGTCGGGTCGCTGAGCCGGGCCGAGCGTCGGGCGATGGTTGTGCGCGACCACCCGTCGTTGAGCCTGACCCGGCAGTGCCGCCTGCTGTCGATCGGCCGCTCCTCACTCTACTACGAGCCGAAGGGGGAGAGCGCGGAGACGCTGGCTCTGATGCGCCGGATCGACGAGTTGTTCCTGAAGTATCCGTTTTACGGCGCCCGCCGGATGGTGCTTCACCTGCGCCGCGAGGGCGTGCGGATCGGGCGCCGGCGCGCCGCACGGCTGATGCGCCTGATGGGGCTTGAGGCGATCTGGCGGGCGCCGCGGACCAGCGCGCCGCATCCCGAGCACCGGGTTTACCCGTATCTGCTGCGCGGCCTGGCGATCGAACGGGCGGACCATGTCTGGTGCGCCGACATCACCTACATCCCGGTGCGGCGCGGCTTCCTCTACCTGGTGGCGGTTATGGACTGGGCGAGCCGCTACGTCCTGGCCTGGCGGCTGTCGAACACGCTGGACGCCAGCTTCTGTACGGACGCGCTGGAAGAGGCCCTGGCCGCGCATGGCGCGCCGGAGATCTTCAACACCGACCAGGGCAGCCAGTGCACCAGCCTGGCCTTCACCGGCCGCCTGCGGGAGGCCGGCATCCGCATCTCGATGGACGGCCGCGGCCGGTGCATGGACAACATCTTCATCGAGCGGCTGTGGCGCTCGCTCAAATACGAGGCGGTCTATCTGCACGAGATCGCCGACGGCTTCGCCGCCCGGCGCGTGATCGGCGACTGGATCGGCTTCTACAACACCGAGAGGCCTCATTCGGCGCTGGGCGGGCGAACCCCGGCCGAGGCATACCGCGACCGGTCGCCTGTGGATATGATGGACAAGCCGCTGCGCGCCTTGCCCACATCCCCACAGGCGCAACAGCAGCAACAGGAAGATCGAATCAAGGGGATTCTGGCGGCCTGAACTTCACCCGGAATACACCTTAGCTCAGCCGTCAGGCTGTCCGAAAAGGTGGAGCCACCTCACTAACGATTCCATACGGATCCGCCCTGAAAGCTCTCTTGACCATGATGGGCTCAAGGATGAAGAACGATCTGTCCAGCCCGTATCGGGTCTTCGACGGAATTGGGCGTTCGCGTCGCAACAGCGCGTAAGCACATGCGTCCGCCGCCTGAATGAAGATCGATTTGGCCGAGTCCCGGTAGATGATGTCCTCCAGGATGCGATCGATGGGGATATTCCTCGACGATCGCCCGTCCGGCCAGTGTCCTACCGCGCTTGGGATGAAATTGAAGTGACCCATCCGCCTTCTGAGCGAATCGTAATTCTTGCCCTCGTCACAAAATATTATTGCTTGGCTGCCCGCAACTCGCATGTTGGTGTTGATTCTGTTCAACAAGAAATTGAATCCTCTTTCTTGTTGAGCGGAGGACACCGCTACATTGATTAGTTGCGCCGATGGCAGAGTAGCAATGGCCGACAGGAAATAGTCGAACAGCTGCGCCCGGCGTTCCTTCGAAACAGGGTGCCGCGCCAACTTACCTTTTCCGCCGTTCCAGTCGGTCGCATGCATTTCCGATTTCACGCGAATGCCGTCAGACTCACGCATTGCTCTGCGAGCGCCGAGGAGGTGATCCAGCGAAGCGCGCCATCCATCGGCAGGAACGATGAGAGCGGAGAAGCAAGCTATGTTGCCATCGCCGGAATCGTCTACATACACGAAATGCATACGGACCTAGGGAGACGCGGGTACCGAAGAAGCCGTCCGCGCATTCTATAGCGCTTTTGGTCTCGCAACCGGAACCCCAAGGGGCAATGCGTCGAGTCTTGGCGTTGGCCTCCGCCCCTACGCCGCCGCGATGACCCCGCCCTTCACCCGCTTCCTGATCTCGTCCACCGTCGCCTGGACCGCGACCAGGTAGCCCTTCGCCATGCCGTCGGCGAACTCGCGCTCCTCGGCGCTGCCATGCGGCAGGTCCTCGCGCTCCAGGGTGAAGGCGAAGCGCAAGGAGAGCTCGCCCGTCTCGTCCTCCAGGATCTCGTTGACGATGGTGCCCATCTCGATCCCGGCGGTGCGGATGAATTCGACCTTCTCCTCGGGGTGGAACAGGATTTTTTCGGTCATCGCCTCGCCGCGGAACACGATGTCGCGGAACAGGCCGTTCTCGAACCGCCCGGTGACCTTGCACCAGCTCATCGCCGGCACGAAGGGCACCGCGTCCTCCGCCTTGAGCACCAGCCCAAGCCAGATGTGATGGCGGGTGAGAACGGGCTCCCCCGGGGCGAGGCCGGCATTGACCGGAACGCTGCGCTCGACCGAGAACATCGTGCCCTCCCAAACGGTTTGCGTTCCCGCGATCATCGCACCCGGGCCGCCCGCTTGCCAGCGCCCGGGCCGGGTGCGCCCGCTCCCGAGGCGTTGACGGTGTCGAAATTCTAGCTATATAGTTAGCTAGATATGTCTCGACCGGGACGGAAAGCCATGTACGTCGTCAACGTCCACCGAGCCAAGACCGAGCTTTCCCGATTGCTGGCGCGGGTCGAGGCCGGCGAGGATGTCGTGATCGCACGGCGGGGCGAGCCCGTCGCGCGTCTCGTCGCGTGCAAGCCCCCGGTCAGGCGCCAGCCCGACGTCCTCAAGGGAAAAATCGTCGTTCCCGACACGTTCTTCGATCCCCTGCCGGAGGACGAGCTGACGGCGTGGGAAGGCCGATAACGGTGCCGGCATTGCTGGACACCCACGCGTTTCTCTGGTGGATCGCGGACAGCGCCCGGCTTTCCGGCACGGCGCGAGACCTGATCGCGGACGAGTCGAACGACATCCTGGTCAGCGCCGCCTCCGCCTGGGAGATCGCCACCAAGTTCCGCATCGGCAAGCTGCCGGGTTGCGAGGCCGTCGCGGGCGATATCGCGGGCCACATCGCCGCGCAGGGTTTCGCGGAGTTGCAGATCGGCGTCGCCGATGCCGAACGCGCGGGGCGCCTGCCGGGCCGGCATCGCGATCCGTTCGACCGGATGCTCGCCGCCCAGGCCTTGGCGCGCGCGCTTCCGGTCGTCTCGGTCGACCCGGTGTTCGACGGACTCGGCGCAATACGGGTGTGGTGATAGGAACGGCACGAGGGGTAGCGCGTCCCCCGAAACGGTTTGCGGCCGGCGTTCGTCCCAACTGGCCGCCTGCTTGCCAGCGCCCGGGCCGGGTGCGATCTTGCCGCCGCAGAGCCAGGGAGTCTTGGGTGAGCGAGAGCGAGATCAGGCCGCGCCGCAGCCTGCTGTTCGTGCCGGGGCTGCGGCCCGATCGGTTCGAGAAGGCGCTCGGGGCGGGAGCCGACATCGTCTGCGTCGACATCGAGGACGCGGTGGCGCTGCCGCGCAAAGAGGAGGCGCGCGGGCTCGCCTTGCCGCTGTTCGCCGGAGACGCGGGCGGCGAGATCGAGCGCATGCTGCGCGTCAACCCGTTGTCGACGGGAGAGGGATTGCGGGACGTCCTCGCGCTCCGCGCCTGCGCCGCCCCGCCGCCCGCGCTCATGCTGGCCAAGGTGGGATCGGCGGCGGAGATCGCGCTCTACGACTCGCTGCTCGACGGCAGCTGCGCCGGCATCCGCTACCACGTGATAATCGAATCGACCGACGGGCTCGCCAATGTGCAGGAGATCGCGCGCGCCTCGGACCGCATCGACTCGCTGCTCTTCGGCGCGGTCGACATGTCGGCCGACCTCCGCGCCGCGCAGAGCTGGGAGACCCTGCTCTACGCGCGCTCCCGGGTGGTGCACGCGGCGGCCCGCAACGGGCTCGACCTGTTGGACGTGCCCTGGCTCAACCTCGCCGACCCGGACGGGCTCGCGCGGGAGGCGCGCGCCGCCGCCGCGCTCGGCTTCACCGGCAAGGCGGCGATCCACCCGGACCAGATCCCGGCGATCAACGACGTCTTCTCGCCCTCGCCGGAGGCGGTCGAGCGCGCGCGGCGCATCGTCGCCGCGTTCCGCGAGAACACCACCGGGCTGCTGGTGGTCGACGGCGAGCTGATCGAGCGACCGGTGCTGCGGACCATGCACCGGACGCTGGCGATCGCGGACAGGCTCGGCCGATGACGCCGTTCGCCGACATCCTGGCACAGGCCGAGGCGCGGGCGGGCGGGGCGGAACGGCTGGCCGAACGCATGCCCGACATCTCGCCGCCCGAGGCGCTGAGAAGGATCGCCGACGACCGCTACCTCTCGCTGATGTCGCGCCGCGTCTTCCGCGCCGGCATAAGGCACAGCGTGGTCGACGACCGCTGGCCCGCCTTCGAGGAGGTCTTTCGCGGCTTCGATCCGGGCGCCGTCCGGGCGATGAGCGACGAGGATCTCGAGGCTCTGGTGAAGGACGAACGGATCGTCCGCCACTGGGGCAAGATCCGGGCGACGCGCGACAACGCGGCGGCGATGCTGGGCGTCGCCGAACAGCACGGCTGTTTCGGCGACTACCTCGCGGACTGGCCGGGGACGGATATCGTCGGGCTCTGGGCCGATATCGCCGGGCGCTTCTCCCAGATGGGCGGCAACTCGGCGCCGCGCTTCCTGCGCATGGCGGGCAAGGACAGCTTCATCCTGACCCCCGACGTGGTGCGCGGGCTCAACGCCGCCGGCGCCTGCGAGGGGACGCCGAGCGGCAAGCGCGCCCGCGCGGCGGTGCAGCAGGCGTTCAACGGCTGGGCCGCCGAGAGCGGGCGCCCGCTCGCCCATATCAGCGTCGCGCTGGCGCTCGCGGGCTCGCGCTGATGCGGGGCGGGGGCGCCGGTGATTCCCCCACCCCACCCCGTCATGCCCGGACTTGATTCGGCCATCACGGGGTGGGGCGGTGGCCGCGGGATGTCTCCGCTGCGGTCGAAATGACGGGTGGGTCCAGAGGGTTCTGGGCCGGCCTCATGGCGCCGACCGATGCCGGCTGACCTCGCCGGGCGGCTGGCCGCTGTCCCGGCGCCGATCCGCGGCGCCCTGTGGATGATGGGCTCGACCGCCTCCTGGGCGGTCATGGCGGTGCTGATCCGCTACGTCTCGGACGAGATCCACGCCTTCGAGATCGTCTTCCTGCGCAGCCTGTTCGGCATGGTCTTCCTGCTGCCCTGGCTCTACCGCTCGGGCATCAAGGGGCTCTATACCCAGCGCTTCGGGATGCATTTCGCGCGCGCCTTCTTCGGCTTGGTCGCCGCGTATCTGATCTTTACCGCGATCACGCTGGACTCGCTCGGCAGCATCGCGGCGATCATGACCACGCGGCCGATCTTCGCCTCCGCCGCGGCGATCCTGATCCTGCACGAGGCCTCGCACGGCAGGCGCTGGTCGGCGGCTATCCTCGGCTTCGTCGGCGCACTGATCATCCTCCGGCCCGGGATGGTGCAGATGTCGACCGGCGCGCTGCTCGCCTTCATCGGCGTGTTCGCGATGGCCGCGGTGGCGATCGTCATGAAGTCCCTCGCCCGCACCGAACGCCCGGATGCGATGGCGACATGGCAGATGGTCATCTTCGTCCCGGTCTCGCTGGTGCCCGCCCTGTTCGTCTGGACCACGCCGAGCTGGGAGGCGATCGGCGTGCTGGTCGCCATGGGCTGCGCCGGCACGCTCACCCAGCGTGCGCTCGCCCGCGCCTACCAGGCGGCGGACGCGACGGTGGTGCTGCCCTTCGAGTTCACCCGGCTGATCTTCGCCGCCGCCATCGGGCTGGCGGTGTTCGGCGAGTTCCCCGATCTCTGGGTCTGGGTCGGCGGCGCGGTCATCCTCGCCGGCATCGTGACCATGGCGGGGCTGGAGGCGAGGCGCGCTCCGGTGCGCGAGTGAGCGCGGTTGCTTCGCCGCGAAGCCCGCGCCATCATCGCCGCGAACGGAGGACGGCGTGGCGGATTTCGGGATCAGGAAGCTCTCGGACGCGCTGGGCGCGGAGATCGTCGGTCTCGACGTGACCGCGCCGGTCGACGCGTCGACGGCGCAAGCGCTGCGCAACGCCTGGCGCGACCACATCGTGCTGCTGTTCCGCGCGCCGGGGCTCAGCCAGGAGCAGCAGCTCCGCTTCGCCGAAGCGTTCGGCGCGATCGGCAAGCGGCCCAGGCCCAAGGGGGAGCGCCCCGAGGACGCGGCGACGGTGGACGACGCGATGATGCTGATCTCCAACATCCGCGTCGACGGCAAGCCGATCGGCTCGCTGCCCGACGGCGAGATGTACTTCCACCACGACACGATCTTCAAGGAGGTGCCCAATCGCGGCACCATGCTCTATGCCATCGAGGTGCCGGGCCGCGGCGGCAACACCCGCTTCGCCAACCACTACCTCGCCTGGGACGCGCTGCCGGAACGCATCCGCGAGCGCGTCCGGGGGCGCACCGCCCATCACGTCTACGACTACGTCGTCTACAACAGCCGTGAGGGCAAGGGGGCCCGCGCCGCGACGGTGGACGGCTGGACCCACCCGGTCTCCATCACCCACCCGGCGAGCGGGCGGCGCGCGCTCTATGTCGACCGGCTGATGACCATGCGGATCGACGGCCTGCCCGAGGGCGAGAGCGACACGATCCTGGACGAGATGTTCGACATCGCCGAGCGCGAGGATTTCGTCTACGAGCATGTGTGGACGCCGGGCGACCTGCTGGTCTGGGACAATCTCTGCTCGTCGCACGCGCGTACCGACTTCCCGCCCGACGAACGCCGCCTCCTGCGCCGCTGCCAGATCGCCGGCGACGCGCCGCCGGCGGCGTAGCGGCGGTCCTTCGACGCGGCGCTTGCGCGTCCGCTCGTGACGAGGGGTTCTTGCCGGCCGCTCACCCATCCCCTCATCCTGAGCAGCCCGCCGCAGGGGGCGTATCGAAGGGCTACCGCGACCACTTGGTCGTCGGCTTTTCCGTTTCTTCGCCGTCGACCAGGATGGCGTCGACGTTCTCGTTGTAGAAGCACATCAGGTTGCGGATCCTGGGGCATTCGGGGATCGGGTCGGGATAGCTCCAGACGATGTCCTCGAAGGCCCGCCCGCCGATCCTGGCCGACCAGTAGACCGCCTCGCCCTTGTAGGGGCAGCGCGTGGCGCTCTCCGTCGGCTGCAGCAGCTCGGTCCGCACGTCCTCGCGCGGGATGTAGTAGCGCACCGGCAGGTTGGTCTCGAACAGGAAATGGGCGCGCCTCGTCCGCGCCACCTCCGCGCCGCCCAGCACCACGCGGACCTCGCGCGAGGACGGGATGGCGTCGACCCGCTTGTAGGGGTCCCGCGCGTGGACGAAGATCTCCTCGTCCTCCTCGTACCAGCGGTCGACCTTGCCCCAGTAGAAGGCGGCGAGCCCGGCGAGTTCGGGCACCTCGTCGAACGGCGTCTCGTAGCACCACATGATGTCGTCCACCGTGCGGTCGCCGACGGCGAGCGACCAGTAGGAAGCGTCGCCCTTGTAGGGGCAGTGGGTGCTGGTGCCGGTCCGCGCCAACAGGTCGAAGCGGATGTCCTCCAGCGGGAAGTAGTAGACCGGCAAATGCCTGGCCTCGTGCAGCAGCCGCATCCGCGTCGAATCCGCAATCGCCTCGCCGCCGACCACCGCGCGCACGCGGCGCGGGCTCGGCTCGATGCGGACATAGTGCTCCGGGTTCTTCGCGTAGCCCGGCCCCGGGCCGGCGGTGCTCGCCTCGGCCATGGCAAATCCTCCCTGCTGGCCCGGCGAGTGTCCCGCACGCCCCGGGCGCGCGCAACCGGGCGTTCGCCGGCTCGCCCGGCAGGGAGGCGGGATCTACACGCTCGCGGCGGAAGAGAGCTCGACCCGCTGAACCGGGCCCGCGGGCTCGGCGATTTCCGACAGCGTTCCCGGATGGACCCGGATGGGAGCGGCGGCGTCGCCCGCCGGCTCGACCGCGCCGACGATCGCGGCGCCCGCGCAGCCGGCATCGCGTAGCGCCGCCAGGCATTCCGCCGCCCGCTCGCCCGGCAGGCTCGCGAGCAGCCCGCCCGAGGTCTGCGGGTCGAACAGGATCGGGTAGAGCGCATCCGCCCCGCCGCCCTGGATCGCGCGCGCCTGGCGCGCGTTCGGGCGCTGCAACGAGCTCTCGAACCCGGCGGCGAGGCAGTCCGGCGCACCGTCGAGCACCGGCAGGTCGCCGGCGGCGAGCACGACGCCGACCGAAGAGGCGCGGATCATCTCGACCAGATGGCCGGCGAGGCCGAAACCGGTCACGTCGGTCGCGGCGCGGGCGCCGTGGCGGGCGAGGATCTCCGCCGCCGCGCGGTTGGATTGCAGCATCGAGGCGATCGCCCGGTCGATCCACTCCCCCCTCGCCCGGCAGCGCATGTCGGCGGCGAGCAGCGTGCCGGTACCGAGCGGCTTGGTGAGCAGCAGCCGGTCCCCGGGACGCATCCCCGCCTTGCGCAGCACGCGGCCGGGATCGACCGCCCCGCTCACCGCCAGGCCGAGCGCGCGCTCCGCCCCCTCGCCGGTATGGCCGCCCACCAGCGCGGCGCCGGCCTCGGCGAGCACCTCGGTCACGCCCAGCATCATGTCGGCGATCTCGGCGGCGATCTTTTCCTCCGGCCCGTAGGCGACGGTAACGATGGCGAGCGCCGTCCTGGGCTCCGCCCCCATCGCATAGATGTCGCCGAGCGCGTGGTTGGCGGCGATGCGGCCGAACAGATAGGGGTCGTCGACAAAGGAGCGGAAATGGTCGACGGTCTGGACCAGCGACTTGCCGGCGGGCACGGCGATCACCGCCGCGTCGTCGGGGTCGTCGAGGCCGATCAGCACGTCGTCGCGGGGCTGCGGCCGGAGCCCGGCGACGATCCCGGCGAGCACGTCCGGGCCCACCTTGGCGCCGCAGCCGCCGCAGCGCATGTCGAGATCGGGGAGCTGCGGCAGTCCGGGCGCCGGAGCCGGCGCGGGTTCGGGCGCCATCTCCGGCAGGTCGGTGTATTTGCGCATCCAGCGCCGGTCGATCCAGTCCTTGGCCCGCCACACCCAGCGCCCCGACACCGCGAGCCGGCCGCGCGAGGCGACGGCATAGGCGTCGCCGGTCGAGATCAGGCTCAGCCAGGCGCGCTGCGGCCGCCAGCGACGGAGCGGCCGCCCGGTCAGCGCGCGGCGCAGATTCTCCGCCAAGGGCGGGCCCTGGCGGACCGCGAACACGCCGGCCTTGGGCCGGTCGTGGCCGACCACCGCGGCCACGTCGCCGCAGGCGAACACGTCCGGGTGGGAAATGGAGCGCAGGCAGTCGTCGACCCGGATGAAGCCGCCCTCGTCGACGTCGAGCCCCGCCGCCGCCGGCCAGCGCGCGGCCGCCGCGCCGGTCACCCAGAGGATCTCGTCGGCCTCGACCGCCCCGCCGCCGTCGAGCACCAGCCTGCCGGGCTCGACCCGCAGCGCGGCGCGGCCGAGCATCGTGGCGATCCCGCGCTCGGCGAGGATGCGGGCAAATCTGCGCCTTGTGGCGGCGTTGTGGGCGGGCAGCAGGGTCGCGGCGGCATCGACCACGGTGATCGCGATATCGCCGGCCGGCGCGGCGCCCCGCGACAGCCGGTGCTGCACCGAGAGCGCGAGCTCGACCCCGCCCGCCCCGCCGCCGACGACGGCGATGCGCGTCCTGCCCGCCCGCCCCCTTGCCCGCTCGGCGAGCGCCTCCCAATGCGCGACGAAGCGGCCGATCGGCTTGACCGGCACCGCGTGCTCAGCCGCACCCGGCACGTCGCGGGCGGGCGGCGCCGAGCCGATATCGATCGAGACCGCGTCATAGGGGACCGGCGGACGGCCGGCGCACAGCACCCGGCGGGAATCGAGATCGATGCCGGTGGCCGCCGCGTGGTAGATCCGCGCCCGGGCCAGGTTGGCGAGCGGGCGCAGGTCGATATGGCACGCATCCAGGCTGTAATGCCCGGCGATGTGGCCCGGCAGCATGCCCGAATAGGGGGTGTGCACGTCGCGGGCGATCAGCGTGATCCTCGCGCCCGGGAGCGGCTTCATGGCGAACGCCTTGAGCACGGCGACATGGCTGTGGCCGCCGCCGACCAGCACCAGATCCCTGACCGCGGGCGCTTGCGGTTTCATCGGCCCCCGCTTCTGGAACCGGACGCGGATGGGTCAGTCGTCGCGATAGGTGCGCTCGCGCCGCTCGTGGCGTTCCTGGGCCTCGATCGAGAGTGTCGCGATGGGCCGCGCTTCGAGCCGCCTGATGCCGATCGGCTCGGCGGTCTCCTCGCAATAGCCGTAGGTGCCGTCGTCGATCCGCGAGAGCGCCGCGTCGATCTTGGCGATCAGCTTGCGCTCGCGGTCCCGGGTGCGCAGCTCGATGGACCGGTCGGCCTCGATGGTCGCCCGGTCGGCGAGGTCGGCCGCCGGGGCGTGGTCCTCCTGCAGGTTCTCCAGCGTGGCCGAGCTCTCCTGGAGCAGATCGTTTCGCCAGGCCAGCAGCTTGTTGCGGAAATACTCGCGCTGCCTGGCGTTCATGAACGGCTCGTCCTCGCGCGGACGATACCCTCTTGGCAGGCTGACCCGCTTCGCCACCGCCGCCCTCCGCTATTTCGGCGCGGGAGTATAGGGGCACCGCTCGGGGCGCCGCAACAGCAAGGCGGAAGGCGGAATTCCGCGGGTTTGACAGCGAGAATGCGGCCCCTATACTCCGCGCTCTTCCCGGGAATGCGGGCGGAATCGCCCCGTCCTCCGCGGCTGCGGCGGACCTACCGGGACAACAAACAACCGGACAAGGAAAAGACGATGACCAAGCGCGTACGCTCGAAGTACAAGATCGACCGCAGGCTCCGGGTCAATCTCTGGGGCCGCCCCAAGAGCCCGATCAACAAGCGGGACTACCCGCCGGGCGAGCACGGCCAGCGCCGCCGCAAGGTGTCGGATTTCGGCATCCAGCTGCAGGCCAAGCAGAAGCTGCGCGGCTATTACGGCAACATCACCGAGAAGCAGTTCCGCAGGATCTACCAGGAGGCCGTGAGGCGGCGCGGCGACACGATCGAGAACCTGGTGGGGCTGCTCGAGCAACGCCTCGACGCGGTGATCTACCGGCTCAAATTCGTGCCCACCGTCTTCGCCGCGCGCCAGTTCATCAGCCACGGCCATGTCAGCGTCAACGGGCGCCGGGTGACCATCCCGTCCTACCGGGTGCGGGTCGGGGACGAGGTCCAGGTGCGCGAGCGCTCGCGCAATCTGGGGCTGGTGCTGGAGGCGATGGACTCGCCCGAGCGGGACGTGCCGGACTATTTCGAGGTCGACTACAACAAGATGGTCGGCCGCATGCTGCGCATCCCGCAGCTCGCCGAGATCCCCTACCCGGTCCAGATGGAACCCAATTTGGTCATCGAGTACTACTCGCGATAGGGCGCAACCCCGCCCGTCGCCCTTTCACGCCCGTCATGCCCGGACTCGTCCCGGGCACCCACTGACGCCGCCGTCTCTCCGGCCCGGAGGCCATGCGCGCGGACAGGGCGCATGGCCTCCGGGCCGGATCGAGTCCGGCCATCACGGGGTGGGCGGGAGCCCCGGAGGGGCCGTATCGAGATGCCCTATTCGGGGTTGGCGAGCTGGATGTCGATGCCGCGGGTCGACAAGAGCTCCATCAGCTCGCCGGTCTCGTACATCTCGCGGACGATGTCGCAGCCGCCGACGAACTCGCCCTTGACGTAGAGCTGCGGGATCGTCGGCCAGCTCGAGAAGTGCTTGATGCCCTCGCGCAGCTCGGGATCGCGCAGCACGTCGATGCCCCTGAACGGAACGCCCAGATTGCTCAGCGCCTGAACCACCGTGGCGGAGAACCCGCATTGCGGAAACACCGGCGTTCCCTTCATGAACAGGACGACATCGGTCTCGCCGACATCCTCGCGAATTCTCTCGAACACGGCGGGTTCGCTCATCTGGGGCTCCTGTTGCGATCCGTGGGTCAGGCGGTTTCGGGAATTGCGGTCTGCAGCGCGAGCGCGTGAAGCTCGCCGCCCATCCGCCCCTGGAGCGCCTGATAGACCATCTGGTGTTGCTGGACCCGCGTCTTGCCGCGGAACGCTTCGGAGACGACATGCGCCGCGTAGTGGTCGCCGTCGCCGGCGAGGTCCTGGATGCTGACCACCGCGTCGGGAAGGCTTTCCTTGATCAGGCGTTCGATGTCGCCCGGGTCCATGGGCACTGCTGCGATCCTCGTTCTCGCGCCCGCGGGGTCAGAGCCCCGCCATGAAGCGCGGGAACCACGCCTCGTGGGCCTGCTTCAGCCTGGCAAGGGATATATGGCCGTAGCCGGAGACAGTCAACGCCGCGCCCGCCGTGTGCCCGATGGTCCTGGCGGGCACGCCGGCGGCGGCGGCTGCCTCGAGCAGCGGGGCGGCGTCGGGCAGCGCGACGAGGTAGCGCCCTTGGTCCTCGCCGAACAGCCAGGCCAGCGCATCCGCCCCGTCCGGCGGCGCGATCCGGGCGCCGATCCCCGACGCGAGCGCCATCTCGGCGAGCGCCACCAGCAAGCCGCCGTCCGAGACGTCGTGGCACACCGACACCGTGCCGCGCGCGATCCGATCCCGGACGAACATTCCGTTGCGGCGCTCGACCTCGAGGTCCACCGGCGGCGGCGGCCCGCCCGGGGTCTGCAGCACGTCGCGCAGCAGGAGCGACTGGCCGAGATGGCCCGCGGTCGCGCCGATCGCGACGATGTCCTGGCCGGGGCCCGAGAAGGCGATCGCCGCACGGCGGTCGAGATCGTCGATCAGGCCGAGTGCGCCGATCGCCGGGCTCGGCAGGATGGCGCGCCCGTCGGTCTCGTTGTAGAGCGAGACATTGCCGGAGACTACGGGGAACTCGAGCGCGCGGCAGGCCTCGCCGATGCCTTCGATGCAGCCGACCAGCTGGCCCATGATGGCGGGCCGCTCGGGATCGCCGAAATTGAGGTTGTCGGTCACCGCGAGCGGCCGGGCGCCGGTCGCCACCAGGTTGCGCCACGCCTCGGCCACCGCCTGCCGCCCGCCCGCGCGGGGATCGGCGGCGCAGTAGCGCGGCGTGCAGTCCACGGTCAGCGCGATCCCCCGCGAGCTCCCGTGGATGCGGATCACCGCCGCGTCGCCGCCCGGCCGCGTCACGGTGTCGCCCATCACCATGTGGTCGTACTGCTCCCAGATCCAGCGCCGCGAGGCGAGCTCCGGCCCGGCAATCAGGCGCTCCAGCGCATCGAGCGGCGCCACATCGGACCCGGGCACCGGCGGCATCGCCGGCGGCCCGGTCTCGACATGGGGCCGCCGGTAGCGCGGCGCCGCCGCGACCAGGGGATCGACGGGGATGTCCGCCACGCTCTCGCCGCCATGCAAGAGCGCCACCCTTCCGGTATCGGTCAGCCGGCCGATGACCGCGAAATCGAGCCCCCATTTGCGGAACACGCGCGCGGCCGGCCCCTCGGCGTCCGGGCGGAGCACCATCAGCATCCGCTCCTGGCTCTCGGAAAGCATGATCTCGTAGGCACTCATGCCGGCCTCGCGGACCGGCACCAGGTCGAGATCGAGTTGGATGCCGACGCCGCCCTTGGCCGCCATCTCGAGCGCCGAGGAGGTCAGCCCCGCCGCCCCCATGTCCTGGATGGCGACGATCGCATCGGTCGCCATCAGCTCGAGACAGGCTTCGAGCAGCAGCTTCTCGGTGAACGCGTCGCCGACCTGGACGGTCGGCCGCCTGGCCTCCGCCTCGGCGTCGAAAGTGGCCGAGGCCATGGTCGCGCCGTGGATCCCGTCGCGCCCGGTCTTCGATCCGACATAGACCACCGGGTTCCCCACGCCGGTCGCCCTCGCATAGAAGATCCGGTCCGCATCGGCGATGCCGACCGCCATCGCGTTGACCAGGATATTGCCGTCATAGGCGGGGTCGAACCCGGTCTCCCCGCCGACGGTGGGGATGCCGACGCAGTTGCCGTAGCCGCCGATGCCGGACACCACGCCGGAGACCAGATGCCGGGTGCGCGGATGGTCCGGGCTGCCGAAGCGCAGCGCGTTCAACAGCGCGACCGGCCGCGCACCCATGGTGAACACGTCGCGCAGGATGCCGCCCACCCCGGTCGCCGCGCCCTGATAGGGCTCGATGAAGGAGGGGTGGTTGTGGCTCTCGATCTTGAACACCGCGGCCTTGCCCTCGCCGATATCGACCGCCCCGGCATTCTCGCCCGGCCCGCAGATCACCCACGGCGCCTCGGTCGGCAGGGTGGCAAGCCAGGCGCGGGAGGATTTGTAGGAGCAGTGCTCGGACCACATCGCCGAGACGATGCCGAGCTCGACCGCGTTGGGCTCGCGCCCGAGGATGTCGAGGATGCGCGCGTATTCGTCTTCGCTGAGACCGTGCTCGGCGACGGTCTCCGGCGCGATCACCGGCGACCGCCCCACGGCCCGCGGCGCGAGGCGAACGAGATCCCCCGACGGATCTGCACCCCCTGGGTGTCCCACAGCCGCACATGGGCCCGCTTGAAGAAGGGGATCAGGACCGCGCCGGCGAGGAAGCCCCCGACATGCGCCCACCACGCGATGCCGGCGCCCTCGCTCTCTACCGTCACCGCGTTGAGGACTTCGAGTCCGATCCAGCTTCCCAGCACGATCACCGTGGGCAGGCGGATCGGGATGATGCCGAACAGGAGCACCCAGATGCTGACGGTCGGGTGCAGCAGGAAATAGGCGCCGAGCACGCCGGCGACCGCGCCGCTCGCCCCGATCGTCGGCACCGTCGATCCGGGAATGCTGAGCGCATGGGCGAGCCCGCCGGCCGCGCCGCACAGCAGATAGAAGACGACGAAGCGGCCATGCCCCATCGCGTCCTCGACATTGTCGGCGAACACCCAGAGAAACAGCATGTTGCCGATCAGATGGAGCCAGCTGCCGTGCAGGAACATGCTGGTGACCAGGGTCACCGGCGCGGGCACGATTGCGGCCTCGGCGGGCAGGGCGGCGTTGCCCCACAGCACCGCCGGGATCACGCCGTAGCTGAGCGAGGCCATCTGTTCCTCGCGCCAGCTCAGCCCGAGCTGCCACAGGAAGACGAGCACGCAGCCCGCGACGATCGCCAGCGTCACGAAGTGATAGCGGACCCAGATCCGCGGGTTGTTGTCGTTGAGGGGAACGAACGCCATGTCAGGCGAGGCTGTCCGCGAGCGACTCGAACAGCGCGCGGCCGTCGATGCCGCCGAGCGCCGCATCGGCGGCGCGTTCGGGGTGCGGCATCATGCCGAGGATGCGGCGGGCGGGATCGAAGATGCCGGCGATCGCGGCAGCCGAGCCGTTGGGGTTGTCGCGATAGCGGAAGGCAACCAGCCCCTCGCCTTCCAGCCGGTCGATCGTGGCGCTATCGGCGACGTAGTTGCCGTCATTGTGGGCGACCGGCATGGTCAGGGCGGCGCCCGGCGCGTAGCGGCGGGTAAACACGGTGTCCGAGCGCTCGACCCGGAGCGCCACGTCGCGGCAGATGAAGCGCAGCCCCGCATTGCGCATCAGCGCGCCTGGCAGCAGCCCGGCCTCGGTGAGAACCTGGAAACCGTTGCAGATGCCGAGCACGGGGGTGCCCGCCCGCGCGCGGGCCGCGACCGCGCGCATCACCGGCGAATGCGCCGCCATCGCGCCGGAGCGGAGATAGTCGCCATAGGCGAAGCCACCCGGGATCGCGATCAGGTCGACCGCGGGCAGCTCGGTCTCGGCGTGCCACACCATCGCCGGCGCCCGCCCGGCGACCGCCTCGATCGCCACCGCGGTGTCGCGGTCGCAGTTCGACCCGGGGAAGACGATGACGGCGGCTTTCACGCTGCCGGACCTCTCAGCGGGGTCATGGCCTGTCGGTCTCCGCTCCTCGCGCGCGTCATTCCGCCAGCGTGATCTCGTAGTCCTCGATGACCGTGTTAGCGAGCAGGCGCTCGCACATCGCGCGCAGGCTGTCGCTGGCGCGCCCGGCGTCAGTCTCGGCGAGGTCGATGTCGATCACCTTGCCCTGGCGGACCTCGCCCACGCCGGCGAAGCCGAGCGCGGCCAGCGCCTGTCCGACCGCCTTCCCCTGGGGGTCGAGCACCCCGTCCTTCAGCGTGATATGGATGCGCGCCCGCACCGGGGCGCTATTGCATCACCGCCGGACCCTTCAGGTCGCCCGGCGCGCTCTCGGGAAGGATGCCGAGCCGGCGCGCGACCTCCTGATAGGCCTCTTCGACGCCCCCCATGTCGCGGCGGAAGCGGTCCTTGTCCATCTTCTCGTTGGTCTTGACGTCCCACAGCCGGCAGTTGTCGGGGCTGATCTCGTCGGCCAGCACGATGCGCATCTCGTCGTTGGTCCACAGCCGTCCGTATTCGAGCTTGAAGTCGACCAGCCGGATGCCGACGGTGATCAAGAGCCCGGTGAGGAAGTCGTTCACCCGGAGCGACATGTGCATGATCTCGTCGAGCTCCTGCGGCGTCGACCAGCCGAAGGCGGTGATATGCTCCTCGGCGACCAGCGGGTCGTTGAGCTCGTCGGACTTGTAGTGGTACTCGACGATGGAGCGCGGCAGCGGCGTGCCCTCGGCGATGCCGAAGCGCTCGGCGATCGAGCCGGCCGCGATGTTGCGCACCACGATCTCGACCGGAATGATCTCGACCTCGCGAATCAGCTGCTCGCGCATGTTGAGACGCCGCACGAAATGGGTCGGAATGCCGATCTCGGCGAGCTTGAGCATCAGGTATTCGGAAATCCGGTTGTTGAGGACCCCCTTGCCGGTGATCGTGCCGGTCTTGGCGTTGTTGAACGCGCTGGCGTCGTCCTTGAAGTACTGGACGAGGGTTCCCGGCTCCGGCCCTTCGAAGAGGACCTTGGCCTTGCCCTCGTAAATCCGTCTGCGGCGGGCCATGGCTTGCGACTCGGAACCGATGGAAAGGAATGCGGCGCGCGTCGGCGGCCGCTGGAGTCATATAACAATTTGCGGGTTCGCAAACAATGGCGGCGATGGGCCGCAGGACTCGGCTACTCCACCGGAAGGTAAGGGGCCTCCCCGGGGCGCCCCCCGGCGGACAGGAACACCGCCCTGCCGCCCTCGACATGCGCCGCCGCGAGGCCGATCAGCGAGCTCGACAGGGTGCCGAACGGGGTATCGGTCGCCACGTTCATGGCTTCCCCCGGCCCCGCCCCGGGGAGGCTCTCGCGTGCGGCGAGCAGCGCGGTCCACGAGCTCCAATCGCCGGATGCCGGGTCCGGGGCGGCGGCTTCGCGGAACAGCGGCAGGTACAGCCTGGTGCGCGCCGAGCCCGCCTCGTCGTTCGGGTCGTGCGCGGTGATCATGGACACGCCTTCGCCGATCTCGCCCAGCGCGACCCCTCCGCCGCCGTTCGCGCCGAAGCCGCGCAGCCAGTACGCGTCCCGGTTGTCGGCGACCACCAGGTTGAAGCTGCGATAGCTGCACCCGTCGAGCGCGGCGAGCGCGGTCGCCGCGGCCACCGCGTCGGCATGGTCGAGGGCCTCGAGAACCAGCTCGCCGCGCGAGCGCAGCCGGGGATCGGGGCCGAGCGAATCGGGCCGGTTGAGCACGCCCGCGACCACGCCGTGGTCGTTGAGCCCGAGCCAGGTGCCGCCGGCCAGCTCGTCCATTCCGGCGATCACGTCCGGCCGGTCGGGCCAGTGCCGCCCCGGCGGACGCCACGGGCGTTCGGCGTTCTCGTCGCGGTTCGCCGCGATCAGCACCGGCCAGTCGTGGCCGGGCCGCCTGAGGATGACGAGTGTGCACATCGGCGCGCGGGAGCATCGGAGCGTCGCCCCGTCCGGTCAAGCGAGCCGGAACGTCAGACGTAGGTGGATGTCGTCGTGGCGGTGAGGATCGACGTCGATGACCGAGGCCGTCACCGTCTCCCCGGCGTCGAGCAGCTTGGCGAACGGTTCGTTGTCCGCGCGCGGGACGTAGCCGAGCTTCGCGCCGGCGCCGGTGAACACCTCGATCGCCAGCTCGTCATAGGCGTTTTCCGGCTCGCGGCGCAGGACCAACGCCTCGCCCGGGCGGAGGGCGGCGCGTACGCGGCGGGCCTCGTAATAGGCGGTGCCGGCGACGTAGGTCTCCAGCAACGTCAGCCGTCGGCGCGACCGGGCGGTGGCGACGGCGGCCGCGGCGGGTCCCGCCAGGCCGACCGCGCCGAGCGCCGCGCCGAACAGCCTCCGCCGCGTGAATGCGAGCGGCGACCGAGCGTCCATCTTTCTATCTCCCGTTGTATTTTGAGCAAGATATTCTTCTTATGTTCCAAGTTGTCAAGACCGGATCGCGAGGCGGGCGCGGCAGCCGGGCCGTTCGCGCGGGGTATGTCGAAGGCGGGTGCGATCCTGCGAGATTTCGGCGCCTGAAGGTGGTTGCGGGCGGCGCGCGGCCCCATATAGTCGGCTGAGCGGCCCGCGGGGCCGGAAACCGGTCCAGCGGGAGATAGCGGGCGATGGCGACCTTCGAAGAGCGCGAAAAGGGCTACGAGGCCAAGTTCAAGCGCGACCAGGAGTTCCAGTTCAAGACCACCGCGCGGCGCAACAAGCTGCTCGGTCTGTGGGCCGCCGAAAAGCTCGGGCTCTCGGACGGCGATGCGGAGGCCTATGCGAAGGAGGTGGTGGTCGCGGATTTCGAGGAGCCGGGAGACGACGACGTGCTCCGCAAGGTGGTCGCGGACCTCGAAGGCAAGGACGTCGGCGCCGACGAGGTGCGCCGCGAGATGGACCGGCTGATGGCGGTCGCCGCCGAGCAGGTGGAGAGCGAGGCTTAGCCCTCGACCAGCCGTCCGCCGCCGAACAGGGTGGGGACGTAGCGCGGCGCGTCGATCGCGTCCTGGAAGCGGCGCTTGGTCACCACCGGATCGAAGCCCGACGGGGGCACCACGACGTCGAGGTCGGGCGCGGTGGCGAGCGCGAGGAAGGACGGGCCGGGCGTGGCCAGCGCCCCGCCGAGCGCCGGCCCGAAATCCTCCTCGGTCCCGATATTGCGGGCGCGCGCCACGCCGGCGGCTTCGGCAAGCGCGGCAAAGTCGAGCGCCGCGTTGGTCAGCGCCTGGCCGCCCGAGGCGGCGTGAACCCCGTTCTGGATCAGCAATACGGTCAGGTTCTCGGGCGCCGCCGCGCCGACGGTCACCAGCGCGCCCATATGCATCAGCAACCCGCCGTCGCCCTCGACCGCGACGATCTCGCGGTCGGGCCGCGCGACCGCCAGCCCGAGCGCCAGCGGCAGCGCGAGCCCCATCGCGTCCTCGACATAGAAGTTCTCCGCCCGGTCGCGGATCGCGGCCCACAGATAGGACGCGTTGCCGAGCGCGGTGACGACCAGCGTCTCCGGCGGCAGCGCCTCGGCCATTGCCCGGTAGTAGGACTCGCGGGTCGGCGCCGGACCGCTCACCACTGCACGTCCTCCTGGCCCAGCAGCAGCACGAAGGGGCTGGAGGCCTCCTCCGCATAGGTCGCGGCCTGTTCCACCTGTGCGCCGATCGGCCGGGCGCCGTCGGCGACCGCATAGCCGAGGCCGAAGCCGCGCAGGACGGGCTCGGTCACCCGCCCCTTGGGCACGTGATAGAACACCGGATCGGCGGGGGTGCCGCGATAGGACGCGAGGATCAACAGCGGGAACCGGTAGCGCTGGGCCAAGCACACCATGCCCGCGCCCATCGTCAGCAGCCCCACGTTCTGGATGATCAGCGCGGTCCGGGCGCCGCCCAGCCTGGCGCCGCAGGCGATTGCCAGCGCCTCTTCCTCGTGGGTCGCGCGGATCAGCGAGATCCACGGCGCCCGTTCGATCCGGACCAGGAACTCGCCGAGCCAGCCATCCGGCACCGCGACGGCGGCGCTCATGCCGATCCGCTCCAGCGTCTGCAAAATCTCGGACGGGCGGTGCACCGCGCTCATCGCGCTACAAGACCGCCCACGGGGACCGGCGTCAAGCGGTTGCGAAACGCGCCGGGCGCGTGCCAAAGGGCGCGTCGGCGCTTCCAACCGGGACGGGCACGCCCTAGACTTCATCGTGACGACAACGACCCGCCGGTACGGGTCACAGGGAGGAACATCCGATGAAACTTGCGAAACGCCTCAGCGCCGCGGTCGGGACCGGATTGCTGGCGCTCGCCGTCGCGGCGGCGGGCGGGGGCGAGCTCCGCGCGGCGGCGACCAAGCTGACGATGGTCGGCTCCTGGCCGCCCAAGGTGTCGTCCGCCGCCGATATCGGCATCAAGTATCTCGAGACGGCGAACAAGCTCGGCAAGGGCGAGGTCGAGATCACCTTCAAGGGCTCGCGCGACGTGGTGCCGACCTTCGACCAGCCCGAGGCGCTGGTGCGCGGCCTGTTCGACATCTGGTACGGCGCGCCCAACTACTGGGCCGGCGTGGTCCCGGGCGGCTATTTCTTCGAACTGTCGCCTTACGACGTGCCGGACAAGGGGCCGGGCAGCGACCTCTACAACTTCATCGTCAAGATGTACGAGAAGCACGGCGTCCGCTATGTCGGCCATTTCTGCGGCGAACCGAGCACCGGCAACCATTTCATGTACACCCAGAAGAAGATCTCCGGCATCGGCGACCTCAAGGGGCGAAAGATTCGCGTGCCGCCGCTGACCCGCTTCTTCGTCAAGCAGATCGGCGCGGAGCCGGTGACACTGCCGCCGAGCGAGGTCTATCTGGCGCTGGAGCGCGGCACGGTCGAGGGCTTCACTTGGCCCTATTACGACGGCTTCACCGCCTTCGGATGGCACAAGATCTCGAAATTCGTGATCGGCCATCCGCTCTACCGCGACGGCGTCAGCATCATGATGAACCTCGACAAATGGAACAAGCTGTCGGGCGATGCGAAACAGGTCCTGATCGACGCCGTGGGGCCGGTCCAGGGATGGACGGCGGGCTGGGTGTCGGCCTTCCAGGCGCAGCAGCTCAAGGAGATGCTGAAGGCCGGCATGAAGCTGGTGACGTTCTCCGACAAGGAAGCCGCGCAGTGGGAGACCACCGCCAACGAGGCGCTCTGGGCCCAGTTCAAATCGGTGATGAGCGCCGAGGAATACGCGACCGCCCGGCGTCTGCTGGGATACAACTAGGCATCCATCGGCCGGCCGGCGGGAAGGCGGACCCGCCGGCCGGTCTCCGCCGCGTTTCCGGGCGTTGACCGACAGCCCCCTTGAGGGATCGGAGACGGAGCCGCGCCGTTCGCGCGCGGTGCGCGCGTTCGACCTGATCGTCGACGGCGGCGCGATCCTGGCCGCGGTGCTGATGATCGCGGTCATGCTGACCACCACGATCAAGGTGGTGTTCCGCTACGGCCTGCGCGAAGGGCTGATCGGGATCGACCAGATCAGCGGCACCATGCTGCTCTACATCACCTTCCTCGGCGCGGCCTGGGTGCTGCGGCGCGAGGAGCATGTGACGCTCGACCTGGTGGTCGGGCGGATCGCGCCGGAGGCGCGGCGGCAATTGCTGATCTGGGGCTCGGTGGCGGGCGCGCTGGTCTGTCTCGCGGTGGCGGGGTTCGGCGCCTTCGAGACCGTCACCTCGTGGCAGAGGGGGATCCGCATCCCGGCCGAGCTCGAGATCCCGCGCGCCATCAACCTCGTGGTGATCCCCGTGGGCTGCCTGTTCCTCGGCCTCCAGTTCGCACGCCGCGCCTGGCGCCATTGGCGGCGCCTCGCGGCCGCCCCGCCCGCGGCGGCCGGGTGAACGGCGATGGAGTGGTGGTTCTACCTGCTGTGCTTCTTCGGCGGCCTCGGCGCGCTGCTGCTCGCAGGGATTCCGGTGGCGGTCGCCTTCATGCTGGTCAACCTGATCGGCGTCTACGTGTTCTGGGGCGGCGCCATCGGGCTCAACCAGCTCATCCTGTCGATCGACTCATCGGTATCGACCTTCGTCCTGGTGCCGCTGCCGATGTTCATCCTGATGGGAACGGTGATGTTCCATTCGGGCGTGGCGTTCAAATTGATCGACGTGCTCGACCAGTGGCTCGGCCGCATCGCCGGGCGGCTGGCGGTGCTCGCGGTCGGCGCCGGCGCCCTGTTCGCGACGCTCACCGGGGTGGCGATGGGGAGCGTCGCCATGCTGGGCTCGACGCTCGCCCCCGACATGGAGCGCCGGGGCTATGCGAAGTCGATGTCGCTCGGCCCGATCCTCGCCAGCGGGAGTCTCGCGATCATGATCCCGCCGAGCGCGCTTGCCGTCATCCTCGCGAGCCTCGGCCGGTTCTCGGTCGGCAAGCTGCTGATCGCCATCATCGTGCCCGGCCTGCTGCTGGCGCTGATCTATGTCGCCTACATCGTCATCCGCTGCCATTTGCAGCCCTCGCTCGCGCCGGCCTATGAAGTGGAGCCGACGCCCTTGCCGCGCCGGCTCGGCGATACCGTCCGCTACGTTCTGCCGCCGGTCTCGGTGATCCTGCTGGTGATCGGGACGATCTTCCTCGGCATCGCGACCCCGACCGAGGCGGCGGCGGTGGGCGCGCTCCTGAGCTTCGCCGTCGCCGCGCTCTACCGCCGCCTGACCTGGGAGGTGATCCGGAAGGCGGTCGGCTCGGCGACCTCGCTCTCGGTGATGGTGCTCCTGATCCTCACCGGCTCGGCCGCCTTCGGCCAGCTCCTCAGCTTCTCCGGCGTAACCCCTGCGATCACCCGGCTCGCCACCGACCTGCCGGTGCATCCGATCGTCATCCTGATCCTGATGCAGCTCGCGGTGATATTTCTCGGCATGTTCATCGAGCAGACCTCGATCGTCATGGTGACCATCCCGATCTTCATGCCGATCGTCGCCGCGATGGGCTGGGACCCGGTCTGGTTCGGCGCGATCATGGTGCTCAACCTCGAGATGGCGACCATCTCGCCGCCCTTCGGCCTGTCGCTGTTCGTGATGAAGGGCATCGCCTCGCCGTCGACGACGATGAACGACGTCTACCGCGCGGCGCTCCCCTTCGTCGGGCTCAACCTGATCGTCATGGCGGTGATGATCGCCTTCCCGGGCACCGTGCTGTGGCTGCCCGGGCTGATGGAGTAGGCGTAGGGCGAAATCGCCATCCGGCGACACGCCCGGGGCCGTCCCTCGATAAGGCGCTTCGCGCCTATTCGGGATGAGGGGGAGGGTTCGGGCCGCCCATCCCCCATCCCTCATCCTGATTAGCCCCCGAAGGGAACGAATCGAAGGACAGCTACGGCCGCGTCCGCGGTTCGATCCAAAACCGATGCGCTCCAGGTGCGGACCGACGCGATGGCATTCCGACCACAGATTGTGCAAGACTCTCTGTTACAATCATAGATGTATATCGAAAGGGCGCCATGTTCAGGGCGATACTCTTGGCCACCGCGCTCTTCGCTGGCAGCGCGCCCCTTTGCGCGGATGTCATCCGGATCGACAGCGCCAAGCTGCAACAGCTTCTGGCGAACCGGGAGGTGGTGGTCGACATCCGCACGCCGGAGGAATGGCGGCAAACCGGCGTCATCGAAGGGAGCCACCTAATCACGTTCTTCGACGCCGATGGGAATCACGATGTCCTGAGGTGGATGCGGAAGCTCATGCCCATCGCGATCAGCGACCAGCCGGTCGCGATCGTGGGCGACGGTCGCGGGCGGAGCGCTTCCGTCAGCCGTTATCTCCACGAGAAGATCGGGTACTGGCGGGTCTACGACCTGCACAAGGGCATCGGAGAGTGGATCGCGGAGAAGCGACCGCTCAAGCCTTACCCCTGACATCGCCGCCGCGCCGCCTCACCCGAGCTCCGCCCCGAAGTCGGGAAAATGCTCGGCGCGGAACGAGGACAGCGCCGCCGGGTCGTCGGCGCCAGCGTCGTCGACGACCAGCTCGAACACGATTTCGCCCGGCGCGCCCGGCGTGACCTCGATCAGCCGCGCGAGGCAGTGCCCCCGAAAAACCTGGGACGACGGGAGGCCGTCGACGGTGCACACCCCGCCATAGTTGACGAACGCGTTGCCGGTCTCGGGCAGGCGGCAGACGCCGCTCTGAAAGGCCGAGTAGGTCCCGTCCTCCGGCCGGCCGCGGCACCAGACCTGGCGCACGGTCCCCGCTTCCGCATCCACCGCGAACTCGACCGCCCGGCTGTAGCTCGCGGCGTCCGCCATCTTCGGATCGGGCGGGGTCGCGCGCCCGTTGCCGTTGTCGAAGCAGAGGATCGTGCCCGACTGCGTGAACGAGCAATCGTGCTGGTGGTACTGCCATTCGAGCCCGCCCTCCGGGCTGAGCAGCTTGTCGGACCAGGGCCGGCGCCAGTTGGCCGGCGTGCCGAGGATCCAGTCGAGCGCGCCGCTTGCCCGGTCGATGCCGATCATGCAGTCCTGGTGGCGCACCGAGGCGACGATCCGCCCCGAGTCCGCGTCATAGGCGAGCCCGTTGACGTGGCTCCAGTCGCAGGTATCGGGATAGCCGCGATGCACCCAGTAGGCGGCGCGGCTGCCATAGCACACCCGGCGCGGATCCAGCAGGTCGAGCAGGCGGTGCTCGCCCACCACGGTGCCGTCGCGCTCGAACTCGACGATCACGTCGCCGACCACCCGCGCCGTCTCGGTCTCGCCGCCGGGCTCCTCCTCGTTCAGCGGGAAGCCCTCGATCTCGCGGATCTCCATGCTGCACGCGAGGATATTGCCCGACGGCAGCTCGATGACGGCGTGGTGGAACATCCCGGCCGCCACCGGGATCGCGCCTTCGGGCGGTGTCTTCTCCCGCCAGCGCCCTTCGGCGTACCACTCGGCCACGGTGTCGCCGAGCAGGTCGATCTCGCAGATCCGGCCGTCGGCGACATAGAGGATGTTGCCGTTGGCGAGCCGGCGCACGTCGCCGACCGCTTCGCCGATGCTGTAGTACCAGGCGATCCCGCCGTCGCGGTCGACGGCGACGATGAGACCGAAATCGTCATGATGCTCGGAGGCCGGCGAGTGGCGGACGTTGAACAGCATCGCCCCGGGCTCGCGCTTTTCCGGCACGCAGGTCTTCACCGCGATGGGCGGGAAATCGTCGGGCAGCGGCGGCGCGGTGAAGGAGAGCGGCGCCGGCGCCGCGATCCGACCCCCTCCGGTATCCTCGGCCGAGACGGCGACCGTGCAGGTCTCGCCGGGGCGGATGCCGACCACCGGCACGCGGTGGCGGGTTCGCGCCTCAGCGCCGGACGGGGCCCGCCACTTGCGGCCCGAAGCCGAGACTTCCACGACCGCGCGCGACGGCGCGTCGGTGGCGAACTCGACGACGGCGGCGAGCGGCACGCGCGGGTTGGGGTTGGCCGAGATTGACGGGCCGGAGGTGAATTTCATGCCTGCTCTCTTTGAACCTGTGGGCGGGGACTACCGGGGAAGGATCTCGTCGACCACGGCGGTGTAGATGTCCCGCGCTTCGGTCCCGAAACAGGCGAATACCACCCTCTCCAGCCCGCCACCGCCTGCGAGGCAGTCCCTGGCCCCGGTCACCGCGATGCGGGTCGCCGCCTCCAGCGGGTAGCCGTAGACCCCGGTGCCGATCGCCGGGAAGGCGATCGAGGCGAGCCGTTTCTCTTCGGCGATCTCGAAGCAGCGGCGATAGCAGCGCGCGAGCAGCTCGGGCTCGCCCTGTCCCCCGCCCTGCCAGACCGGGCCCACGGTGTGGATCACGAAACGGGCCGGCAGGTCGTATCCCCCGGTCGCCTTGGCATCGCCCGTGTCGCAGCCGCCGAGCGTGCGGCATTCGGCGAGCAGGCGGGCCCCGGCGGCGCGGTGGATCGCCCCGTCCACCCCGCCGCCGCCGAGCAGCGCGTTGTTGGCCGCGTTCACGATCGCGTCCACCGCGAGCGTGGTGATGTCGCCCTCGAAGATCTCCACCCGTTCGCGCATGCCGCTCGCCGCCAGCCTCCCCCTGCCCCTATTCCACGGCGTAGAGCAGGCGGTCCGGCGAACGCTCCTCGACGTACTGGGCGAGGTCCCAGCGGTCGACCTGCTCGAAGATCTCCTCGATCAGCCCGTCCGGGAGCGGCGCCTTGACGAACCGCTCGCCGCGGCTGAAGCACGCGAAATCCCAGCTCCGATCGGCGAAGGCCTCGGGGATGCAGTGCCGCCACGCCGGCAGGTATTTGCCCGGATCGGCCTCGATCGCCCGTTCCGCCCGGGCGAGCGCGTCGATATACCCCCGGAGCGCCGCCTGGGGCATCGTCTCGGGGACCCACCAGATGGTGATGAACTCGTCTTCCATGATCGCCCGCATGCCGAGCTGTTTCGCCATGTCGATCTGCGGCGGGAGCAGGCTGGCGGCCTCCACCTCGCCCGAGAGCAACGCCTCCAGCCGGGCCGAGAACCCGCCGACATTGAGGCAGTCGATGCGCTCGAGCGGGAGGTATTTCTCCAGCCTGTAGGGCACGTTGAAATGGCTGCCCGCGCGCATTCCCACCGCGATGGGCACGTCCGCCAGGTCCTCGGGCGTCCGGATCTCGGAATCGGGGCGGACGAAGATCCCCCAGGGCGAGACGCCGTAGCAGTCGCGCACCGCCTTGCCCATCCCGGAGGCGGCGTTGCTCACCGTTCCCCACTGGCAGGCGCACTGGATCAGGTTCTCGGCGCCGTTCTCCGCGAAGGGGCGGTCCTGCGGACGCTCGAAATAGTCGAGCCCCTTCCAGCTCGACTGGGTGCCGCGGAACACCTGCATGTCGAATTCGACATCGAGCCCCTCGTCGCGGAAGAAGCCCTCCTCCATTGCGACGAACTCGTTGATGCCCATGCCCTTGGGCGCCACCCGGACTTGTATCGGTTGGGACATTGGCGGATCCTTCCGCTGTCGATACCGAGAACCGGCCGGAGCGCCCGCCCCGGCCGGTCCGTGGACCACGCTACTTCATTTTCTTGTCGAGTCTCATCATCGTGGCCTTGTGCTTGACGGCCGCCTCGGCGCGTGTCTTCTCGGCCGCCGCCTTGATGAGGTTGTACATCGGCGCGATCTTCGGGTGGCTGCCGAGGATCTTGTCGCCCAGCGGCTTGGCGCGGCGGAAGAACTCCTTGCGGTCGGCATCGGAGAGATCGATGACCTCGCCGCCCTCCTTGGTCCACTGCCTTTCCCAATGGGTGGTGATTTCGACGGCGATCTCCACCGACGGGTCGGCGAGCTTCGCGCCCTCTTCCCAGATCGCGGTCTGCAGGTCCTGCGGCAGCTTCTTGAGCGCCGCCATGCTGGCATAGGCGCCGGTCGGGATATAGCCGCCCGCCGTCCGCGTCAGGTACTTCGCCACCGTATAGAACTTGGACGGCCCCATGACGATGATCGCACTGCGCGCGCCGTCGACCACCCGCTTCTGGATCGACGGGACGACCTGCGAGTACGGAATCGGTATGCCGGCCGCGCCGAAAGTGTCCATCAACGCGATCTCCATCTTGGTGGCGAGCACGCGGAGCTTCTTGCCCTGGAGGTCGCCGAGGGTGCGGATCGGCTCGCGCGAGGCGATCGCGCCGACGCCCGCGGACCATATGAAGGTCGGCACGATGCCGGCCTTTTCGCCCAGCTTGACGAATTCGCCGCGCACGCTCGGGTGGTTCATCGTCAAATGCTGGTGCCAGTTCGAGTCGAACAGGCCCGGCGCGTCGGGCGCCTGGAAGGCGGGGTTGATGCCTTGGAAGAATCCCGGCGGGGTGACGAAGAACTCCTGGGTGCCGAGCTGGATGCCCTCGAGCTGGCGCGGGATTGTGCCGAGCTGGGCGGCCGGGAAGATGCTCACCTTGAGCTGCCCGCCGGTCCGCTTCTCCAGCGCCGCCTTGTACAGCTCCGCCGCCCGGTGCTGGGAATCGTTGATCGTCACGAAGCCGATCTTGATCTCGTAGGTCTTTTGCGCCGCTGCGGGCCAGGCGGCCAGCGCCGCGCAGACGCCCGCGGCAATCAACGGGACGCGGTCAAGCTTCCTCATCGCGCTGTCTCCTTGTCGCGCCGGGCGGATCGCCCGGTCGTTTCTGCCGCCGGGAGTATGGCCCCAGCCGCGGCGCCGGGACAACGCCTCCGTTGGCCTGCCCTGTACCCGCCCGCCCGAAACGTCGTAACGTTCGCCGGATTGCCTGACGGCGCGGGAAGGAGAACGAGATGGCAGGACAGACCGAGAAGAGCGACGAGGCGTTCTTCGCCGAGCGGGGGTTCGGGCTCAAGATCGGATTCGGCGAGCGGCCGGCGCTGATCGTGATCGACATGCTCAAGGCCTTCACCGACTCGGACCGCATGCTGGGCGCCGACCTGGACGAGGAGATCGAGGCGATCCGGCCGCTGCTGGAGGCGGCGCATGAGCGCGACATCCCGGTGATCTTCTCCACCGTGATCTACGAAGACGACGATCTCAGGGACGCCGGAATCTGGGCGCTCAAGCAGAAGGGGGTGGTCACGCTGAAGGCGGGCGACGACGGGGTCGAGGTCGATTCCAGGCTCGATTTCCGCCCCGGCGACACGCTGCTGGTCAAGAAATACGCCTCCTGCTTCTACGGCACCGACATCGTCTCGCGGCTGATGGCGCATGGCGTGGACACGCTGATCATCACCGGCTGCACCACCTCGGGCTGCGTCCGCGCGACCGCGGTCGACGCCTGCCAGGTGGGATTCCGGCCGATGGTGGTGCGCGAGGCCGTCGGCGACCGCTCGCAGGCGGCGCACGACCAGAGCCTGTTCGACCTCAACGCGAAGTACGCCGACGTGGTCTCGCTCGACGAGGCGCTGCAATATCTGTCGACGATCGGCCACAACCGCTAGCGGAGGAAGGCATGGAACACGGACGCTTCGACTACTCGCCGATCGTCGACCGCGAGAAGCTGCGCTTCCCCAACGGCGCGCGGATCGCGGTCTGGGTGATCCCCAATATCGAGCATTTCCACTGGGACAAGCCCTCGACCTCGGTCACCGCGGTGACCGCCCATCTCAAGCCCGACGTGCTCAACTATTCGTGGCGCGATTTCGGCGTGCGCGTCGGCATCTGGCGCATGATGGAGGTGATGGAGCGCCACGGGGTCAAGGGCACCGTCGCGCTAAACTCCGAGGTCTGCGGGCAATATCCCCGCATCGTCGAGGCCGGCAACGATCTCGGCTGGGAGTGGATGGGGCATGGCAGCACCAACTCGGTGCTGCTCAACGCTCAGTCCGAGGACGAGGAGCGGGCGCTGGTCGGCGACATCGTGTCCACCATCGCAGACGGCACCGGGACCGCGCCCAAGGGCTGGCTGGGGCCGGCGCTGAGCGAGAGCTTCAACACGCCCGACATCCTGGCGGCGAACGGCATCGAGTATGTCTGCGACTGGGTCAATGACGAGCAGCCCTACGCGATGACCGTGAAGGAGGGCTCGCTGATCTCGGTGCCCTACTCGATCGAGATCAACGACATCCCGGCCTTCCTCGACCGCGGGCTGGGCGCCGAGGAGTTCTACCGCATGATCGTCGACCAGTTCGACGTGCTCTACGAGGACGGCGCGGCGACCGGCCGGGTGATGGCGATCTGCCTCCACCCCTTCCTGATCGGCCACGCCTTCCGCGCCAAGTATCTCGACAAGGCGCTCGGCTACATCCGCCAGCGCAGGGAGGTCTGGGTGACCCGGGGCGGCGACATCAACGACTGGTACCGGGCGAACTACCTATAGCCGCCAGCGCAGCAGGAAGCGCTCGGCGCGGGCGATCAGCCAGTTCACGGTGAGCCCGAGGACCGACAGGATGGCGACGCCGGCGATCAGCTCGTCCATCGCCATCAGGCTGCCGGCCAGCAGGATATAGGCGCCGATGCCGAACTCGGCGCCGATCATCTCGGCGGCGACCAGCAGCACAATAGCGATCGCCGCCGAGATGCGGAACCCCGGCAGGATCGCCGGCAGCGCGCCCGGCAGGATGATCTTGCGCACGATCGAGAGCCAGGAGAGCCCGAAGGACTGCGCCATGCGGATCAGGCTGCGGTCGACATTGTCGACCCCGCCATAGGTCGCGACCACGGTGGGGAAGAAGGTGCCGAACAATATGGTCGCCACCTTCGAGCCCTCGCCGATGCCGAACCAGATGACGAACAGCGGCAGCAGCGCGATCTTGGGGATCGGGAAGACCGCCGCGACCACCGGCGCCAGCCCGGCGCGGGCGAGCGAGAACAGCCCGATCGAGACGCCGACCGCCATGCCGATCAGCGTGCCGAGCGTCCAGCCCAGCACCAGACGCTGCAAGGACGCGCCCACATGCTTCCACAACAGCCCGGTCTCCACCAAATGCGACAGCGCCGCCAGCGCCTCCGACGGCGCCGGCAGCACCAGCGGCGGGATCAGCCCGGCGCGGCACCCCGCCTCCCAGAGCCCAATGACGGCGAGGAACACCAGCGGCCCGACGATGCCGAGCGGCCGGGGCAGGAACCCGCCACCCCGGAAGGGGACGGTCCTGCCGGCGTCGCGGGTCTCAGCCACCGACCAGCTCCAGCTCGGCCGCCTGGGCCTCGTCGCGGAGCAGCGTCCAGAGACGTTGCCGATGCCCTTCGAGCTCGCGGTCGTGCGCCTGGCGCGCATCCAGCGGCAGGTCGATCTCCAGGATCTCGCGGACCTCTCCGGGGCGGCGAGACAGCACCGCCACCCGGTGGCCCAGCCTGACCGCCTCCTGCAAATTGTGGGTGATGTAGACCGCCGAGAATCCCTCGCGCGTCCAGAGCTCGATCAGGTCGTCCATCAGCAGCTCGCGGGTCTGGGCGTCGAGCGCCGACAGCGGCTCGTCCATCAGCAGGAAGGCGGGCGAGACCGAGAGCGCGCGGGCGATGGCGACGCGCTGCTTCATGCCGCCCGAGAGCTGGCGCGGAAACGCCGAGCGGAACTCCGCGAGCCTTGTGCGGGCGAGCACGTCATCGACGATCCGCGCGGTCTCGGCGCGCCCGAGCGCGTGGTCCTCCAGCACGATCCGCACATTGCCCTCGACGGTGCGCCAGGGCAGCAGCGCGAAGTCCTGGAAGATATAGGTCAGCGGATTGAGCGAGCCGGGCGGCGGCTCGCCGATCTGGATCACCCTCCCCCGGTCGGGCCGTTCGAGCCCGCCGATCAGGCGCAGCAGGGTCGACTTGCCGCAGCCCGACGGCCCGATGACGCAGACGATGCGCCCCGCCGGGATGTCGAGATCGATCCCCCGCAGCACCTCGACGTCGCCATAGGCATGGTGAAGCCCGGCGAGGCGAAGCTCCACCGCCGGGCCTTCCCGCCGCGGTCAGTAGGTCTCGACGTAGCTTCCGTCGACCAGCTTGTCGATGCCGATATCGCCCTTGACCAGCCCGGACGCCTTGAACCAGTCGAGCTGCGCCTTGACGCTGGAGAGGTTGAGCTTCGCCCCTTTGTTGAGCCGCATCGCGCCGTTGCGGATCGACGGCGCGGCCTTGGCGTAGGGCCGGCTGGTGTAGACGTATTTGTGGATCAGCCTGACCGTCGCCTCGGCCGCCGCCTCGCCGGCGGTCTTGTCGACCAGGGCGGCGTTGAAGTCATCGACGCCCCGCGAGAACGCGGCGAGGAAACGCTTGGTGCGGTCGCGCCGCTCGGCCGCGGTCCTGGCCGAGGTGAAAACCGTGGTCACCTGGTAGTCCGGCGCGTAGTCGGCGACCCACCCGATAATGCGGATCTTGCCGCCTTTGGCGAGCGCCTTGGCAATATGCGGCACGATCGCCCAGGCGTCGATCTGGCCCGATTTCAGCGCGCCGATGATGGCGCCCACCTTCTGCAGCGGCCGCAGCTTGATCCGCTCCATCGGGATGCCTTCCTTCGCGGCGATGCGGGATGCCATGTAGTGGAAGGAGGACCCGGTCTGGGTGATCCCGAAGCTGCGCCCGGCGAGCTTGGCGGGCGTGGTCACGCCGTCCTTCCAGGCGGCCTCGGAGACCAGGATGGCCGAGCCGTCGATCCCCTTCTCCTCGTGCAGCGCGCCGCCGATGACCTTGATCGCGCCCTTGTCGGCGAGGTTGATCAGCCCGCCGGTGATCGCGGTGATGCCGTAATCGATGTCGCCCGAGGCGATCGCGACCGCCATCGGCGCGGCGGCCTGGAAGAACTTGAACTCCACGTCGAGCCCGGCCTCCTTGAAGTAGCCCTTCTCGAAGGCGATGAAGCTCGCCGAGTGCGACGTGAAGCGCAGCGCGCCCACGTCGATCTTGTCGGCGGCGAAGGCGGCGCTGCCCGCCAGCACCGCGGCAGCGGCCAGCAGCGCGGCGGCAAGGCGCCGGGTCGGGGCGGCATGGCGTTCGATTGGCACGTTCCGATCCTCCCTGGGACAGGCTGTGAGAGCCCGGCATCATACTGAAGCGCGCGACGGCTGCGAGTCCCTGGGTCGTGGCGCCGGCGGGGGCCGCCCCCGGGCGGAGGGCGCGGCGCTCACCAGCCCGCGGTCAGGCGGGCCCCCACCGCGTGCTCGGGCGGCCGGCCGCCGCCCGCCGTCTCGCGCCGCGCGGCCTCGAACCTGAGGCCGAAATCCACCCGCGCGGGACGGGCCCGCTCCAGCCGCCAGCCGAGGCTGTATTGCCGGTGCGACTCCGCCAGCTCCAGCCCGAGCTCGGGCGTGGCGGTGAGGCGGTCGGCCAGCATTGCGAACCCGTAGCCCAGCCGCGCGTCCAGCCGGCCCTTCGCCTCGACCCCGCGCGCCGCGCCGGCCGGCGACCACAGCGTCTCCGTCCCGCTCTCCGCCCGCCCCCAGCCCGGTTGGAGCGAGAACGAGAAACCCCGTCCCAGCGCGTCCGCGGACAGCGCCGCCGAGCCCGAGACGCCCCATTCCTCGCGGCCGCTCTCCTCGTGCGCGACCAGGACGCGGGCCCGGCTCTCCACCGCGAAACCTCCCACCGCGTAGCGCATCCCGCCGCCCAGCTCCATCCCGGCGCCGTTCTCCGCATCGCCCCCGTCGAGGCGCAGCCCGAGCTCGCCCGACGGCGTGAGGGTCGCGCCGTCTCCCACGTCGAAGTCGCGCGCCGCATCGAGGATCAGCCGGAGCCGGTTGGCGTCGCCCCGGGCCGCGTCCAGGTCCCGCGCCGCGTCGGTCTCGGTCCGCACCCACATCGCATCCGACCTCACCGACACGCGCGCGCCGTCCGTCCGTTCTCCGTCCAGCAGGAGGCCCTTGATGCCGACCGCGCCCATCCGCATCGCTATTCTCGTCTCGATGGCCGCCCGGCCCTCGGGCGTCAGCGTGAGGTCGCCGGCGCCGTAGCCGGCCAGCCCCCAGGCGCTCAGCCTCTCGCTCAGCGCGACCCGCGCATAGGGGTAGAGGCCGGTGAGGTCGCTCTCGATCGCGCCCGCCTCGCCTCCGCCGCTGCCGGACGCGACCGGCCGGTAGTCGCCTTCGGCCCTGCTGAACCCGACCGCGACGCCCGCCAGAACGCGCCCCCACGCGCCGTCGGCGCCGAGGAACGCCGTGGTCACGTCGGACTCCATTCTCATCCCGTCCGCCCGCGCCTCGAAGGCGTCGAACGCCATGCTGCCCCAGAGGGCGTAGGCGCCGCCTTGGCCGGCCTCGCCCTCCGAGAGGTGGAACGCGCTGCCGCGCAGCAGCTCCTCCCCGCTCATCCCGCGGCTCACGCGGCGGCCGGCCGCGTCCCCGGCATCGTCCGGCCAGCCCGGCCGGCCCGCGCGAGACGCCCCCGGCAGGCCGGTCCCGGGGCCGCCGACGCGCTGACCGCCGAGGGTCGCCCGCGATCCTCCGCCGAGCTCGAGGCGCGCCGTCACCGCGTCCACCGCCTGGTCGCCGACGGTGCTGCCGAAGCGGGCGTTCCAGGCCTCGAGCATCGCGTTACCGGCGGCCGGGGTGACATCGACGGTCATGGTGTAGGCCGCCGCGCTCTCGTCGCTGCCGTCGCTCACCCGGAAGGTGAAGCTGGTATAGGGGTCGCCGAATTCGTTCGCCGCCGCGGCGAAGACCAGCCGGCCCGCGTCGATGTCGGCGCGGGAGATCGACTGGCCGGCGGTCACCGCCGCGCCGCCATTGGTCAGCGCGCCGGCCGCCGGCAGGGTGGCGATCCTGACGCTCGCGAGCGTGTCGCCCACATTGGTGTCGGAGAAGCCGAAATCGCCCGCCTGGAAGGCGTAGGGCGTGTCCTCTCGCGCGGTCACCTCGCGGTCGGCCGCGACCGGCGCGGCGTTCGGCAGGGTGACGTCGACGGTCATGGTGTAGGCCGACGCGCTCTCGGCGGTGCCGTCGCTCACCCGGAAGCCGAAGCGGGCGTAAGCGTCGCCGAATTCGTTCGCCGCCGCGGCGAAGACCAGCCGGCCCGCGTCGATGTCGGCGCGGGAGATCGACTGGCCGGCGGTCACCGCCGCGCCGCCATTGGTCAGCGCGCCGGCCGCCGGCAGGGTGGCGATCCTGACGCTCGCGAGCGTGTCGCCCACATTGGTGTCGGAGAAGCCGAAATCGCCCGCCTGGAAGGCGTAGGGCGTGTCCTCTCGCGCGGTCACCTCGCGGTCGGCCGCGACCGGCGCGGCGTTCGGCAGGGTGACGTCGACGGTCATGGTGTAGGCCGACGCGCTCTCGGCGGTGCCGTCGCTCACCCGGAAAGTGAAGCGGGCGTAAGCGTCGCCCAGGGCGTCCGCCGCCGGGGTAAAGACCAGCTTGTCCGTGTCGAGGTCGGCGCGGGAGATCGACTGGTCGGGCGTCACCGCCGTGCCGTCATGGGTCAGCTCGCCCGCCATGGGCAGGGTCGCGATCTTCACGCTCTCAAGCGCGTCGTCGGGGTCCACGTCGGCGAAGCCGAAATCGCCGGCCGAGAAGGCGCGGGGCGTATTCACCGCGGTCGCGACCGTTCGATCGGACGCGGTCGGCGGGTCGTTCGCCGCGGTCACTTCGACGGTCATGGTGTAGGCCGACGCGCTCTCGTCGGTGCCGTCGCTCACCCGGAAGGTGAAGCGGGCGTAATCCTCGCCGAAGGCGTTCGCCGCCGGGGCGAAGACCAGCTTGCTCGCGTCGATGTCGGCCCTGGAGATCGACTGGCCGGGGGTCACCGGCATGCCGTCATGGGTGAGTGCGCCCCGCGCCGGCGGGGTCGCGATCCTGACGCTCGCCAGCATGTCGTCCACATTCGTGTCGGCGAAGCCGAAATCGTCGGCCGAAAAGGCGTAGGGCGTGTCCTCTTGCGCGGTCACCTCGCGGTCGGCCGCGGTCGGCACGAGGTTCTCGTCGGTCACGATGACGGTCATGGTGTATTCGTCCGCGCTCAGGGCGGCGCCGTCGCTCACCTTGAAGGTGAAGGTGGCATAGGGATTGCCCATGGCGTTCGCCGCCGGGGTGAAGACCAGCTTGCCCGCGTCGATATCGGCCTTGTCGATCGGCAGGTCGGGCGTCACCGCCGTGCCGTCCTCGGTCAGCGAGCCGGCGGTGGGCGGGGTCACGATCCGCACTCTGTCAAGCGCGTCGTCGGGGTCCACGTCCTCGAAGCCGAAATCGCCGGCCGAGAAGGCGTAGGGCGTGTCCACCCCGATCGCGACCGTCTTGTCGGCGGCGGTCGGCGGGTCGTTCACGGGAATCACCTCGAAGCTCACGGTGTAGGTGTCCGCGCTCTCGTCGGTGCCGTCGCTCACCCTGTAGGTGAAGCTGGCATAGGGATCTCCCGAGGCGTTCGCCGCCGGGGCGAAGACCAGCTTGCCGGCCTCGATGTCGGCGAAGGAGATCGACTGGCCGGGGGTCACCGGCATGCCGTCATTGGTCAGCTCGCCCGCCGTCGGCAGGGTCACGATCCGCACGCTCGCCAGCGTGTCGCCCGTGTCCTCGTCGAAGAAGCCGAAGAGGCCGGGCGAGAAGGTGACGGGCGTGTCCTCGCGGATTGTCAGCTCCTGGCCGTCGGCGACCGGCGGGTCGTTCACCGCGTTCACGACGACGGTCAGGGTGTAGGTGTCGGCGCTCTCGGCGGTGCCGTCGCTCACCTTGAAGGTGAAGCTGGCATAGGGATCTCCCGAGGCGTTCGCCGCCGGGGCGAAGACCAGCTTGCCGGCGTCGATGTCGGCCCTGGTGATCGACTGGTCGGGGGTCACCGCGGTGCCGTCATTGGTGAGCTCGCCCGCCGTCGGCAGGGTCACGATCTTGACGCTCGCCAGCGTGCCGTCCGGGTCCACGTCGGCGAAGCGGAAATCGCCGGCCAAGATGGTGTAGGGCGTGTCCTCGTCGGTGGTGACCGTGTTGTTCGCCGAGGTGGGCGGGTCGTTCACCGCGGTCACGTCGATGGTCATGGTGTAGACCTCCGCGCTCTCGTCCATGCCGTCGCTCACCCGGAAGGTGAAGCGGGCGTAAGCGGGGCCGGAGGCGTCCGCCGCCGGGGTAAAGACCAGCCTGCTCGCTTCGAATTCGGGAACGGAGACCGACTGGCCGGGGGACGCCGGCGTGTTGTCGAAGGTCAGCGAGCCCGCCGTCGGCAGGGTCACGATCCGCACGCTCACCAGCGAGTCGAGGCTGTCCATGTCGTTGAAGGCGAAGTCGAGGAAGTTAAAGTAGAGTTTCGCGTCCTCCAGCACGGTTAACGTGTGGTCGGCGGAGGTGGGCAGGTCGTTCACCGAGGTCACGGCGACGGTCATGGTGTAGGCGGAGCCTTCGCTCTCGGCGATGCCGTCGCTCACGTGAAACTGGAAGTAGGCATGGGAGGGGGCGAATTCATTCGGGGCCGGGGTGAAGACCAGCTTGCCCGCGTCGATGTCCGCCCTGGAGACCGGCTGGTCGGGCATCACCTCCGTGCCGTCATTGGTCAGCGATCCCCGCGACGGCCCGAACGTGATCCTCACGCTCGCCAGCGTGTCGCCCGTGTCCACGTCCTGGAAGCCGAAATCGTCGGCCGAGAAGGTGTAGGGCGTGTCCTCCTCCGTGGTGACCGTGCTGTTTGCCGCGGTCGGCGGGTCGTTCACCGCGGTCACGTGGAAGGTCATGGTGTAGACCTCCGCGCTCTCGGCGATGCCGTCGCTCACCCGGAAGGTGAGGCTGGCATAGGGCTGGTCGAACTCGTCCTCCGCCGGGGCGAAGACCAGCTTGCCGGCGTCGAGGTCGGCAAAGGAGATCGACTGGTCTGCCTGCACCGCCGTGCCGTCGTTGGTCAGCGAGCCCCGCGCCGGCAGGGTCACGATCCGCACGCTCGCCAGCGTGCCGTCCACGTCGACGAAGCCGAAGTCGTCGGCCGAGAAGGCGTAGGGCGTGTCCTCCTCGGTGGTGATCGTCTTGCCGGCGCCGGCCGGCGGGTCGTTGACCGCGTTCACTACGACGGTCAGGGTGTAGGTGTCCGCGCTCTCGGCGGTGACGTCGCTCACCCGGAAGGTGAGGCTGGCATAGGGCTGGTCGAACTCGTCCTCCGCCGGGGCGAAGACCAGCTTGCCGGCGTCGATGTCGGCCCTGGAGATCGACTGGTTTGCCTGCACCGCCGTGCCGTCGAGGGTCAGCGAGCCCGCCATGGGCGGGGTCACGATCCGCACGCTCGCCAGCGCGTCGTCCAGGTCCACGTCGGAGAAGCCGAAATCGTCGGCCGAGAAGGTGTAGGTCGTGTCCTCCTGCATGGGCACCGTGCTGTTTGCCGCGGTGGGCGGGTCGTTGAGCGGGGCCACGTTGAAGGTCATGGTGTAGTCGTCGGCGCTCTCGCCGTCGTTGCTGATCACCTTGAAGGTGAGCCTGGCGTAATCGTCGCCGAAGGCGTTCTCCGCCGGGGCGAAGATCAGCAGGCCCACGTCGATTTGGGCCCTGGGGAACACCTGGTTGGCCATCACCGCCTGGCCGTCGATGGTCAGCAAGCCCGCCGCCGGCAGGGTCACGATCCGCACGGCGGCCAGCATGTCGCCCTCGTCCGGGTCGGAGAAGTTGAAGTGGGAGGCCTGGAGGGCCTGGCGCCCGTCCTCGAGCACGCGCACGACCGCGTCCTCCGCGGTCGGCCGGTCGGGAACGGGGGTCACGTGGAACGTCATGATGTAGGTCGACGCGCTCTCGTCGGCGCCGTCGCTCACGCGGAACATGAAGCTGGCATAGCCATTGCCGAACTCGTTCGCCGCCGGGGCGAAGACCAGCTTGTTCGCGTCGATGTCGGCCCTGGAGATCGACTGGTCGGGCGTCACCGGCATGCCGTCGAGGGTCAGCGAGCCGCGCGTTGGCGGGGTCACGATCCGCACGCTCGCCAGCGCGTCGCCGTCCATGTCGATGAAGACGAAGAGGGGGGCGGTGAGGGCGCGCTCCGTGTCCTCGGCCATGGGAACGGCGTCGCTTGCCCCGAGCGGCGGGTCGTTCACCGGGTTCACGGTGATGCTCATGGTGTAGGTCGACGCGCTCTCGGCGGTGCCGTCGCTCACCTTGAAGGTGAAGCCGGTAAGAGGAAAGCCGAAGCGGTTCCTCCCCGGGGTGAAGACCAGCTTGTTCCCGTCGATGTCGGCCCTGGTGATCGACTGGTCGGGAATCACCGGCGTGCCGTCGGCGGTCAGCGAGCCGGCCGCGGGCAGGGCCACGATCTTCACGCTCGCCAGCGTGTCGCCCGCGTCGGTGTCGGAGAAGCGGAAGTCGGTCGCCTTGAAGGTGTAGGGCGTGTCCTCGTCGGTGGTGACCGTGCTGTTGGCGGCGGTCGGCGCGGCGTTCTGCGCCCAGGCCTGCGGGCTCGGCGCCAGGCAGGCGAGCACGAGGAGGACCGCGGCGCCGGCGAGGCGCGCGGCCGCGGGACGGCTCGGGGACTCGCGGCCGGTTGCGCGCGAAGAGGCGGTATCGTTCACTTCAACATCTCCTGTCGGCGCGACGGGGCGATTGGCCCGACGGTCCCCGATGCGCGGTGTCCGGTTCGGCAAGCGCAAGCATGACAACGATAGTATATTGGAATGTTGCCATATCCAAAAAGGGATATCGCGCGACGTGACGCTATCGATAGCGAAAACGGTATCGATGACGCGCCGGCGCCGGCGTCAGCTGTCGGCGGGCAGGCCGGGGCGGGGGCGGCGGGGCGTTTTCCCCGCGCCGCCGTCTCGGCTACCAGCGCATGGTGCCGCGCACCCCGATGCCGTGCTCGGGCGGCCGGCCGCCGCTCGCCGCCTC
>JAPPGP010000131.1 GCA_028821395.1 Defluviicoccus sp.
CCGCTGAAAGGGTGTGCCTTTGCACGGCACACCAAGATGCCCGCGCTCCCGGGAACCCGCAAGAACTCGGCTCGATCGCAAAGATCATCGCACCCCGAGGAATCCGGTGCACAGTGCCGCGCATCACGCCGCACGGCCGCATCGACCCCGAATCATGTCGGCGGCCTTCTCGGCGATCATGATGACCGGAGAAGCCGTATTCCCCGAAACGATCCGCGGCATGACGGAGGCATCCACGACCCGCAGCCCCCCCAACCCGTGCACCCGCAGATCGGCGCCGACGACCGCCCCTGGCTCCGGTCCCATCCTGCAGGTCCCCACCGGGTGGAAGATCGTCGTCGCGATGTTGCCGATCGCCTCGATCAGCTCGTCCTCGGACTGCACCTCGGCACCGGGAAGGAACTCCTCCGGCGTGTACCGCTTCAACGCCGCCGCGGTCATGATCTCGCGGGCCTGGCGCACGGAGACCACCGCGACGCGACGGTCGTGATCGGTGGAGAGGTAGTTCGGCCGGATCTCCGGGTGCGAGTCCACGTCGGCGCTGGTGACGTGACAGCTCCCGCGGCTTTCGGGGCGGAGATTGCACACCGACATCGTGATCGCGGGAAACGGATGCAGCGGATCGCCCAGCCGGTCGGTCGACAGCGGCTGGACGTGGTACTCCAGGTCCGGGGTCGCACGCGCCAAGTCCGACTTCGTGAACATTCCGAACTGGCTGGGCGCCATAGACATCGGCCCGCTGCGCCGCAACGCGTACTCCAGCACGATGCGCAGCTTGCCCCACACGCCGTTGGCCATCGTGTTCAGGGTCCTGGCGTTGCTGACCTTGAACACGGTGCGGATCTGCAGATGGTCCTGCAGGTTCTCCCCCACGCCCGGGCTCTCGTGGACCACGCCGATGCCGAGCCCGGTCAGACGCTCGGGCTGGCCGACGCCGGAGAGCTCAAGAATCTTGGGCGAATGGATGGACCCCGCCGCAAGCAGTACCTCGGCCCGGGCGAGCGCCTGTCGCCGCCCCTCCCGGTGCCGATAGACCACGCCGCGGACTTCGCGGCCTTCGATCAGCAGTCGCTCGGTCTCGGCCCCGACGACCACCCGCAGGTTGGGCCGCTTCATCGCCGGGCGCAGGAAGCCGTCGGCGGTGTTCCAGCGCACGCCCCGGCGCTGGTTCACCTCGAACAGGCCCGAGCCTTCGTTGTCGCCGTCGTTGAAGTCGGCGCGGGGCTCGATGCCGAACTCCCTCGCACCCTCCTGCACCGCTTCGAGGATCTCCCAGCGAAGCCGCTGCTTCGAGACCTTCCAGCCGCCGCCGGCCGCGTGCATGGGGCTCGCGCCGGCGTGGTGGTCCTCGGACTTCAGGAAGTACGGAAGGACGTCGTCCCACGACCAGCCGACGTTGCCGAGCTGGCGCCAGTGGTCGTAGTCCGCGGCCTGACCCCGCATGTAGATCATGCCGTTGATCGACGAGCACCCGCCGAGCACCTTGCCGCGCGGGTAGGCGAGGCTGCGCCCGTTGAGGCCGGGCTCCGACGCCGTGCTCATCATCCAGTCCGTGCGGGGATTGCCCATGCAGTACAGGTAGCCCACCGGAATCCGGACCCAGTGGTAGCGGTCGCTCCCCCCGGCTTCGAGCAGGAGCACACGGGTGCGGGGGTCCTCGGTCAGGCGGTTCGCAAGCACGCAGCCGGCGGTGCCGGCGCCGACGATGATGTAGTCGTAGTCGCCTTCGAGGGTCGCGAGGCTGGGCATGCAATGGATCCTCCTTCTCCCGCGAGCCGTTGAACCGGTCGGCGCGCGCGTGCGGCCCCGTGCTCCGGTCCGGCTCACCCGGAGTCCGGGAACGACCGCCGGCGCCGGGTGGTCGGCGACGCTCGCGTCACGTCGCGTCGTACGGCCACAGATGCGTGCCGCAGCGACGGCCGCAAGGCTCGCGCACCGCCACCACGGGTTCAAGGACCGGGCGGATGCGAATCGTCACGGTTCGAGCTCGCAGGGAACCGAGCCGCGCATTCACCGTCCCGGATGCGGGGTCACCGTCTCCGATGATTGGGCAACATCACCTCCATCCCGTCATCCCTTCCCACTCGGCAGGACATCGCCTCGACGTTCGTCACCGACATAGAGACCGAAACTCTGGTTCCGGAACTCGGTCTCGAACCGGCTCAACATCGAATGCACCGCCGGATCGGGCACCGGCGAGGCGCTCAGCCCGTGAATGGGCTTCGCCACGAGCCCTGCCGCCGGGGCGGCCAGATGAGCGCGAAAGACCAGACGCCGCGTGCCGGGCCCTTCGTCGTAGATGGCATAGACGACGTCCGGCTCGGCGGCGATTCCCTGCGCCGCAAGATAGTCCCGCAGCGCCGCCAGTGCATCGCGATCGGGCGGTACTTCGACCGTGGGGAGATCTCCTGCCTCGGAAAGAAAGACGCAGCATCCGTCGTCGAGCAGAACGCTGGCGCGGGTGCGGGAGGAGGTCGCGGACATCGCCTCGCGCTCCTTGCCCAGACTGAAGTAACCCGAAGGCCCATAGCCCAGCCCGCGCGCATCGGTACGGTCGAAAGCCTCGATTCGCCCAATGAGGATCAGGTGATCGCCCGCTTCGATCCGGTCATGCGCCGCGCAGACGAAGCCCGCCGTCCGGCCCGCGATGAGCGGAACGCCGTGCGTGGATTCGTCCCAGGCGCAGTGCGCGAATTAGGGGTTGCAAGGACTCGCAGGACAGCTCTCGCAGTCCTTTAACTTTCTGATAAGGCTGAACTTATTGGTTCAGACCATGTCTCGGCGGCACACTCCTTCTCGTACACCATTCGTACCTGAGGGAGTAACCAATCATGAAGAATCGCCCCCGAATGCTCTCCGCCACCTTCGTCCGGAACATCAACGTGCCCGGCCGGTACGGGGATGGACGCGGCGGCCTCGGCCTGAGCCTGCTCGTCAAGCCCGCCTCGCGCGGCGGGTTCTCCAAGTCCTGGTCGCAGAGCGTGCGCCTCGGCGGCAAACCCACCAGCATCGGCCTCGGCCGCTACCCGGTGGTGACCCTGGCGATGGCCCGCGACCGGGCACTCGAGAACGCCCGCGCCATTGCCAAGGGGCGCGACCCGCGCCGACGCGCCGCGTGCACCGCACCGACCTTCGCCGAAGCGTGCGAGACGGTCATCGCGATCCACGCCGGGAACTGGAAGCCCGGCAGTAGGACCGAGGAGGGCTGGCGCGCGACGCTGCGCGACTACGCGCTGCCCCGCCTCGGCGACATGCCCGTCGACGCCATCGCCTGCGCTGACGTCATGGACGTGCTGGTGCCCATCTGGTTCACCAAGCGCGACACCGCGCGCAGCGTGCGCCAGCGCATCGGCGCGGTGATGAAGTGGGCCGTCGCCCAGGGCCACCGCGCCGACAACCCCGCCGGCGACGCGCTCTCGGGAGCGCTGCCGAACAACGCCGCCCCGCGCTGCCACCAGCGCGCCCTGCCGCATGCCCAGGTGGGCGATGCGCTTCGGCGGGTGCGCGCATCGGGCGCCTTCGCGGGCACGGTGCTGGCGCTGGAGTTCCTGGTGCTCACCGCGGCGCGCTCGGGCGAGGTCCGCAACGCGCGCCGGGAGGAGTTCGACCTCAAGGGCGCGGTGTGGACGATCCCCGCCGCGCGCATGAAGGCCGGGCGCGAGCACCGCGTGCCGCTCGCGCCCCGGGCGCTCGAAGTCCTCGACGAGGCCCGGCGGCGGCTGCCCGGCGCGGCCACCGTGTTCCCCTCGCCCACCGGGCGCACGCAGCCCCAGCCGTACATGGCGACACTGCTGCACGAGCTGGAGATCGACGCCGTGCCGCATGGCTTTCGCTCAAGCTTCCGGGACTGGGCGGCGGAGTGCACCGACGCGCCGCGCGAGGTGTGCGAGCTCGCGCTTGCCCACGTCAACTCCGACCGTGTCGAGGCCGCGTACCGGCGCAGCGACCTGTTCGACCGGCGCAGGGTGCTGATGAAGACATGTTCACAATCCCTACCTCGCTATGTCATTGAAAATCAAGACTTGTCTGATTCGGGTGCGGGGTCAACGGACCGCGCTGGGACAATCCGGCAAGGACTTCGGGCAGCTCGAGCGCCTCTGTGCGGATGATCCAGGGTGCACCCTTGCAGGCTTGACGGGCCGGAAGAGTCCCCGAGCGGATGAGCCGGCGGATGACGACCGGAGCGGCCGCGAGCTGGTCGGCCGCCTCCGACAGGATCAATTCGCCGCGTTCCTGACGTTCACCCTCGCGATAGACGGCGATGCGCCGCGCTGAGCGGAAGCTGCACACGCGGCTCTTCGTCCAGCTATTGCCCTTGCCGGTCTTCTTGCCCAGACGATTGAGCAGTCCGGCAATCAGCTCGTCGGGCAGCAGGCGGGCCAGTTCGCGGATCAGCGCTCCGGTCTCGGCATCGGTCGTCCACCGATGCTCGCCGGTGCGGTTGCGCGCCACCACCAGAGGCGAGTGGTCGCCGCCCTTCCAGTGCAACAGCAGGTGGATCTCACGACCCTTGATGGTTGCGATGATCTCGACCAGCACCGCGCGAAGGAGACGCTTGCGTAACTGCGGGGGCGTCCTCTCGTGGCTCCAGACCCGTTGCAGGTCCT
>JAPPGP010000151.1:0-19330 GCA_028821395.1 Defluviicoccus sp.
CTGAAGGCCGAGCTCGGCCACGGCGTGATGAACATCAACATGAAGATCGGCAACATCCCCGACGCCGTGGTGCGCCGAAGCATGAAGCTGTGGGGCGAGCATGTCGCGCCCGCGGTGCGCGATCTCTGACGGGGTTCCGGGCGGCGAAGAGGCACGACATGGCGTTTGACGAGCATCGCGTCGACCTGTCCGGCGGTCCGCTGACCTATCGCGTCGCGGGCGAGGGACCGCCGGTCATCCACATGCACGGCGCGTCGGGGTTTCGCGAGACCGCCGCGCTGGCGGCGCTGGCGGGCTCGTTCCGCATCTACGCGCCGGTCGCGCCGGGGTTCGACGATACGCCCACCCATGCGGGCCTCGCTTCGATGGAGGCGCTCGCCCGCCTCGACGCCGAGTTCGCCGATGCCGTCATCGGCGAGACGGCCGACGTCATCGGACACTCCTTCGGCGGCTGGCGGGCGGCCTGGTACGCGGTTCTGCATGCGGAGCGAGTGGGTCAACTGGTGCTCGAATGCCCGTCCGGATTTCGCGAGGACGGAGACGGCGGGTTGCCGTCCGATGCCGCCGAATTGCAGCGCCGGCTCTACGCCCACCCGGAGAAGGCGCCGCCCGAGACCAAGCCCGAGTCCGTGCTGTCCCGCAACCGGCAAACCCCCGCCCAGTATCACGGCGGCAAGGCGATGGACGAGGCGCTGGTCGGCCGGCTCGGCGACATCGAAGCCTTGACGCTGGTCCTGCACGGCACCAGGGACGGCGTCGTTCCGGCCTCCGGCGCGCGGCTGTTGAAGAGCCGCATACCGCGTTGCTTCCTGATCTACGTCTATGACGCCGCGCACGCCATCGAGGTGGATCAGCCCGAATATTTCGTCGGCCTGGTGACGGACTTCTTCGCCCGCGGCGAGGCCTTCCTGGTCAATCCGGGGACCGGCGCCGGGGCGGCGTGACGTCCCGCTTGGGCGCGAGCGCGGAACGGAGACGACGATGGCACAGGTCCTGAGCTACGAAATCGCCTGCTTGCAGACCCGGTCCCGCGCGGTCTCGCTCGACGAGGAGCAGCGCGACCGCGACATCCGCGAGAACATCGCCCGGATCGGCGAGATGATCGATTACGTGACCGCGTTCGGGAATTCCGAGGTGCGCCTGGTGGTGCTTCCCGAGTACGCGATCAACGCGCGCTGGCAGAGGCTTGAGCTCGAGGACTGGTTCAGGCTCTGCACCACGATCCCCGGACCTTACACCGAGCTTCTGGGCGAGAAGGCGAAGCAGCGGAACGTCTTCATCGCCGCCAATCTGTTCGAGGTGCATCCCGACTTTCCGCGCCGCTTCTTCAACACGTCCTTCCTGATCGACCCGTCCGGCGCGGTGATCCTCAAGCACTGGAAGAACAACAACAACGCCTGGGTGTTCCCCTACACCACGCCGTCCGACATCTATACCGAGTTCTGCGCCAGGTTCGGACGCGAGAGCCTGTTCCCCGTCGCCCGCACCGAGATCGGCAATATCGGCCTGATCACCTGCGGCGAGCTCGGCTTTCCCGAGAACGCGCGCTGCACGATGATGAACGGTGCCGAGATCCTCGCCCATCTGACATCCGAGCCCCACAACATGAGCCACGGCGACGTGTACAACTGGGAGGCCTACCGCATGACGCGGGCCTATGAGAACAAGTGCTATCTCGCGGCGGCCAATATCGGCATGTACGAGGGTGCGACCCGCGGGCTGCACGGCAGCCACGGGGATTCCGGCATCTATTCCTTCGACGGCGGGTGCATCAACAGGATCCGGGGCGCCGGCGAGGCGACGATCAAGGCGCCGGTGGACATGAACGCGCTGCGCCGCGCCCGCGCCAGGCCGTTTCATCCCGTGACCATCCGTGCCGAGATGTACGCCAGGGAGTACGCCGCGTCCGTCGGCTGGCCGAATGACGGGTTCGCCGACAAGCCGATAGAGAGCATCGAGGAGACCAGGGCCCAGTTCCGCCGTCTGGTCGAGGAGCGCCGGGCGCGGGGGATCGACATCGCGCCCCGCGAATGGCCCGAGGAAGAGTGATCCCGCCGTCCGCCGCCGCACCGGTTCGGAAAACGCGAAAGACCTGTATCATTCCCGCCGGATCGCGAGACGAGACCGCACCAGGGAGGAGCCATGCGGGCCGGATACCGGGTCATCGACGTCGACAGCCACGTGACGCCGTCCCTCGAGGTGCTGCGTCGCCACGCCGACGGCGGGCTGAAAGCGCGCTGGGACGAGCTCGCACCCTTCGTGCGGACCATGAATTCCCCGCCCGGCCGCGGCCATCCGGAGGAGCCCTGGACGACGCTCAAGATCAACCCGATCCCCTACGACCGCGTGGCGGGACGCAAGGGCGATGCCGGGGAGGCGCGGAAGGGCGGCGCGGGCGCGCTGGCGGGACGGGTCGAGAACATCGCGAGCGAGACCTGCAGCCCGCGAATACAGCACGACAACAGCACCGGCCGGCTGGCCGACATGGACCGCGAGGGGGTCGACGTCAACTGCCTGATCCCCGGCACCTGGGCGTCGGCCGCGACCGCGCTCGACCCGTCCCTCGCCGTCGGGCTCTACGGCGCCTATCACGAGTACATGGCCGCGTTCTGCGCCGCCGATCCGGACCGCCTCAAGGGCCTGTTGCTGGCCCCGGCCGCCGACGTGGACTGGGCGGTGGCCGAGATCCGGCGCCGCGGCGGCGACAAATGGGTGTCCTGCGTGTGGCCCGTCCTCCCCGAGGGCACCCCGGTCGACGACCCCGACCACGAGCCGATCTGGCAGGCGATGAACGATTTCCACCTGCCGATCATGCATCACAGCTTCTTCTACGAGCCGCCCTACTTCCCCGGCTATCGCGACATCTGGGGCAACGCGGCGGTCGCCCGCGTGGCGGCCCATCCCTGGGGCGCGCAGCGGCTTCTGGCCTATGTGATCTGCGGCGGGATCCTCGACCGCTACCCCGACATCAAGGTGGGGTTCTCGGAGACCGGGCACGGCTGGCTGCCCTACTGGGTGCTGCGCCTGGACAGCCAGGTGGAGTACGTCACGGGGGCCGTGCCGCCGCTCGCGATGAAGCCCTCCGACTATGTCCGCGCCGGGCGCGTCTTCTGCGCGATCGAGACCCACGAGGGCCCCGACATGACCAAGGCGGTGATCGACGTGCTGGGCGACGGCTGCCTGATGTACGCGTCCGACTTCCCGCACCCGGAATGCGACTGGCCGCGCTCCGTCGACAACGTGCTCGCCTGGTCCAACGCGATCGGCCCCGCGGCCATGCAAAAGCTGCTCGCCGGCAATGCCGACCGCTTTCTGAGGATGCTCTGAGGCGGGGCATTGTGAACTACGACCGCGCGCTCGAGATCATGCTGAAGGCCAAGCAGGTGGGCGAGGACCACGGCCTTGAGGTGAGCGTCGCCGTGGTGGATTCCGCCGGCCACCCCGTCGTGGTCGCGCGCGGCCGGGAGACCGCCTGGCACGGCCCCTACATGGCGACCGGCAAGGCGCGGCTGTCGGCGGCCTTCCGCAAGCCGACCGACGCCCTGATGGAGCAGTGGAAGGACCGGCCGATGTTCCCGCTCAGCCTGACCGACGTCATCCCCGGCGGGGTGACGCTGAATGCCGGTGGACACCCCATCTTCGACGGCGAAGAATGTATCGGCGCGATCGGTATCGGCGGCGGCTCGCCCGCGAATGACGGCAAGATCGCCCGTCTGACGGTCGAGGCCGTGGGCGGCCTGCCGCCGGTCTGAGCGAGGGAGACCGATGTCGTCCTACGAGCTCAACAAGGCGATCCACCATATCTATATCGATCGCGGCCGGACGATGGCCTTCCGCGACGGCGACTACGCGATGCTCGACCGCTTCGGGCTCGACGAGGACGAGCGCGCGGCCCTGGTCGGGCGGGACTTCCCGCTTCTGTGGGCGATGGACGTGCACCCCGTCCTCTTGTTCCACCTCTCCGCGGTGCTCAACCCGCGCGAGTGGTATGTCAGGGAGGTGGTCCCGAAGATCCGGGACATACCCAATAGCTGGTACGACTACTACAGCCCGCCGCGGGATGCGGGCCAGGGGGGGTGATGGCGAACACCGTCTGCGTCATCGCGTCGACCCACAATCCGCGGATCTTCTGGAACCGCGACAACGCCGACGAGCAGGACCTGGCGGAGCTCGAAGACGCCTTCGGCGTGCTCCGCCAGGGCCTCGCCGAGGCCGCGCCCGATGCGATCGTCGTGGTGGCCAACGACCATCTCGACAATTTCTTCTTCGACAACCTGCCGTCCTTCGCCGTCGGTACCGGCCCGGTCGCCGAGGGGCCGTTCTGGTACGAATCCGAGATCATGCACCTGCCGTCCTATCGCTGCGCGGTGCATCAAGAGCTCGCCCAGGACATCCTGCGGTCGGGCGCGGAGAACGGCATCCCGTTCTCCCAGGTCCACGAGTTCACCATCGACCACGCCTTCACCCTGCCGCTCTCCTATGTGCGGCCGGAACAGGACATCCCGATCGTCCCGATCATCTCCAACGCCTTCGGCTACCCGATCCCGAACACAAGGCGCTGGTATGCGCTGGGCGAGCTGATCGCCGAGGTCATCCGCGCCCGTCCGGCCGGGGAGCGCATCGCCGTGCTCGGCTCGTTCAACCTCACCGTCGAGGTGGGCGGCCCGAAGATGGGCAGCTACAACCAGGACTTCAATCGCTGGGTGATCCGGCAGATGAGCGACGGCGCGAAGGACACGATCCTCGACTCCCTCTCCGTGCCCCGGCTGATCCGGGAGGGCAACTCGACCGCGGAGTTCCTCAACTATGTTACGGTCCTCGGCGTGGTCGCCGACCGCAAGCCCGACTTCATCCGCCACAAGCCGGTGCGCGGCGTCGGCACCTGCCCGGTGGCGCTCTGGATGGGCGCGGCCTGAAACCGAAGAGAGTCGCATGGCGCTCGTCAAGCAACCGATCCGCACCGATGCCGCGCCGACGCCCACCGGGCCGTTCAACCAGGCCGTCCGCATCGGCAACCTTGTGTTCACCTCGGGCCAGGCCGGCCGCAACCGCGAGACCGGCGAGATGGGCGACATCCGCGATCAGGCCAGGCGCTGCATCGGCAATATCGAGGCGATCCTCGGCGCGGCCGGCGCCTCGCTGGCCGACGTGGTCAAGGTGACCGTCTATCTCCGCGATGCCGGGGATGCGGCGGCCTTCAACGACGAATACCGCAAGCTGATGCCGGAGCCGCTGCCGGCCCGCTCGTCGGCCTATGTGGGGCTCAAGAACCCCGACATGCTGGTCGAGATGGAGGCCGTCGCGGTACTGCCGGAGCGGCCATAGGGAGACGGATCGCGATGCCGATGGTGGAGCTGCGCAGCGGGCTCAACATGTATTACGAGATCCATGGCGAGGGCGACCCGCTGGTCCTGATCGCCGGCACCGGCTCCCATCTGCACAAATGGCACCTCTACCAGGTTCCGTATTTCAGCCAACACTACCGGACCGTGGTCTTCGATCACCGCGGCACCGGCAAGTCGGACAAGCCCGACATCGAGTATTCGATTCCCATGTTCGCCGAGGATCTGTGCGACCTGCTCGATGCGCTCGGTATCGCCCGGGCGCATATCCTGGGGCATTCGATGGGCGGGCAGGTGGCGCAGCAATTCGCCATCGACTACCCCGACAAGACGCAAGGGCTGGTGCTGTCCGAGACCGGGTCCGGGCCGTTCCCTGGCTACGACTTCCCGCGCGGCATCCCGCTCCAGACCTGCCTCACCTTCGCCAGGGTCGACGGCTCGGTCGCCGAGCGGCTCAAGGACTCCCATCTCGGCGAGTTCTGGTACACGCCGGAGTTCCGCAAGAACAACCCCGAGATCATGGAGAAGATCCTCGAGCTCGCGATGATGGAGCCGCCGCCCCTAAAGCCCTATCTGCGCCACATCGTCGCGCGCCAGAACCACAACGTGACCGACAAGCTCGACCGCATCGTCGCGCCCACGCTGATCGTCGTCGGCGACGAGGACCGGTTCGCCGAGGGCACCGGCGATTTCGTCAAGCAGACCCGCCACCTGCACGGCAGGATCAAGGGCTCGAAGTTCTTCATGGTGCCGAACGCGCGCCACGGCGTGTTCTGGGAGCATCCGGAGCTGGTGAACTCGACCATCCACGCGTTTCTGAGCGAGCTTGAGGAGGACAGGTGAGAACGGGCTGGCCGGCCAGGCCGCCAACCGATCCAGGGAGGAGAGAATGAAATTTCGCCACGCCACGACCGCGCTGCTCGTCGCCGGAGCCGCCGCGCTCATCGCCCCGCCGGCCGGCGCCGACATGCTTTCAAAGCTGGTCGCCGGTGCGAAGAAGGAGTCGTCGCTCCGCGTGACGCTGCACCCGACGATTGCGCCCGACACCGCCAAGAAGGTCGCGGCCGCGTTCAACGCGGCCTACGGGCTCTCGATCGACGTGAAGCCCGACCTGACCGGGCGCTATTCCGGCAAGGCCGCCAAGGGCGCCATCGAGTACAAGAGCGGCGGCAAGCCCTCCTATGACGTGATGGTGCTGAACGAGAGCGCCTTCATGACGCTCGCCGCGGCGGATGCGCTGGTCAAGATCGACGGCTGGCAGGATATGCTGCCCAAGGGGACAAATCCGGCCAAGGCGAGCCCGGGGCCGATTGCCGGGGTCGGATTCAAGTGCTGCGACCTGTACTGGGGCTTCTCCTACAACCCGGACAAGTTCGACAGCGCCAGGCTGCCGCTCGCGATGAAGGATCTGGGCGGCGCCGGCAAGGCCGCCATCACCCTGTTCGCCAGCAACATCACGGCGGCGATCCTGAAATACGACGCAGCCACGCTGGTCGGCTACGCCAAGGCCTGGGGAGCGGCCAAGGTCAAACGCCTGCACCCCACCGCGATGGCCCAGCGCGTGGCGCTCGGCGAGTTCGCCCTCGGCGGCTTCCAGTCGACCGAGCAGTTCCTCGATGCCAGGCAGAAGGGCGCCAAGCTGTCGATCGCGATGTTCAAGGACTTCGTGCCCCACGGGGTCCTGCTGCACGCCGTCCGCAAGGGCACCGGCAGTCCCAACGCCGCCAAGCTGTTCGTCATGTGGACCACCGGGCGTGACGCCATCGAGGCGATGAGCGAGGGCAACAATCTCGGCAACGCCGATTACGGCGGCAACGAGGCGATAGAGATCGCGCGGCGCGAGTCGGAGAAGGTCGGCGTGGTCCCGGCGTCGTTCTTCGATTCCGCCGAGAATTACGGGAAGCTCCAGTGGCTGGCGACCAAGGCCGGAAAGAAGTTCACCGGCCAGATCGTCCGCGGCATCAAGGGCTCCAAGAAGAAGTAGCGCCTCGCGCAGCGGCGTGGCGTCCCGCGATACGGCGCTACGCGCCCGCTCGGGATGAGGAGATTCTTCTTGCGACCCATCGACCTCTCCTCACCCTGAGCAGCCCGCGAAGGGGGCGTATCGAAGGACGGCCCCGGGCGCGACGCAGGCCGCGACCCTTGTGAGAAACCATAGTGATGCATCGCGCCTCCTCGTTCCCTGAGGTCCCCGGAAAAGTCAGAAAGTTGATTTTGTTATGATATTGGAATGACCTATCCGGCCTCAAGCGGCCTGGAGGCGCCCCAACCGGTCCGGAAGTTACTCCCACGTGTTGTGGTAGGTGTTGATTTTTATGCCTCGCCATGACACAATCCCTGCATGTCAAACATATCCGGCAAGCGCGTCGCTCGGGTCAAGCTCATGATCGCAAAGCGCGCCATCGACAGCCTGAGGCCAGCCGAGAAGCCATGGATCGCATGGGACGACAAACTCACAGGCTTCGGCGTCCAGGTGCACCCCTCCGGCGTCAAGTCCTACATCGTCAACTACCGCCCTGGTTCCGGAGGCAGGGCGGCGCCCAACAAGCGCCTCGTGATGGGACGCTGCGACAGGATGGCGCCCGAGCAGGCGCGTCGAGAGGCACACAGGCTGCTCGGCATGGTTGCCGTGGGCGAGGACCCGGCGGCGGATCGCGCCAGGAGCCGCCGCATGCCGCTTCTCGGGCAGGCCTTCGAGGAGTACATGAAGGCCAATCCCAAGCGGAAGGCGCGCACCAACGAGCACTACCGTGATCGATTCGAGCGGCCTCTCGCGGACTGGCTCGGCCGTTCCCTCGACGTCATCACGCGCAGCGACGTGGAGGATCGTTTCATCCGCATCACCGAGAAACACGGCTGGGCGACGGCCAACCAGTGCATGTCCCTGCTGCGTTCGGTGTATCGCCGGCCATGCGTGGACCACGAGGGACTGGCCAATCCGGTCGATCTCTGGCTCGCGGGCGGCGGGCGGTTCCATCCCAAGCCGCGCCGCAAGATCCGGCCGCCTGCCGAGGTCCTGCCGTGCTGGCGCAGGGGCATCGAGGCGGTTGTCACTAATCCCGCCCTTCGCGACGTGTTCTGGTTCGGCATGTACACCGGCATGCGGTTGGGCGAGGTGCTGCCGCTCAGGTGGGAGCGCGTGAACAGGGAGGCGCAGGTCTTCCGCGTCGACGACACCAAGACGGGGACACCGCTGGAGCTTCCCGTCACTCGGCAGCTTGCGGCCATACTCGATCGGCGCTGGGCCGAGAGCGGCCATCTGAAAGGCGGCTGGGTGTTTCCCTCCGCCTCCAGCCGCACGGGCTACTTCGTGAAGCTGACGTATTTCCACCGCCGCATCAGCCAGGCTGGGGGTGCCAGGTTCTGGTTCCACGGGATGCGCAACTGCTTCATCACGGTTGCCGAGCGCGAGCTGATGCTGCCGCACGCGCTGACCAAGCGTCTGGTGAACCATGCGCCGCCCAACGACGTCACCGAGGGGTACGCCGCGGACTGGACGATCGGGCAGTTGCGCGAGCCAGCTCAGCGCATCGCGGATCGCATCGAGGCCCTGATGAAAGCTGAGCCGGTCGGCGTCCCCGAAAGAAGCGCCGTGCTCGGGTCATAACCCGAGGGTCGCAGGTTCGAGTCCTGCCGGGCCCACCACATCCCTTGAAAATTTCCATGAAATCAAAGACTTAAGCCCCTTTTCTGTCCAACCTCTGGGAAAGGTTGGACAGCTTTGTTCCCGTTTCGGCCCCCAGCTTCGCCATGCCGCTATGCGAGCTCGAGCTGCGGGGCCCGCTGCCCGCCCGCGCGGCGGCGGCGCTGCGTCTGCTGATGCTGACGGGCTGCCGGTTGAGGGAGGTGCTCAGCCTGCGCTGGGACGACTTCGACCGCGGATCGGGTGAACTCCGGCTTCGCGATTCCAAGACCGGTGCACGGATGGTGGCGCTGACTCCTGCGGCGCTCTGCGTCCTTTCGGGGATCCGCCGGCACCGGCGCAGCCCGTGGGTGTTCGCGGCAAGGGATCCAAAGCAGCATCTGACCGCGCTGACTGCGTACTGGCATTTCGTCAGGCAGCGGGCCGGGGTGGAGGATGTGAGGATCCACGACCTGCGGCACTCCTTTGCCTCGCGCGCCCTGGCGCTCGGTGAGAGCCTGACGATGATCGGCCGTCTTCTGGGCCACACCGACGTGGGCTCGACGGCGCGCTATGCCCACCTGGCCCGGGATGCGGAGCGGATCGCAGTGACCCGGGTGGGCGACAGCATCGAGGCCGACATGCTGCGGATGGATGCCGCGGACGCCGGCTCCGCCGCGGACGGTGCGGCATAGGCGGGAGCCGTGGCGCGTCTGCGGCGGAGCACGCTTTCGAACCGCGTGGTGGACCGGCTGCCGGTCCGCGAGCGGGAAGCGTTTTATTGGGATCGTGACCTTCCCGGTTTCGGGGTCAGGGTCTACCCCTCGGGGACGAAGGTGTACCTGGTCCAGGGCAACGGTCCGGGGGGCGCGCGGCGGGTGACGGTGGGGCGGCACGGTACGTTCTCGGCGGACGCGGCGCGGCGCCGGGGTGCGGAATTGCTTGTTCGCATCAGGGCGGAGCGGAAACGCTCGATCACGTAGCGCTCCCCGTCGAGCCCTCGACCGAATACATGGATCAAAAAAGTGTGCGCGTTGCGACGCGACGGCCGGCGAATCCGCATGGCTTGCCTCCCACTGGTGCGTGATGCCAATGGCCGGACCTCTCTCCGCAGCGCCGCCCGGCCGCCCCCGGTCCCGGCCAAGCGCCTGCTCCCGCCGGTGCCGGGGCGTAACCGCGGCGCAGGGACCGGGTTGGGGCGGATGGCCGACCGGCGGGCGCCCGTGCGACGCCCCGGCTGAGGGGCAGGGGAAAGCGCCGGGCGCGGCGCGGGCGCCACCGCGGATATCCTCGCCCGTGTTCTCCACAAGCGCATGGTGGGCGCCCCGGCCGTGTCGAGATGGGCAACGAACGGCGGGTTTGGCGGCGGCAACGATTGCGGGGTGATACAGGCGGCGTCGCCCGCATGGTGGCATCAGAGACGGCGAGCGCTAGACTACCCCCGCGGATGCTGCGCTGCCGGCAGGGCACGGCACCCTGCGCGGCCTTGGTACGGAGACGATCTCGGGGGGCCGCGGGGAATGGAGCGGTCTGGAGTGGACTGGAGATTGCTTCGTGGTGGTTACTGGGTGATTATTTTGCTCGATCCGGCCTTGAATCCACCCCCGAAACTTCTTCCAACCTATTGATATGTCTACATCATTCGCGACGACCTGCCTAACCGTGCCAATGGTGAGAAATCAGGGTTAGACCCCCCATGGGACGACCCATCGCCGAGGCCGCAGGCGGCGGCGGACTGCGAAGGTCGCTGCTGAGGCGCGGCGTCGGCGCCGTCGACGGCGGGGAATGGGCGCTCGGCGTCGTCGCCGGGATCGTCGCCCTGTTCATTCTCCTGCTGATGGCGATCGTCGTCTGGATGAGCACGCTGCCGGGCCTGCCCGGCGATCCCGGCTTCACCTTCGAGAACTACGCCGACGTGTTCGAGGACGGGGTGATCTTCGATGCGCTGATCAACAGCTTCCTGATCGGCATCGGAACGGTCGTCGTCAACATGCTGTTCGCCGTTCCGCTCGCCTGGCTGGTCCACCGAACCGACATGCAAGGCAAGTCCCTGGTCGTCACCCTGGTCGCGATCAGCGTCCTGATTCCGGGCTTTCTCAAGGCGATGGGCTGGATTCTGATGTTGAGCCCCGATATCGGCTTGCTCAACAGCCTCTATGTCGAGCTCACCGGGGCGGCGGAGGCGCCGTTCACCATCTACGGCATCGGCGGGGTGGTGTTCATCCAGGGGCTGATGCTGACGCCCGCCATGTTCTTCCTGATCTCGGGCAGCATGATCGCGCTCGACCCCGCGCTGGAAGAGGCCGCCCAGATGTCGGGCGCCGGCCGCTGGAGGACCATTGCGCGGGTGAGCTTCCCGCTGATCCGCCCGGCCGTCATCGCCGGGCTGATCTACAACTTCATGACCGCGGTCACGCTGTACGAGATCGCGGCGTTGCTGCTGGACGAGGATACGGCGGTTCTCTCCACCGAGCTCTTCCTCTATGTCCGGTCGGCCGGCGGGTCGATCGAGCTCGGCTATGCCGCGGTGTACGGCGTGATCATGATGGCCTTCGCCGTCCTCGCGCTCTGGTTCTACGGCCGCGCGATCCGCAAGGCGCACCGCTTCGCCGTGGTCACCGGCAAGGGATATCGCCCCAGGCTGGCGGTCCTCGGGCGCTGGCATTGGGCGGCCATCGGCTTCGTTGCGTTCTACGTCGCGCTGTCCGAGCTGCTGCCGCTGGCGATGCTGGTCTGGATTTCGCTGCTGCCGGCGCTCACCCAGTTCTCGGTGGAAGCCCTCGGCGCGGTCTCCTTCGCCACCTATGGCGACATCTGGGGACAGCTCGGCGGGTGGGAGCCTCTGGTGAACACCGTCGTCATGATCACCGCGACGCCCGCTTTGGTGGTCGGCTTCTCGCTGGCGATGTCCTACGTCACCGTGCGGTCCCGACTCCCCGGAAGGCAGCTGATCGATACCGCGGCGATGTTGCCGCACGTCATTCCGGGGATCGCCTTCGCGTTCGCGCTGATCGTGTTCGGCATCGCGCTCAGCCGTTTCGCCGGGATCCAGCTCTCCGGCACCATGGCGATGATCGTCGCCGCGCTGGTGGTCTACCGCATCCCCTACTGCACGCGGGTGACCAACGCCGCGCTGCTGCAGATTCATGCCGAGATCGAGGAGGCGGCGCGCATGTGCGGCGCCGGCACGATCCAGATCCTGCTGCGTATCGCGGTGCCCTTGATCAAGTCGTCCCTGGCCTACGCGGCGCTGTGGATCGCGCTTCTGGTGCTCCGCGAAGTCACCATCCCCTTGATGCTGGCGAGCCCCGACAACATCGTCCTGTCGGTCCGCATATGGACGCTATGGGAGACCGGCCAGTACGGTGCGGCATCCGCGCTCGGCGTGGTGATGTTCGGGGTATCGGGTGCGGTCCTGCTCGTCATCCAGCGGATTTTCCGGGCGCAGGGGCTGTTCGAGACGCGGGGCAATTGAGGTGCTGGAAGTCAGCGGCCTGCACAAGAGCTTCGAGACCGCCGGCGGCGGGGTGACCGCGGTGGACGGCGTGACGTTTTCCGTCGCCGCCGGTCAGGCCTTTACGCTGCTCGGCCCGTCGGGCTGCGGCAAGACGACGGCGCTCCGATGCATCGCGGGTCTCGAACGTCCGGCCGCGGGCAGCGTGAGGCTCGACGGGGCGGCGCTGTTCGACGCCGATTCCGGCATCTTCGTGCCGCCCGACAGGCGCGGCATCGGCATGGTCTTCCAGTCCTACGCCATCTGGCCACATATGAACGTGTTCGACAATGTGGGCTTTCCCCTGCGCATCGGAAGGCGGCCGCGCGCCGAGATCCGCGACCGGGTGGGCTGGGCGCTCGACATGGTGCAGCTCGGCGGCTTCGCGGAGCGCGACTCGACCCAGCTCTCCGGCGGCCAGCAGCAGCGCCTCGCCGTCGCCCGGGCCCTCGTGCAGGAGCCCAGGCTGCTGCTGCTCGACGAGCCGCTCAGCAACCTCGACGCCAAGCTGCGCGAGGAGATGCGCGACGAGCTCAAACGGCTGCAAGCCGCGCTCGAGCTCACCATGCTCTACGTCACCCACGACCAGGCCGAGGCGATCGTGCTGTCCGACCGGATCGCGGTGATGAGCGAGGGGCGCATTCTTCAGGAAGGTCCGCCGCGCGAAATCTACCGGCGGCCCCGGTCCCCGTTCGTCGCGGGCTTCGTCGGCAGCAGCAACTTGATGGAAGGGGTGGTGACGGAGAGCCTGGGCGAAGGGCGATTCCGGGTCGAGACGGCGTGCGGACCGGTATGCGCGACGTCGACCGCCGCGCTGCGCCGCGACGAGGGGGTGCTGGTCTCGCTGAGGCCGGAGCTCATCCATCTCACCGCCACGCGCCCGGCCGGCGATGCCGACTGGACGGTCTGGGAGGTCACCGTCGAGGGGAGCAGGTTCTTGGGCGATTCCACCTATTACGACGTGACCTGCGGAGGCCGGCCGCTGCGGGTGCGCGCGGGCCCCCATGCCGGCTTCGACCCCGGCAGCCGGGCCTGGGCGGCGATCGCCGCGACCGATTGTGTCTGCGTCCGAACGGGAGACGGGGAACATGGATGAAGACCGGCGCCGCGCGATCGAATGGGACTGCACCCGGACGCTGACCGGCTTCGTCAACGCCCTCGATGCCGGAGACTACGAGACCATGGCCCGGTTGATGGCCGAGACCGGCGTCTGGGTACGGCCGGGCGGCGATGCTGTCGGACCGTCGGGATTGCTCGAAGCCATGAAGAGCCGGCCGCGCGACCTGATCGTCCGGCATGTCATCTCGAACGTCGCGATCGAGGTGATCGACGAGGACAACGCGACCGGCATCACCTATCTGACGGTGTACCGCCATCGCGGTCCGCCGCCGGAGAACGGCCCGGCGCCCCTCGCCGGGGTCCATATGGTCGGCGTCTCGTACAACCGCCTGGTGCGCGAGTCCGGCGGCTGGAGAATCGCCGAAAAGCGAACCGGCCGGACTTTCGATGCGGAGGCTTGAAGCCCGCGGGACGGGTTCGGCGGCCGGGGGCGGGCCGGGCCTGAAGGGGGGCGGAACATGAGGGAGAAAGTCAGCCGCGGCCGCTTCTTCGAGGATTTTCGCCTGGGCGAGGAATTGGTCCACGCGACACCGCGCAGCGTCACTCAAGGAGATGCGGCCCTCTATCTGGGGCTATACGGCTCGCGGTTTGCGGTCAACTCATCCGATGCGTTCGCGCGGCGCCTCGGCTTCGCGGCCGCCCCGCTGGACGACTTCCTGGTCTTTCACCTCGTCTTCGGGCGCACCGTGCCGGATGTGTCGCGCAACGGCGTTTCCAATCTCGGCTACGCGGAGGGCCGCTTCGGCGTCCCCGTCTACCCTGGAGACACCCTGTCCGCTGCATCGCGGGTGATCGGGCTCCGCCAGAACCGGAGCGGCGAGACCGGAATCGTCTATGTGCGGTCGCGGGGCCTCAACCAGCGCGGCGATCCGGTGGTCGAGTTCAGCCGCTGGGTCATGGTGCGCAAGCGCGACCGGGAGGCGCCGGCACCGGAGACCGTGCTGCCCGAGCTGGAGGAGTCGGTCGCCGCCGAGCGCCTTGTCGTGCCCGGGGGGCTGGTGGCGGCGGATTACGACACAAGGCTGTCGGGCTCGGTTCATCTCTGGGACGACTACGAGCCGGGCGAGCGGCTCGACCATGTCGACGGGGTGACGGTCGAGGAGTCCGACCAGGCCATGGTCACCCGGCTCTACCAGAACAACGCCCCGGTCCATCTCAACGCGCAGATGATGGAAGCCAGCCGCTTCGGCCGCCGCATCGCGATGGCGGGCCACGTGATCAGCATTGCCCGGACCCTGTCGTTCAACGGCCTCGGCAATGCGTTCCGTGTCGCCGCAATCAACGGCGGCCGCCACGTCGCGCCGGTCTTCGCCGGGGACACGCTGTACGCATGGTCCGAGGTGCTGGAGAAATCGCCGCTTCTCGCGCGCGGCGACCTGGGAGCGCTTCGCCTTCGCACCGTCGCCGCGAAGGACCGCGATTGCGCCGATTTTCCGCTCGTGACTCCCGACGGCGATCGCGACCCCGCGGTGGTTCTCGAGCTGGACTACACGGTTCTGCTGCCGCGCCGGGCCGCGCCGGATCGACGCTCCCGGTAGCTGTTCACCGGCGAGCGGGAGGCACTATACTTTCCGGGCGGAGACTAGGCGATCGATGAAATCGCCGGCTTTCGCCTGCCAGGGGAGGTTTGCATGGCACCGACCGAGCTGGACGCCGGAGCGCCGATCTACGGGCCGAGCCAGATCACCGAAGAAGCCTTCAGGGATACCCCGGACGAGTATCAGGAGCTGGTGCGCTGGGTGGTCGGGCGGCAGCTGCTGGAAGAGCTGTCGGCGGCGTGCATCTTCGCCAAGGCGGCACCTCTCTTCTACCGCGAGGGTCCGGAGAAGGTCCGCTACTGCATACATCTCGCCGAGGAGGAGGTGGGGCACTGCCGCGCGGTCGCCCGGATCCTCCCCGGGATCGGCCTCGACTACAGCCTGTTCGCCAACCACGACAGGCCCTACGCCCAGGACTTCCACGGCGATCCCGATTTTCCCCGGAGCTGGGAAGACGTGCTCGTCTTCAACTGGCTGGCGGAGGAGAGCGGCCGTTTGTTCCTCTGGTCGATGCGGGATACCAGCTACGCGCCCTATGCGAATGTGAACCGGGCGATCATCGCCGAGGAGGAACGCCATGCCGAAGGCGGGCCGACGCATCTGATCCGGCACATCGAGGAGAACGGGAACGCGGCGCGCGAGAGGGTCCAGGCAAGCGTCGACGAGTGGTTCCCCAAGGCCATAAGGCTCCTCGGGGTGCCGCGCAGCGAGAAGCAGCAGAAGTTTCATTACTACGGCCTCAAGGCCGAGGATACCGAGGAGCAGCTCCCCCTCTGGCTCGACGCCGTCCTGCCCTATGCCGACCGGCTCGGGCTGACGGTGCCGACCTCGGAAGATATGCGCGCGGCGGGCCTGGTCCTGCCCTCGCACGTCGACTGGTGACGATGGGATAGTCGGCCGCGCTGGGACGGGATCGTGAACATCACCGGCGCCTCGGCGGAACGGGCCAGGGAGGCCTGCGATCGGCTGAGCCGGTCGACGGTTCCCGAGATCTTCGCCGAGCGGGTGGCGGAGTCAGGCGATGCGGTGGCGCTTCGCTACAAGGAGGAAGGCCTCTACCGCGAGCTCACCTGGGCGCGGTATCGGGCGCGGGTGAAGGCGGTCGCCGCCGGGCTCGTATCGCTGGGGCTCGCCCGCGGCGACAGGCTGGCGATCATGGGCGATCCCACCGTCGAGTACCTCCTCGCCCAGATGGCGGGCATCTTCGCCGCCGCCATCCCCTTCGGCATCTACCCCACATCCTCCCCCAACGAGGTGGCCTTGCAGCTCCGCAAGGGCGGGGCGAGGATCGTCGTCGCCGGCGATCAGGAACATCTGGACAAGGTGCTGGGGGCCGAGGCGGCGGCAGGGGAGCGGCTCGTCGACCGTATCGTCCTGATCGATTGCCGAACCAGATTTCTCTACCACGATCCGCGCATACTGCCTTTCGTCGAGCTCGAAGGACGGGGCGATGCCGAGGACGAGGCGGTTCGGGAATGCGAGGCGCGGATCTCCGGGCTCGACGCCGACTCGCCCGTCGGGCTGATCTTCACGTCCGGCACCACCGGCGATGCGAAGGGTGCCATGTATACCCATGGGGGGATGCTGGTGGGTCTCGGCTATTGCCTCTTCCGCGCCATGCCGGAATTGGCGGAACGCCCGCACCGGGTGGTCACCCATCTGCCCCTGGCGCACGGGATGGGGCAGGGGTTGAGCCTGTTCATCCCGCTCTTCGCCGACGTCGTCCAGCACATCCCCGAGCGGGGCCAGACCCTGGGCGCCCTGCTGCGCGAGGTCCGCCCGACCTCGCTGCTGGGCGTGCCTCGTATCTGGCAGAAATTCGGCTCCCAGATCTCAACCGCCGTTGAGATGTCGGGCGACCTGCGGCGAGCGCTCTTCAAGCTGGCGGAGCGGACCGGGCGCGAGCGCGCCAGTCGGCTATGGGATACTCGCGGGCGCCGTGCCGGGGTGTTCCTCGAACTCCGCTATCGGCTGCTGCACGCCCTGATGATCTGGCCGGCGCTCTACAAGACCGGAATGGCCCATCTCGTCGGCGGCTCCAGCGGAGGCGCCCCCCTGCCCGAAGGCGTGCAGGAACGCTGGCAGGCCTGGGGGCTCCCCTTGAGGAACTTCTACGGCACCACCGAGGCCGGGGTAACCTCGCTGCAGGACGCGCCGTGGCCGCGCCCGGAAGACCCGTTGCGGACGATCTATCCGAACGAAGTCATTGCCGGCGCGGACGACGAGATCGTCGTTGCCGGACCCGGTGGCTTCTCCTGCTACTGGGAAGAGCCCGAGGAGACCGCGCTCGTCCGGGCCGGGAACGGCGCGGTGTCGACGGGAGACATCGCCGCCTTCCAAGCCGACGGCCGCCATCTGATCGTCGACCGCAAGAAGGACATCCTGATCACCAGCGGCGGCAAGAACATCGCCCCGGCCCTGGTCGAGAACGCGCTCAAGACGTCGCCCTATATCAGCGAGGCGATCGTCTTCGGAGACAACCGAAAATACGTCACCGCGCTGATCGAGATCGATTTCGACACCCTGTCCCACTGGGCGCGCACCAACGACGTTGCCTATACGGGCTTCGGGAGCCTGGTGGAGAACGACAAGGTGATCGGCCGGGTCGGCGAGGAGATAGCCCGTGCCAACGAGCTGCTGGCGCGGCCCGAGCAGATCAAGTTCTTCCGCATCCTGCCGAAGGAGCTGGATCCCGAAGAAGGGGACACGACACCCACGCGCAAGGTCAAGCGCGCACTCGCTTACGAAATGTTCCAGCACCTTGTCGAGGATATGTATGCGGAAGCCTGACCCGACAGGCCGTCGGGGAAGCGAACCCAGCGCCGGCCCCAACTCCAGGCAGGGGGGCCTCAAACAACGGGAGGAAACAGTCATGAATCGCATATCCACATCCGCTGCGGCCGCAATTCTGTGTGCAACGGGCCTGGCGACCGGCTTCGCCGCGCCGCCCGCCGCGGCGGACAGCTACAAGCTGGGCTACATCACCGACCTGTCCGGTCCGTTCGTCGACACGTTCAAGCCGGTCCTCCAGGGATTCGAGCTCTACATGAAGCGTGTCAACGCGGCCGGCGGCATCGACGGGCGCAAGGTCGAGATCGTCACCCGGGACGATCAGCTGAACGCCCAGCGCGCCGCGGCCCATGCCCGCGAGCTGATCGGCAGCGAAGGGGTGAACAGCCTCTGGGCGATGAGCATGTCGAGCACGCTTCCCGGCATCTACAAGCTCGCCAAACGCCACAAGGTTCCGGCGATATCCTCGGTGAGCGCCATCGGCATGACCCTTCCGCCGGCGCATGACTACGCGTATTCGACCGGCAACCCGTTCAATGTCGCGGGCGAGGTCGCCGGCAAGCTTGCCGAGCAGCTGTTCCCAGGCAAGGGGCGCATGACCTGCGTCACCATCGAGTCCGCCGGCGGGTTCGCCGCCTGCGCCCACACCGAGGCGTCGTTCAAGGACCGGGGATTCACGGTGGAGAAGGTGTTCTTCTCGCCGCGCAAGGTCGAGTTCGGACCGCTGGGCCAGAAGATCGCCGGAACCGAGCCGCAGCTCGTCGTCACCCATCTGCCGCCGCGGCTGACCGAGGGCGTGATGATCCATACCCGCGCCGGCGGCTACAAGGGCCCGATGATGTTCAACAATGTCAGCATCAACGAGGCGGGGCTCATCCAGGGCGTCGAGAAGGCCGGCGTCCCGGAGGGCGTCTACACGTTCTCCCGCTACACGCTGGCCCATGAAGAGACGCCCGAGCTTGCCGAAATCAAGGCGACGGCCAAGAAGTTCGGGATGGACCCCGGAAAGATCGCGGTCAACCACGTGATCGGCTGGGTGAGCGCCAGGCTCGCCGAGGCGGCGCTGAAGAAATGCGGCTGGCCGTGCTCCGGCGACGCCCTGAACAACGCGCTGGACGACATCTCGGTCGATATGGGACAGCTCACCGGCGGGCCGATCGCCTTCAAGGGCAACGACCACCAGGGCACGTCCTGGTGGAAGGTCTACAAGTTCGACGGCGCTTCGAAGAGGTTCAAGCCCGTCACCGGCTGGGTCGCCGCTCCGAGCACGCTGCAATACAAGATCGAGAACTGAACAGGCCCCGCGTCCGCCCCCCGCCCCCCGGGGGGCGGGGCCGCGGGGGGGCGCGCCCCCCGCCGCCCGCCCGGGGGGCGGGGCCCCGGGGGGCGGGGCGGGGGCGGTGGCCCCCCGGGGGGGGGTAGCCCG
>JAPPGP010000151.1:19340-42305 GCA_028821395.1 Defluviicoccus sp.
CCCCCCCCCCCCCGGGGGGGGCCCCCCCCCCCCCCCCCCAAAAAAAAAAAACCCAAAACCCCCCCCCCCCCCCCCCCCCCCCCCCCCCGGCGGGGGGGGGCCCGGGCGCCGGGCAGCGCACGATCCGACCTGACGGGGCGACGTCGACCGGGGTGCCGGGATGCTGCAGGTAGTAACCGTGCTGGAGATCGCCGGTGTCTACGCGCTGCTGGCGCTCGGCCTGGTGATGATCTATCGCACCAGCCGGGTGCTCAACCTGGCACAGGGCGAGCTTGCGATCATTTGCGCCTACGTCGCCGCGGTGACGACCGGGGCCGGCCTGCCATGGTTCCTCGCCATCCCCGTCACCCTGGCGACGGGCGCCATGGCCGGCGCGGTCATATATTTTTCGACGATGCGGCCGATCCTGGGCGAGTCTCCGGTCGTCGGCATCATGACGACGGTGGGCCTCGCGATCCTGATCCGCGGGCTGATGGTCATTTTCTTCGGCGGCGATACGACGATGCTGGATTCGCCCTTCGGAGATGCCGTCGTTTTCGCCGGGGTCGAGGTCGGCCCCGAGCACCTGGTGGTGCTGGGCGGATCGTGGGGCTGCGTGTTGCTGATCATCCTGTTCAATTTCTACTCCAGCACCGGCCTTCTGATGCGCGCCGTCAGCGACGACGTCACCCTGTCGGCGCAGCGCGGAATCGACGTCGATCGCATCGTCGGCATCGCCTGGGTTCTGGCGCTGGTGGTGGGCGCGGTGGCCGGATACCTGCACGGACAGCGCGCCCTGATTTCGACCGCGGCGACGCTGATCGGCGTCAATGCGCTGATCGCCGCCTTCATCGGCGGGATGGACAGCTTTCGCGGCGCCATCGTCGGCGCGCTGACGGTGGCGGTGGTGGAGTTCGTCACCATCCAGCTTGTCGAATCCCATTGGGCGGAGATCGCGCTCGTCGTGCTGATGCTTGTGGTGCTCACGTTCCGCCCCTGGGGGCTGTTCGGCACCGTCGAAGAGCTGGAGCGCGTGTGAGCGCGGGCGGAGCCAGCACGGATTCTCGGCCGCCCACCCTGCCGACGCGCATCCCTCACCGCTTCGAGCTGTTCCGCGGCCGGGAATGGGCATGGCTCGGTGCCGGCGCGGTCGCGGCGCTCGCCTGGCCGTTGCTGGTCACCCAGCATTGGCTGCACATCACCAACCTGTCGTTGATCGCCGTCATGGGGGCGGTGGGCCTGAACCTGCTGACCGGGAATGCCCGGCTGGTCTCGCTCGGCCAGGCGGCATTCCTCGCCATCGGGGGCTTCTCCGCCGGCGCCATGTCCCACCATTTCGGAACGCCGTTCTGGCTCAACCTGATCGTCGCCACGCTGATGGGCGGGCTCTTCGGACTCATCGTCGCCGTTCCTTCGCTGAGGCTGAAGGCGCTCTATGTCGCCATCACGACCCTGGCGCTCCATTTCGGCGTGACCGCGGCGTTTGCGGTCTATCTGGCCCGCGTCATCCGCTCGGAAGGCATACTGATCGACCCGCCGCATTTCGGCTTCTTCGAGCTCTACGACGCCGCACCCTGGTACTACTTCCTTCTCCTGATCGCGACGCTGGTGGTAATCGGCGCGCTCAACCTGCAGCGCAGCCATCTGGGCCGGCGCTGGGTCGCGGTGGCGGACCACGAGGTGGCGTCGGCGGCGCTCGGGATCTCGATCCACCGGGCCAAGCTCTCGGTCTTCGTGATCACCTCCATGCTGGTATCCTTCGCCGGCTGCCTGGGCGCCTATTACGAAGGCGTCGTGACCGAAGGCTTCTACGACCTCCATCTCGCCATCGCCTACCTGGCGATGATCATCGTCGGCGGTCTGGGAAGCGTGCTGGGCTCGATACTCGGCGCGTTCCTGATCACCCTGATGCCCTACGGGCTGGATTTCCTGCTCAAATTCGGCGGCGTCAAGATCTCCGCGGGCTCGATCAGCGGGCTGCACTCGGTGCTCTACGGCGTGCTGATCGTGGGATTCATGCTCTTCGAGCCGCTCGGGCTGGCCGAAGTCTGGCGCCGGATTCGGGACTATTTCATGCTCTGGCCGTTCAGATACCGACCGCTCGACCAGTTGAGGCAGAGATGAGCGAGCCCCTTCTGGTCACCGAAAAGCTGGAGGTGGTCTACGGCGAGGTGGTCCGCGCCATGCAGGGCGTTTCCCTCGCCGTTCGCGAAGGATCGATCGTCGCGCTGGTCGGTCTGAACGGTGCGGGGAAGACGAGCACATTGCGGGCGATCTCCGGATTTCTTCCCGCCGAGAAGGCGGAAATCACCGACGGCGCGATCCGCTTCGCCGGCCGGCCCATCCGGGGCCTCCGGCCCGACCAGACGGCGCGGATGGGAATCGCCCTGGTGCCGGAGCAGAACAAGGTCTTCACGACGCTCACCATCCACGAGAACATCGAGATCGGCTGGCGCGGCCGGCATTCGCCGGAGGGCAGCACCCCGAAGGTCACCCTGTCCAATATCTACGACCTGTTTCCGCTGCTCGCCGAAAAACGCGACCGTCGCGCGATCCTCGTCTCTGGCGGAGAACGGCAATTGACCGCCATCGCCGCGGCGTTGCTGAGCCAGCCGCGCCTGATGATGGTCGACGAGGTCTCGCTCGGCTTGTCGCCGGCGATGGCGAGCCTCGTGCTGTCCAGCCTCAAGGAGCTCAACCGCGAGCTCGGGCTCACCCTGTTGATCGTCGATCAGAACGTGCGCGCCGCGCTGGAAATCGCCGATCGCGGCTACATCATGGAGAACGGGCTGATCGTCTATGACGGCACGGCCGATACCCTGACGGCCCACGCAGACGTGCAGGAATTCTATCTCGGAGTCAGCGGCAACGAACGCCAGAGCTACCGTGACGTGAAGCAGTACCGGCGGACGCGGCGCTGGTGGGGATGAGGATGGAACCGCGGCTCGAGATTCGCGACGTCCACCTCAATTTCGGCGAGATCGGCGCGCTGCGCGGCGTGGATGTCGACGTCGCGTCCCGCGGCATCACCGCCTTGATCGGACCGAACGGGGCGGGCAAGACGGCCCTCCTGAATGCCATCAGCGGGATATACCGGCCGCAATCGGGCCAGGTTCTGCTCGACGGACGAGACCTGGTCGGCCTGCCCGCTCATGCGGTTGCCAAGGCCGGTGTCGGCCGGAGCTTCCAGCATCTCGAGCTGTTTCCCCGGCTGACCGTCACCGAGAACCTGCTGGTTGCCCGGGATTCCCTGTTCTCCGGGACTCCCCTCTCCGCGATGGTGTTCTACGGCTCCGCGCGCCGCCAGGAAATACGCCATCGGGCAGCGGTGGAATCGATCATCGACTTCTTCGAGCTGTGGCCGTATCGCGATGTGCTGGCCAGGGCGCTGCCCTACGGGGTGCAAAAGCTGGTCGGTTTCGCGCGCGCCATGGCGTTGGACCCCAAGCTCTTGTTGCTCGATGAGCCGGGTAGCGGGCTGACCCGCGACGAGAAGGAAGATCTCGCGCGTTTTCTGCTCAGGCTGCGTGACGACCGGAAGGTCCCGATCCTCTGGATCGAGCACGACCTGGATATGGTTCTCGATCTGGCGGACAGGATTTACGCCCTCGATCTGGGCCGTGTGATCGCTTCCGGCGATCCCGACGCGATCCGTAACGACGCGGCCGTCGCCGCCTCCTATGTCGGCTGAGCGGCGGTCCCAACCAAGCGGGAGATGAGGCGATGCGACTGAGGGAAGTGAGCGTGGTGGCGTCGGACGGCGACCGCACGGCGGGCCTGCTGGCGCGGCTCCTGGACTGCGAAGTCTCGCAGGCGGTCACATGTCCCGAACCGCCCGTCCAGTCGCGCTTCGCGAGCCTGCGATGCGGGCCGGCAACGCTCGCCGTCATGGAGAGCACCGCGCCCGGCAGCCCGATCGATCGCTTCGTCGGCGCGCGGGGCGAGGGCCTCTTTTCCATCACCTTCGAGGTCGACGACATCGAAGCGGCGATGGCGCATTTCCGCGATTGCGGCGCGGAGTTCGTGTGCGAGGAGCCGGTGCGCCTGAAAGACTATTCCACCGGCTTCGACACCTACCGGGAGTGCCTGGTCAATTTCACCCATCCCCGGTCGACGGCGCGGATCCTGATCGAGCTGCAGGAGCTGCGGAAATAGGCGGGTTTCGAGGACGCCGTGACCAGATCGTTCTGCCGGATCTGCGAGCTGGGCTGCGGGTCGATCGTCAAGACCGACGGCGCGAAGGTCACCGTCGACCCGGACCCGCAGAACCCCTATTCGAAGGGCTATTTCTGCGTGAAGGGAAGGTGGGCGGGGGCGGTCGAGACGGATTCCGCCCGGCTGGATTCGCCTCTTCTTAGATGTGACGGACGACTCGCTCCGGTTTCATGGACGGAGGCGATCGACAGCGTCGCCGCGAAGCTGCGGGACGTGGCCGCGGCGCACGGCCCCCGGTCCATCGCGGTTTTCTCCGGAAACTCGGCGGCCTATTCGGGGCATTTGAGCCTCGCGGTGCGAAACCTCATGGCCGGGCTCGGCACCGATACGCTGTTCACCGCGCTCACGGTCGACTGCATCGCCCGCTACCATGTCGCCGCCGAGGCCATGAACCTGATGTATGCGGTCCCCGTCCCGTTCTACGATGCGGTTCCCGGCATGCTCCTGATGGGTTCCAACGCGACGGTGAGCCAGTGGAGCCCCGGCGGAAGCACGCCCGGCGGCGCCAGGGTGGCGCGCGACCTCCGCGCGCGTGGCGGATGGCTCGGCGTCGTCGATCCGGTCCGCCATCAGGTCGCCGATCTCGCCGACGATCATCTGGCCATCCGCCCGGGCACCGATGCGGTGTTTCTCGCCGCGTTGCTGAATTTCGTGTGGAGCGAAGGACATGTCGCGCGGGACTACGTGGGAAGACACTGCCTCGGTCTGGAAGATGTCGTGGCGGCGTGCGGGGAATGGAGCCCCGGCGACACCGCCGCGATCTGCGGGCTCGAATCCGCGGACATCCAGAGAGTGTTCGAGCAGGTGGCCTCTCGCCCGGCCGTTGTACTCGACCGTTCGGGCCTGAGCATGGCGCCGAACGCCACGGTTACTGCCGGTCTTGCCCTGGCGGTCAATGCGTCGCTGGGCCGACTGGATGTCGAAGACGGATTGTTCGTCCCCGACTCTTCGCCGGTTCGGGGAGGCGCGATCCGCGGACGGCCCGACGGGGTGCGCTACGGACGGGAATGGCCCAGCGCCCTGTTGACGGAGGCGATTCTCGGCACCGATCTCCGTCGGAAGCCAGCCGATCTCCCGAAGGTCAAGGCACTCATCGTTGTCGGAGGCAACCCGGCCCGGAGTCTGCCCGATTCCGCACGCGTCGCGGAGGCCTTGCCGGCTCTCGACCTGCTCGTGGTCGTCGACATCTATCCGACCCGCACGACGCGCTTCGCGCACGCCGTATTTCCCGGGAGCGGCCACTACCAACGGGCCGATTTCAACCTGCTGAGCGCCGGTCTCACACCGGAACGTTATCGAATCTGGACCGAGGCCGCCTTGCCGCTCCGCGGCGGCCAGCGCGAGGAGATGTGGATCGCGGATCGTATGGTATCGGCGTTCAATGGCGCGAATTTCGATGGGGAGCCCGCAGCGTTCCGCGCTGCACTGGCGGGCTGGGGTCGGGCGAGACCCGCCTGGACGGGCGGAGTCGTCGGCATCGAGCGCTGCGGCGGATATCTGGAGAAGGGCTTTCCGACGCCCTCCGGCCGCATCGAGTTCGACCGTCCCTGGACCGGCGGGATAGGCGCCGCGCTGCGTTCGGCCTGCGCGACGCTGCCCAGGGAGCCGGGGGAATTCGCCGTGGCCGGCCGCCGTCTCTCCCATGCGGTGAACTCGTTTCTCCACAACGTTCCGGAAGCCGCAGCGCGCGGCAATCCCGCGGTAGTCTCGCCGGGTGACGCAACGGCTCTAGGATTGACCCCGGGCGACCGGGTGTGCCTCGAAGGACCGGGCGGTACGACCGAAGCGGTGCTCGCCGTGAGCGCGCGCGTGCCCAATGGCTCGATCGCGCTGGCTCATGGATGGGGTCACCCAGACCCGGAAGCTGTGCCGCCCGGAGGGCCGGAGCCGGGTGCGAACGCCAACGCGCTGACCAGCGACTCCGAACTCGATCCGTATTGCGCTATGCCGGTCCTGCAAGGCCATCTCGTGCGACTGCGCAAGGATGCCGGGTGAGGCCGAGCCGCGTATCGAAGGAGCGTCACGCGTTGTGCGCGGGCGCGGTCCGGCTGAGCTTGGCGTGGCGGTACTCCCAGGCGGTGACCGGGGCGTGGCGCGGCGCCTCCCCCGCGGCCAGGCAGGTCGGGATGCAGGCGATCCGGGCGTCGTAGTTGGGCTGGACGAAGAAGGCGATCGACTGGCGCCTGGCGCCGCCTTGCGCTCCGGCCGGCGGGTTGACCACCCGGTGCAGGTTGGACAGCCAGCGGTCGTTGGTCCACACCATCATCAGGTCGCCGATATTGACCACGAAGGAGCCGGGCGGCGGGCTCACGTCGACCCAAGCGCCGTCGCGCGCCAGCGCCTGCAGCCCGCCCGGCGCGTCGTCGATCTGCAGCAGCGTGTGGGTGCCGAAATCCGAGTGCGCGCCGCAGCGCAGCTGGCCCGGCGCCGGCGGCTCGTCCTGGTCGGGGTAGTTGATCGCCCGCAGCACGCTGGCGTGGCGGTCGAAGCGGTCGAGGAAATACCGCGCGTCGATGCCGAGCGCGGCGGCGAAGATGCCGAGCAGGCGGCGGTTGAGCCCCTCCAGCGCGGCGTAGTACTCGCGCACCGTCTCGCCCAGCCCGGCCACCCCGTCGGGCCAGATATTGGGCTCATAGGCGTAGCCCGCCTCGGGCCGCCGGTAATAGGGGTCGTCCGGCAGGTCGAAGCGGCCGAAGGCGAGCGCCTCGCGGTAGTCCGGCGGCGCGGCGTCGCCCTGCGAGGCGGCGACGAACTCATCGCCGAGCGGCACGTAGCCCCGGTTGATGTTGCGCGCCGGGTTGGCGTGGCGCCGCTTGGCCGGCTCCGGCAGGTCGAAGAAGGCGGCGCAGCGCCCGGCCATGCGCCGCATCAGCGCGGGCTCGACGCCGTGCCCGGCGACCGAGAAGAAGCCGATCCCCTCGACCGCGTCGGCCACCGCGCCGGCGATGCGCCGCCTGGTCGCGGCATCGCCGGTCTGGAAGCCGGAGATGTCGATCAGAGGGACGTGCTCGGGCGTCATCGCGCCCTCGGGAGCGGCCTACTCCGCCGCCACCGCGCGGCCGCGCGAAGTCAGCCGGTCGACCTCCTCGCGATAGATGTCGTCGTCGACGAAGCCGATCGGGCCGGGCTCGCCGCTGCCGATCATGATCTGGATCAGCGCGTCCCGGTCGCCCTCGTTCACGAAGCCGTGCGGGATGCCGGCCGGGCACAGCGCGACCTCGTAGGGGCGCAGCACGGTTCCGGCCTGGCGCCCGGTCTCGTCCTGGAAGAACACGGTGAGCTCGCCCTCCAGCACGAAGAACGCCTCCTCCACCTCGTGCGTGTGGGCGGAGCCGCCCTGGCCCGGCGGGATTATCAGCATCGACAGCGTGAACCCGCCCGCCGGCAAGGCGTGCGGGTCGTCCTTGCCGGACCCGCCGACCCCGATCAGGCGGAACTGCGCCCGGCGGCGGCCCTCGATCTGCGAATCGGCGAAGGCGTCCCAGTCGGGCTCCAGCTCGCCGTAGCGCACCACCTGGCGCTCGGCCAGCTCGTCGATGGTCATGTCCCGGTAGGCGCCCGGGACCTCGTGCTTGACGCGCTGCATGACGGGACCTCCTTCGGCCTTGCGCTGACCGATCGTGGCCCAGCCGGGCCGCGCTTGCAAGCCGGTCAGGCCGGGTCGATGCGCATCTGCGCCTCGACCTCGATGGCGACGCCGAACGGCATCCCCGACACCCCGACCGCGGTCCGGGCGTGGCGGCCGCGCTCGCCGAAGATCTCGATCAGCAGCTCGGAGGCGCCGTTCAGGGTCTCGGCGATGTGAATGAAATCGGGATCGATATTGATGAAGCCGCGCACGTTCACGATGTCGCGCACCCGGTCGAGGTCGCCGTCGAGCGCCTTGCGCGCATGGGCGAGCATGTTGAGCGCGCTGAGCCGCGCCGCCGCCCGCCCCTCCTCCAGCGAGAACTCGCGCCCGACCTTGCCGACATAGCGGAGCTCGCCGCCCTCCTTCGGCACCGCGCCGGAGACATACATCCAGTCGCCGGAGATCTTGGCGGTCAGGATCTTCGCCGCCTTCGGCTCACCCGCCTCGGGCAGCGCGATGCCGAGCTCCCGAAGCCGCGCCTCGATCCGTCCCGCCATGATCCGCTCCCCCGTTGCGCGCCGTCGCCGGCCATTCTGCCAGACGGGCGCCGGCGGAGGTCGGAATTCTGCCCGCCCGTTCTCCCACTCCGTCATCCCCGGACTTTTGCGCAGCGCCGCGCATCCCTAATATCCGGGGCCGCAGGATCTGGAGGCACGATGAGCAACAACATGGGCAGCGAGGTCAAGTCCGACCTCGAGATCGCGCGCGCCGCCACGCTCGCGGAAATCACCGAGATCACCGGCTCGCTCGACATCCCGGACGAGGCGGTCTACCGCTTCGGCCCGCACAAGGCGAAGGTCTCGCTCGACTATATCGACACGCTCGCCGGCAAGCCGGACGGCAAGCTGATCCTGGTCACCGGCATGACGCCGACCCCGGCCGGCGAGGGCAAGACCACGACGACGGTCGGTCTCGGCGACGCGCTGAACGCGATCGGCAAGCGGACCGTGATCTGCCTGCGCGAGCCCAGCCTCGGCCCCTGTTTCGGCGTCAAGGGCGGCGCCGCGGGCGGCGGCTATGCCCAGGTGGTGCCGATGGAGGACATCAACCTCCACTTCACCGGCGATTTCCACGCCATCGGCTCGGCCCACAACCTGCTGTCGGCGCTGCTCGACAACCACATCTACTGGGGCAACGCGCTCGGCATCGACGCGCGGCGCATATCGTGGCGCCGCGTGGTCGACCTCAACGACCGGGCGCTGCGCTCGATCGTGGGCTCGCTCGGCGGGGTCGCCAACGGGTTCCCGCGCGAGGACGGGTTCGACATCACCGTGGCGTCCGAGGTGATGGCCGTGTTCTGCCTCGCCGAGAGCCTGGCCGATTTGAAGGAGCGGCTCGGCAGCATCGTCGTCGCCGAGACCAGGGGCCGCGAGCCGGTCTTCGCCCGCGACCTGATGGCGCCCGGCCCGATGACCGCGCTGTTGAAGGAGGCGATCCTGCCCAACATGGTGCAGACCCTGGAGAAGACGCCGGCCTTCGTGCATGGCGGGCCGTTCGCCAATATCGCGCATGGCTGCAACTCGGTGACCGCGACGAGGACGGCGCTCAAGCTCGCCGACTACACCGTCACCGAGGCCGGTTTCGGCTCCGATCTGGGCGGCGAGAAATTCATCGACATCAAGTGCCGCAAGGCGGGGTTCGAGCCCGACGCGGTGGTGCTGGTGGCGACGATCCGCGCGCTCAAGATGCATGGCGGGGTGGCGCGCGACGCGCTCGGGGCGGAGAACGTCGCCGCCGTCAAGGACGGCGTCGCCAACCTCAAGCGCCATATCGAGAACATCCAGGGCTTCGGCGTCCCGGTGGTCGTTGCGCTGAACCACTTCAACGCCGACACCGCGGAAGAGGTCGCGGTGGTCACCGGGGCCTGCGCGGAATACGGGGTGGAGGCGGTCGACTGCACCCATTGGGGCGAAGGCAGCGCCGGCGCGGTGGCGCTCGCCGAGAAGGTGGTCGCCGCGGCGGAAGCGCCCAACCCCGGTTTCCGCTTCCTCTACCCCGACGAGATGCCGCTCTGGGACAAGATCGAGACCGTCGCGCGCGACATCTACAAGGCCGGCACGGTCGGCGCCCCGGACCGGGTAAGGCGCCAGATCGCGGGCTACCAGGAGGCCGGCTACGGCACGCTCCCGGTCTGCATGGCCAAGACCCCGCTCAGCTTCTCGGCCGATCCCGCCTTGCGCGGCGCGCCGGAGGGCCACGACCTGCAAATCCGCGAGGCGAGGCTCGCCAACGGCGCGGGCTTCGTGGTCGCGATCTGCGGCGACATCATGACCATGCCCGGGCTGCCGCGGGTTCCCGCGGCGAACAACATCACGGTCAACGAGGCGGGCGAGATCGAAGGGCTGTTCTGAGCTCCGCCCGGCGCGGGCGGCGGATCCCGCGATGAGCCGCACGCGATCCGGCCTCGAGCGGCGCACGCTGACCGTTTCCGGTCACCGGACCAGCGTAGCGCTGGAACCCGCGTTCTGGCAGGAGCTCGCCGCGATCGCCAAGTCGCGCGGCCTTACGATCGCCGCGCTGGTCACCGAGATCGACGCCGCGCGCCCGGGCAGCCTCGCCTCGGCGATCCGGGTCCGCGTCGTCGAGGGGCTGCGCGAGGCGGTCAGCTGCCGAGCCGGCTAAAGGCCCATTTGACGGTCGCCGAACCGCTCCGCTTGACGCCGGTGACGACGATCTGACTGGTGCGCCGGGGCCGCCCGCGAAAGCCGAGATAGACGCTCTCCTGCAGCCCGACGGCGCCGCCTTCGGCGCGAAAACGCCAGCCCTCGCCGTGGCGCAGCCGGAGCAGCACCGATTCCTCGTTCTGCGCCAGCGACGCGGTGACCGAGGGGTGCAGGTGGAAGCGGACCACGAAGCGATGCTGGCGCCGGCTCGAAATATTGTCTTCGCCGCGCAGGTTTGCGCCGCTCGACGACAAATAGAGCCGCCGCTGGTGGCCGAGCCCGGGGATCCCGCCATAGTCGGAGATCGTCGCGTCGAGCCAGAGATTGCCGTCCGCCTCGTGGCGGTCGACCGCGCCGACCCGGGGCCGGAACCCGATCAGCGAGTCGCCCAGCACGTCGGCCGAGTTGTAGTCGTCTATGGTCACGGTCGAATGGGCGGCGGTGGCGCGCTGGGCGAAGCGCCAGTCCTCGCGCGAGCCGAAATAGGCGCCGCAATTGACCACCATCCGCTGGCGCCCGACGCTCATCTCGAAGCTCAGCGTGCCGGCATGGGCGTGCCGGTCGAAGCCCGGCGGGGGCAGCGGCGCGGCATCCATCACCACCACCGCGCGGTTGGCGACGAGGCGCTGGAACCCGGCATCCTCGGGCGAGGTCTCGACGTGCTGACCGCGCATGTCGGCGCGGCTCAGCACGAGGTCGATCAGCCAGTTCTCCTCCTCGTTGCTGTCGTTGAACAGGCAGAGCCGGCCATCGCCGTGGCGCAGCGCGCGCAGCGCCGCCGCCATCCGGGCGATCGCGCTCTCCAGCGACTGCGGCGCATCGATCCCCGCCTCGCGCAGCACCCCGTGCAGCTCCACCAGGCGCCGCAGGATCAGGAGCTGCCCGGCCGGGCTGCGGGTGACGTGAACCCCGTCGCCGCCGATCTGGGCGACCGCTTCGGCGCTCAGCATGTCCAGCCAGCGCGGCAGGTTGCGCGCCTGGGAGGGCATGCAGATCCCCGACAGCGCCAGCGCGCACAGCGCCAGCAGCCGGTCGGTGCCGGGGTCCAGCATGCCGACCGCCCGGCTCAGATGACGCGCCTGGCGGATCAGGCTGCCGAGAAAGGGCTTGGCGTCGAGCGGCTCGTCGACCGGGTAGAGATACTCGGCCGCCATCAGCCAGTTGGTCAGCCGCGCGGCGAGCACGTCGGGGCGCCAGGTCAGCGGGTGCCAGCGGTCCTCGCGCCGGAGCCAGTCCACCACCATCTCGCGACCGTGATCGCGCGCCGTCCGGCCGCCGACGGCGCGCAGATCGCGCAGCCAGTCGAAGCCGTGCAGCGCCGCGGTCCAAGCCTGCGGCGTGTCTGCGGCGTGCCACGGATCGCCCGGCTCGGTCTGGGAGTGGCCGGCGAAGGCGTATTCCCGACGCAGCACCGCCGAGCCGCGCCTGGCGTCGCCCAGCCAGGCTTCCCGGGGCGCGTGGGCGAGACCCTTGCCGTAGCGCCCGCCGAGCGTACGCCGGTAGAACAGCCCGTTGAACCAGACCGTCGCCAGGGAATAGATCATGCGCCGGACGGTCAGGCGCTCCAGGCGGTGGAGCGCCAGGCGCACCGGGTTGCGGCGCCGCCTGCGCACCGGCCGGGCGCCGGCTGTCCTGGCCGCGGCGGCGCCGCCGTCAGGCATCGCCGCGCAGGCGGAGGATATTCTCCGCATAGGCCCGCTCGCCGCCCGAGAAGGCGGCGGTGCCGGCGACCAGGATATCCGCGCCCGCCTCGGCCGCCCGCCGGGCGGTCTCGGGGTTGATCCCGCCATCGACCTCGAGCGCGATGTCGCGGCTGCTGTCGTCGATCATGCGCCTCAGCGTGCCGAGCTTGTCGAGCTGGCTCTCGATGAAGGACTGCCCGCCGAAGCCCGGGTTGACGCTCATCACCAGCACCAGGTCGACCGCGTCCAGCACCGGGGCGACCGCGGCGGCGGGGGTTGAGGGGTTGAGCGACACCCCGGCCTTGCAGCCCTGCTCGCGGATCAGCGCGAGGCTGCGGTGGAGATGCGGCCCGGCCTCGGCATGGACGGTGACGATGTCGGCGCCCGCGGCGGCGAATTGCGGGATGAACGGGTCGACAGGCGCGATCATCAGATGCACGTCGAAGGGCAGGGCGGAGTGCGGCTTGAGCGCCTTCACCACGCCCGGGCCGATGGTGATGTTGGGAACGAAATGCCCGTCCATGACGTCGACGTGGATGAGATCGGCGCCCGCATCGGTCACGGCGCGCAACTCCGCGCCCAGCCTCGCGAAGTCGGCCGAGAGGATGGACGGCGCAATTCTTACCGCTCGGGGCACCTGGACTTGGTAACAGCTTCACAGAGTCGCAGCAACAGATTAGGCGACCGAGCCGCCGCGGCGTTCCAGACGGCAGACATGGAATCCGTCAATCCCGCCGTGCCCGGCGAGGTGGGAGGGAAGGGTGCGGACGTCGCCGTCCGGGGCGAGGAACGGACCGATGCCGGTCACCTCGTCCGCCCCGATCGGCAGGCGCCGGAAGGCGGGGCAGGCGGCGAGGAAGGCTTCCACCGGCTCGGGCCCCTCCTCGGGCTGGAGCGAACAGACCGCGTAGACCAGCCGGCCGCCGGGCCGCACCGCCTTCGCCGCGGCGTCGAGCAGCGCGCGCTGGAGGTCGGCCATCCGGGCCACGTCGTCCGGGGTCTTGTTGCGCGCGATGTCGGGACGGCGGCGGATTGTGCCGGTGCCGGTACACGGCGCATCGAGCAGCACCGCATCGAACGGCGCGGGCGGGGTCCACGCGCGCAAATCGGCCGCGACCAGCTCCGCCGTAAAACCGAGCCGGTCGAGATTTGCGGCGACGAGCTCGAGCCGCCGCGGCGAAATGTCGAGCGCGGTCACCCGCGCCCCGGCCGCCGCGAGCTGAGCGGTCTTGCCGCCCGGCGCGGCGCAGAGATCGGCGATACGCCGGTCCTCGACGTTCCCTTCGAGCCCCGCCAGCAGGATGCGCGCGGGAAGCGCCGCCGCCGCGTCCTGCACCCACCAGCCGCCGGAGCGGAAGCCCGGCAGGCTTTCCGGCGGCGTCGGGGCGCGGCGCAGGCTGCCGGTCGGAAGCACCGCGGCGTGCAGCCAGCGCGCCCAGTCTTCGGCCGTTGCCGAGACGGTGATGTCGAGCGGCGGCTCGGCCAGATGGGCCTCCGCGATCGCCCGCGCCGCCGCCTCGCCATAGGCCGCGACCCAGCTTCGCCACAGCCAGTCCGGGGTGTTGAGACGCGCGGCGTCCTGCGACGCCCTCAGCCGCGCGCCGTCGCGCACGAGCCGGCGCAGAACCGCGTTGGCCAGGCCGCGATAGCGCCGCGCGGCCGGCGCGGCGAGCAGCGACACCGCCTCGTTGACCGCGGCATGGGCCGGGGTGCGCAGAAAGGCGATGTCCGCGGCGCCCAGCCTGAGCGCGTTTTGCGCCGAGGCCGCGCGGCGCGGCAGGCCCCGGCGCATGAAGGCGGCGAGCAGCGCGTCGATCTGACCGAGGCGCCTGAGCACGGTCGCCGTCAGATGGCGCACCAGCGCCCGGTCGCGCTCGTCGAGCGCAGCGAAGTCGGACGAGTCCGCGAGCGCCCGGTCGAGCGGCATCCGGCCGAGCAGCACCGCATTGAGCAGCGCATGCGCGACCGCGCGCGGCTTGCGTCGCCCGGATGCGCGACTGGCACCCATTCTGCGTCCCCGGTCGGCGGTTCGGCACCCCGGCGGCCGGAACCGACTGTGCCGGGATGACAGAAAGGGACCGCAAGACCGGCCCCGCGTCCACCGGCAAGGCTAAACCCGTGGGGGCCGAATCGTCGCAGGAGAAGACGCTCCCCGACCCCCAAACCGCGCCCGGGATCGGCGGCCGGCAGGGCCGGTCACCCTCCCGTCGCCTCGTCGAAGCCGCGGCGGAAGCGCAGGCGGCCCTCGGCGGGATCCCAGCTCCGGCGGTACTCGGCCGGCGGGCCGGGCCGGACGCGCACGCAGACGAAGCGGGGGCCGGGGGCGGTCTCCAGGAAATCAGCGGCGGCGGCGAGCCCGGCGCCGTCCGCCGCCGTCATCGCCGAGGGCAGGCCCGCCCCCTCGGCCAGCCGGGCGAGGTCGGTGCGCCGCGCGCTGTGGCCGAGCTGGCCGCCGGTCTCGCCGTGGCGGCCGTTGTCGATGCAGACGATCGACAGGTTTTCCGGCATCGCCGAGGCGACACTGGCGAGCGCGCCGGCATTCATCAGCAATTCGCCGTCGCCGGTGATCACCGCCACAGGCCGGTCCGGCGCGGCGAGCGCCATGCCGAGACCCATCGGCACCGCCCCGCCCATCGCGCCGCCGAAGGCGAACAGGTTATCCGCCTCGCCGGTCAGCGCCGCGGCGTCGCGCGCCGATCCCGCGAGCCCCGCGACCATCAGATACCGCGTCGGGTCGGGGAACAGCGCGCCCAGCACCTCCCTGCGATCGAGCCCCACCCCGGTCATCGCCCGCCGCGCCTCCTCAGAACGGCTTGGCGCCCAGGAACCGCTGCGACAGCACCAGGGCGGTGCCCTGGCCGCCCCGCCAGGCCGCGTCGATCGCCGCGCGCGCCGCCGGCTCCAGGTCGCCCGGTCCCTCGACCCGGTAGGACAGGATGCCCATCGACTCGAGGACCGGCCCGACGGCCCGGCCCATCGGGTATTGCCACGGGTTCATCTCGCCGTAATCGCCCCGCATGGTCACGATCGCGAGCAACGGGAACCGGCCGCCCGAGACCAGCGACAGCATGTTGGGGCAATTGCCGACGCCGGAGGACTGCATGCAGACGACCGCGCGGGCGCCGACCAGATCGGCGCCGGCGGCGAGCGCGATGCCTTCCTGCTCGCTCGACAGCAGCACCGCCCGCGTGTCGTCGCCCGCCTCGGCGAGGTCGATCAGCGCTTGGTTGCCGGCATCGGGCACATAGGCGAACAGCGTCACCTCCGCCTCGACCAGGAGGTCGAAGAGGCGGCGCGACCAGTCCGCCGGTTCGGGCCGGGCCATGGCCGGCGCTAGCGGTTCATCCGCTGCTCGACTAGATCGTCGACCACCGCGGGATCGGCGAGCGTCGTGGTATCGCCGAGCTGGTCCTGCTCGTTGGCGGCGATCTTGCGCAGGATGCGGCGCATGATCTTGCCCGACCGGGTCTTGGGCAGGCCGGGCGCCCACTGGATCAGATCGGGGGTGGCGATCGGGCCGATCTCCTTGCGCACCCATAGCACGAGCTCGCGGCGCAGCTCGTCCGTCGGGTCCTCGCCCAGCACCAGGGTGACATAGGCGTAGATCCCCTGCCCCTTGATGTCGTGCGGATAGCCGACGACGGCGGCCTCGGCGACCTTGCCGTGCGCCACCAGCGCGCTCTCGATCTCGGCCGTCCCCAGCCGGTGGCCGGAGACGTTGAGCACGTCGTCGACCCGGCCGGTGATCCAGTAATAGCCGTCCTCGTCGCGGCGGCAGCCGTCGCCGGTGAAGTAGCGGCCGGGATAGGTCGAGAAATAGGTCTCGACGAAGCGCTTGTGGTCGCGGAACACGGTGCGCATCTGCCCGGGCCAGGACTCGGCGATGCAGAGATTGCCGGCACACGCGCCTTCCAGCGCGCTGCCCTCGGCGTCCACCACCTCCGGACGGACGCCGAAGAACGGCCGTGTCGCCGAGCCCGGCTTGAGCGGCGTCGCGCCCGGCAGCGGGGTGATCAGGATGCCGCCGGTCTCGGTCTGCCACCAGGTGTCGACGATCGGGCAGCGCCCGTCGCCGACGACGTTGTAGTACCACAGCCAGGCTTCCGGGTTGATCGGCTCGCCGACCGAGCCGAGCAGCCGGAGCGAGGACCGGTCGGTCGCCGCGACCGGGCCGTCGCCCTCGCGCATCAGCGCGCGGATCGCGGTCGGCGCGGTGTAGAAGATGTTGACCTCGTGCTTGTCGCAGACCTGCCAGAAGCGCGACGCGTCGGGGTGGTTGGGCAGCCCCTCGAACATCAGCGTCGTCGCGCCGTTGGCCAGCGGTCCGTAGATGATGTAGCTGTGCCCGGTGATCCAGCCCACGTCGGCGGTGCACCAGTAGATGTCGCCGTCGCGGTAGTCGAAGACGTATCGATGCGTCATCGAGGCGTAGACCATGTAGCCGCCGGTGGTGTGCAGCACCCCCTTCGGCTTCCCGGTCGAGCCCGAGGTATAGAGGATGAACAGCGGGTCCTCGGCGCCCATCTCCTCCGCCGGGCAGTCCTCCGACGCCGCCTCCATCGCCTCGTGGTACCAGACGTCGCGGCCGTCCTGCCAGTCGATGGCGCCGGCGGTATGCCTGACCACGATGCATTTCTCGATCGACGGGCAGGATTCGAGCGCCTTGTCGACATTGCCCTTGAGCGGGATCAGCCTGCCGCCGCGGACGCCCTCGTCGGCGGTCACCACGATGTTGGAATCGCAGTCCTGGATGCGCCCGGCGATCGAGTCCGGCGAGAACCCGCCGAAGATCACCGAGTGGATCGCGCCGATCCGCGCGCAGGCCAGCACCGCGACGGCGATCTCGGGGATCATCGGCAGGTAGATCGTCACCCGGTCGCCCTTCTTCGCGCCCTGGGCCTTGAGCGCGTTGGCGAACTTGCAGACTTCGCGGTGCAGCTCGTTATAGGTGATGCGCTTCGAATTCGCCGGGTCGTCGCCCTCCCAGACGATCGCGGTCTGCTCGCCGCGCGCCGACAGATGCCGGTCGAGGCAGTTGGCGGATGCGTTCAGCGTGCCGTCGTAAAACCAGCGGATATGGACGTCGCCCGGTCCGTAGGAGACATCCCTGACCCTGGTGTAGGGTTTGATCCAGTGAATCCGTTTGCCCTGCTCGCCCCAGAACGCTTCCGGATCCTCGATCGAGCGCCGGTACATCTCCCGGTAGCCGGCCTCGTCCACATGGGCGCTCTCCGCGACGCTGTCGGGAACTGGAAAGAGCTCGTCATCCGCCATAACCCTGACCCCTGCTCGTGGCGTGGCGATTATGGGGTCGATCCCGGAGAGTGACAAGAAGAGGGGCCGCCTTAGCCCGCGATCACCATGTCGCCGGACAGCGCCACCGGGACCGCACGCAGCGCGCTGCCGAGGCAGGGCCCGGCGAGGCATTCCCCGTCCTCGATGCGGAACTGCGCGCCGTGGGTGGAACACTGGATCACCGACTTGTCGACGCTCAGGAACACGTCCGGGCGCCAGTCGAGCGGCACCCCCTGATGCGGGCAGGCGTTGAGGTAGCCCCAGACGCCCGCGCCGCGGCGGATCACGAAAATCCGCCTGCCGTCCTCCAGTACGAACCCCTTGCCGCCGGGATCGGCGATGTCGGCGAGCGCGCAGAGCCTGTTCACGCGTCGATGCCCGCCATCTTGCAGATCAGCGCCCATTCCTCGTCGCTCACCGGGCTCACCGAGAGCCGCGATTGGCGCACCAGCGCCATGCCGGAAAGCGCCGGCTCGGCCTTGATGTCGGCGAGCGTCACCGGGGAGGCGACCGGCATCAGCGCCTTCACGTCGACCATGCCGAACCGGCCCCTGGGGTCGGTCGGGTCGGGGTAGTGCTCGCGCACGATCTCGACCACGCCGACGATCTCGCGCGCATCGACCGAGTGGTAGAAGAACCCGCGGTCGCCCACCTTCATGGCCTTCATGTTGTTGTCGGCCTGGTAGTTGCGGACCCCGTCCCACTCGGCGGTGCCGGCCTTGACCTGGTCGTCCCACGACCAGGCGCCGGGCTCGGACTTGAACAGCCAGTACGCCATCTCTCGTCTCCCGATCCGCTGCGATACCACGTACGGCGATGCCGATCATGCCTCGGCGCGGCGCGGCCTGGCGAGCAGGCCGGCGATCACCGCGTCGATATCGGCGCCGCGATGGAGGATCGCAGCCACCGCTTCGGCGATCGGCATCTCGACGCCATGCCGCCCGGCGAGGCGGGCGACCGCGGCCGAGGTCGGCACGCCCTCCACGACCGCGTTGCCTTCCGGCGGGCTTCCCGCGCCGAGCGCCACCCCGTGGCGGTAGTTGCGCGAGCTCCGGCTGGCGCAGGTCAGCGCCAGGTCGCCGAGCCCGGCCAGCCCCATCATGGTCTCGGCCCGGCCGCCGCGGGCGCGGGCGAGCCGGGTCATCTCGGCCAGGCCACGGGTGAACAGCGCCGCCCGCGCGTTCTCGCCGAGCCCGCGCCCCTCCGTGATGCCGCAGGCGATGGCGAGCACGTTCTTCACCGCGCCCCCGATCTCGGCGCCGGCCACGTCGTCCGAGTGATAGGGCCGGAAGGCGGGCGTCGCCAGCGCGCCCGCCAGCGCCTCCGCAAGGGCATGGTCGCGGCAGGCGAGCGTGACCGCGGCGGGCTGCCCGCGCGCCACCTCGCCGGCGAAGGTCGGCCCCGACAGGATCGCCACCGGGTTGGCGGGAAGCGCCTCGCCGAGGACCTCGCTCATCGTCTTCGCGCTGTCGCGCTCGATCCCCTTGGCGCAGACCGCGACCGGCAGCGACGGGGCGAGATGGGGGGAGAAGCGCTCGCAGGTCGCGCGCACCGCCTGGGCCGGCACCGCCAGCAGCACGGCATCGACGGCCGCCGCTTCCGCCTCCTCGGCGGTCGCGGCGATGCCGGGGCCGAGCCCGACGTCTTCGAGATAGGCATCGTTGCGACCGGTCTCGGCGATCGCGCGCGCATGATCATCCCGTCTGGCCCACAGCACGACCGCGCACCCGGCCTCGTGGGCGACGACGGCGAGCGCGGTGCCCCAGGCGCCGGCGCCGAGGATGCCGATCCGTCTCACCGCACGCCGCTTCCTGCCCGCTCAGAGGTCGCGGTGCCTCCTCAGGAAGTCGAGCACCGGCGGGTTGTAGTCCTCCGGCAGCACGATCGGCACGAAATGGCCGCCGCGCTCCAGCACCACCGTCTCGGCGTGCGGGATGCCGGCGGCGAGCTCCTCGGTCATGTGGATCGGCGTGACCATGTCGTCGCGGGCGACGATGATCTGCGTCGGCATGGCGATCTCGCCCATCCGCGCGCGGCGGTCGAAGGCCATGATCCCGTCGATCCGGCTGATCATGATCTCGATCGGCGGGCTGTTGCCGGGCGCCGCCTTCCCCGCTTCGGAGATCGCCCCGTCGTTGTCCATCACCCAGAACGGCGGGTTGAGCACCAGCGCCGTCATCTCGGTGTAGCGCTCCAGCCCGAAGGTCTCGAGCAGCGCCTTGCGCAGCTCGAAGCAGCGGCGGAAATAGGCGTCCGACCCCGCCCAGGTCGCGCTGAGTCCCAGGGTCTTGAGCCGGTCCGGGTGGTCCTGGGCGATGGTCTGGCCGATCGCCCCGCCGGTCGAATGGCCGACGAAATGGGTCCGGTCGATATCGAGCGCGTCCATCAGCTTGAGGACGTCGGCGGCCATCTGGTCGACCGAGTAGCGGATCGGCGAGTAGGTGCTCTGCCCGGCGCCCCGGTGGTCGTGGACGATGACCCGGAAGTCGGCCTTGAACGCCGCGACCTGCCTGGCCCAGAAAGACCCGTTGCCGCCGAGCCCCGGCACCAGCAGCAGCGGCGGCCCGCTGCCCGCCTCCTCGTAATGGATCTCCGCGTCGCCGATATCGACCTTCGGCATCTAGGCCTCCGCCTTGGCGTTCATGCCGCTGCGGCGGTCGATCGCCTCGGTGTCGACCGGGCGCGGGAAGGGCTCGGGCGCGGGTTCGCCCTCCTCGCGCGGACGGCCGATGACCTCGAAGAATTGTTCCAGACCGGCCGGGGCGATCACCCAGACCATCACCAAATCCTCTTCGGTCTCATTGATGATCTGGTGCTTGACGTCGTAGCCGAGGAAGCAGGTCGTCCCCGGCACCATGGGGTGCGGCACCCCGTCGACCTTCACCGTACCGCGCCCGGAGAAGCCCACCAGCAGCTCGACCTGGTCGTCGTGGCTGTGCTCGCGCACATAGCTCCCCGGCGCGATGGTCTGAAAGCCGAGCGACATGCCATCGAACTTGGTCTCCCCCGGCACCAGCCTGGGTTCGGCAAAGCCGTTGGCCGGCACGGGCTGCCAGAACGAACGCCCCTCGCCCGGCTGCAGGACGATCCCGCGGCCCCGGGCGGCTTTGGATTTCTGCATCATCCGCTCCCCGAAATGGTTTCTGCCCCGACTCTAGCGCGAAGCCGCGATTTGCCAAATCGGTAATTCGGGACCGTGTGCCGATGGCCGAACCATCGCCCGGCGAAACTTACTCTCCCGCCGGAACCGGCGGAGTGGCGGTGTCCTGCGCGTCGAGCCGGCCTTCGATCCTCGCGACGCGCTCAGCGATGCCATCGACCCTTTCGGAAAGGCTGCGGAGGTCTTTCCGCAAGTCGCTCACCTCGTCGCGCAAACGGCCCACCTCGCCGCGCAGCTCGCCCACCTCGCCACGCAGCTCGCCCACCTCGCCACGCAGCTCGCCCACCTCGCCGCGCAGCTCGCCCATCTCGCCGCGCAGGCTGGCCACCTCGTCGCGCAGCTCGCTGCGCAGCGCGCCGAATTCGCGCCGCAGGTCTGCGAATTCGACCCGTATGTTGTTGAATCCGGTATGCATCGCCAGCCAGATGGCGCCGAAGCCGATAACGAAGGCCGGCACCATGATGGCGGCCAAGGGCACGCCAGCGTCGATCGCCTGCGCGAGATCCATCGGACCGGCCGCCTCCCCGCGTCGTCCCGACGCGACAACTCCCGGTTGAATATAGACGCTTTCGCGCCAGCGTTCCAGTTCGCGGCATTCCGGCATGCACCGCCTACGCGAGCCCGCAGGCACCCGATATAGTGGCCGCATGCTGCGCCCGGCCGTCCCGCTCTCCGCCCTCTCGCTGCTCGCCGCCGCCCCGGCCTGGCCGGCGACCGTACCTGCGGAGACACGATTCCAGTTGTGGAACGACTGCCGGCCGATCGACCTGGTGGTCGAGAGCGCGACCGGAAGCCCCGCCGGCATCGGCCTGACGGATAGGGCGATCGCGATCGCCGTGCGCCACAGGCTCGGCGCGGCGGGCATCTACGACCCCGACGGCCTGGCGTATCTCGACGTCCGCGTGAGCGTGGTGGGTCCCGCCTTCCATGTCGGCATCGAGTACCGGAAGTGGCTGAAGGATCCGGCATCGGGCGAAGAAGGCTCCGCCGCGACCTGGATCTCCGGCAGCACCGGCACGCATGGCAGAAGCCCGGAATACATAATGGACTCGATCGCAGAACACCTGGACGGGTTCGTCGAGCAATACCTCCGCGTGAACGCGGACGCCTGCAAGCGCTGAGTGGGTCGCCGCGCTACTCCACGTCCTTCGGCCTGCCCGCCATCATCCGCACCGCCCGGTAGGAGATCACCGTCTCGCCCCTCTGGTTGATCACGTCGTTGGTCGTGGTCACGATTCCGCGATTGCCCCTGCTGGTCGGGCGGATCGCGGTGACCTCGACCTCGGCGTGGACGGTGTCGCCGGCGAAGACCGGTTTCAGCACCTTCTTCTCCACCTCCAGCAGCGCGAGACCGGTGGTCTGCATCGCCGACTGGCAGAGCAGCCCCTCGATGATGGTGTAGGTGCAGGCCGCCGGCACCACCCTTCCCTGGATCGCGCCGTGCCCCGCCTCGTTGAAGGAGAGGTCGGTGAATATCGTCTCGACCATGCCGGTGACCCCGATGAAGCCCACGATATCGGGCTCGGTGATGGTCCGGTTCAGGGTGCGGAAGCGGTCGCCGACGGCGAGCTCGTCCCAGTAGAAGCCGATGCCGATGGTCTTCATCTCACCCCCCTTGCGCTCGCCCGTCGATCGAGGCGCCGGCGGCGAACAGCGCGGCTATCTCGGCTTCGTCCAGCCCGGCCTCTTCCAGCACCTCGGCGGAATGCTCGCCGAGCCGCGGCTGCAGCCGCCGGATTCCCGCCCCGTTCGCGGAGAACCTCACCGGCGGGTCGGTCAGCACCACCCCGCCCTCGCTCGGATGGTCGCGGCGCTGGAAGAACCCGATCGCCTGGAGGTGGGGGTCCCGCATCAGCCCTTCCAGCGTGGTCACCGGGGCGGCGGGGATTTCCAGGCGCTCGAAGACGGCCGCCCATTCCGCGCTGCTCCGCTCCTTCAGGCACTCCCCGGCGGTGCGGTAGACCTCGTCGATATTGTCGCTCCGGCTCTTGAGCGAGTCGAAGCGCGGATCGTCGATCAGCTCCGGCCGGCCGACCTCGCGCCAGAAGCGGCGCCATTGCTCGTCGGTGTAGGCGAGCATGCAGATATAGCCGTCCGCCGTGGGGTAGGGGCGGCGCCACGGCACCAGCACCCGCGGGTAGCCCATCTCCGCCTCGGCCGGGTCGAAGGCGCGACCGTAAATGTGTTCGGTCAGGTTGAAGGCGGCCATGGTCTCGAACATCGGGATCTCGACGAACTGGCCGTGGCCTGAGCGCTCGCGCGCCAGCAGGGCGGCGATCACCGCGTAGGCGGCGACCAGGGCGCAGGTCTTGTCGGCCATGATGGTCGGCATGTAGCGCG
>JAPPGP010000041.1 GCA_028821395.1 Defluviicoccus sp.
CCCCCCCCCCCCCCCCCCCCCCCCCCCCGCCGCCGCCCCCCCCCCCCCCCCCCGCGGCCCCCCCCCCTTCACGGGGTGGTGCGGTGGAGGAGCTGGGAGAGCCGGGGGCGGCCTGCTGTCCCGGGACAAGCAAGTCGCCCGGCGCTGGCCAGCGCCGTCGTCCGGCTCTATATGAGCGCGCATGGGCGACGTGCAAGCCAGCCGGAAGTGACGGACGCGGCGCGCAGCGGGGCGGGCCGCAAGCTGGAGGACGGGTTCGAGTGGCGCGCGCTGGGCGCGCTGCTGCCCTATCTCTGGCCGCGGGGCGAGCTTGAGATCAAGCTGCGGGTGGCGGCGGCGCTCGCCCTGCTCGCGCTGGCCAAGCTCGCCACGGTCTATATACCGGTGCTCTACAAGCAGGCGGTGGACATTCTGGGCGGCGAGGCCGGCGCGGCGGTGGCGGTGCCGGTCGGCGTGATCGTCGGCTACGGAATCGCCCGGCTGCTGGCGACCGCCTTCGGCGAGCTGCGCGACGCGGTGTTCGCCAAGGTCGGCCAGCGCGCGATCCGCCGGGTCGCGCTCGCCACCTTCCGCCATCTGCACGGGCTTGCGCTCCGCTTCCATCTCGAGCGCCAGACCGGCGGGCTGTCGCGGGCGATCGAGCGCGGCACCAAGGCGATCGACTTCCTGCTGCGCTTCGCGCTGTTCCACATCATCCCGACCCTGCTCGAGCTCGCCATGGTCTGCGGAATATTGTGGACCCTGTTCAATGTCTGGTTCGCGCTGGTGACCCTGGTGACGATCGTCGGCTTCGTCGCCTACACGATGGTCGTCACCGAGTGGCGCCTCAAATACCGAAGGCGCATGAACGAGACGGACCAGGAGGCGAACACGCGGGCGATCGACAGCCTGCTCAACTACGAGACCGTCAAGTATTTCGGCAACGAGGCCTACGAGGCGCGCCGCTTCGACGCCGCGCTCAGGCGCTACGAGAGGGCGGCGGTGACCAGCAACGCCTCGCTGTCGCTGCTCAATATCGGCCAGGCGGTGATCGTCGGCTCCGGGCTCGCCGCGATCATGCTCATGGCCGGCTACGGCGTCGCCGGCGGCACGATGACCGTGGGCGATTTCGTCATGGTCAACACCTACCTGATCCAGCTCTATCTGCCGCTCAACTACCTCGGCTTCGTCTATCGCGAGATCAAGCAGTCGCTGACCGACATGGAGGCGATGTTCTACCTGCTCGGCGTCGCGCCCGAGGTCGAGGACGCGCCGCGCGCGCCGCCGCTCGCCGACGGCCCGGGCGAGATCGTCTTCGCCGGGGTCTGCTTCGGCTACGATCCCCGCCGCCGCATCCTGCACGACGTGAGCTTCGCCGTGCCGGCCGGGCGCCGCATTGCGATCGTCGGCCCGACGGGCGCGGGCAAGTCGACGCTGTCCCGCCTGCTCTACCGGTTCTACGACGCGACCGAGGGCGCCATCGCCATCGATGGCCAGGACATCCGCGGCGTCACCCAGGCGAGCGTCCGCGCGGCGATCGGGATCGTCCCGCAGGACACCGTGCTGTTCAACGACACCGTCTACTACAACATCGCCTACGGGCGGCCGGACGCGACGCCGACGGACGTCGAGGCGGCGGCGCGGAGCGCGGCGATCCACGACCAGATCATGGCGATGCCGGACGGCTACCAGACCGTGGTCGGCGAGCGCGGGCTAAAACTGTCGGGCGGCGAGAAGCAGCGCGTGGCGATCGCCCGGACCATCCTCAAGCGTCCCCGCATCCTGATGTTCGACGAGGCCACCTCGGCGCTGGATACTCGCACCGAACGGGAGATCCAGGTCGCGCTGAGGGAGATCTCGCGCAACCGGACGACGCTGGTGATCGCGCACCGGCTCTCCACCGTGGTCGACGCCGACGAGATCCTGGTGCTGGAGCACGGCCGCATCGTCGAGCGCGGCACCCACGCGGCATTGCTGGCGAAGGACGGCGCTTACGCGCAGATGTGGGCGCGCCAGCAGGAGGCGGGCGAGGCGGCCGCCCTGCCGGAGGGCGGGGCGCGTTTGCCGGCGTGAGCGGTAGAGGGATCGTGTCGCTCGCAAGGCATCTTGATATTTCGGCGACGGGCGCTTAGATTGCCGGTAACACCCCTTGCGGTTTCGACCGCAGGGCGCGGGGCCTCTTCGGAGGCCCCTGCTTTTTCAGCGGGCGGCGATGCGTACCTTCGTCTACGTGGACGGCTTCAACCTGTACTACGGAGCGCTTAAGGAAACGCCGTGGAAGTGGCTCGACCTGCCCGCCCTGTTCGCGCGCGTCCTGCAGCCGCATCACGACATCCTGAAGGTCAAGTACTACACGGCGCGAGTGTCGGGAACGCCCGCCGACCGGTCCAAGCCCCAGCGTCAGGACGTCTATCTCCGGGCCCTCCGCCACTTCCGGCCCGAGATTGAGGTGTATTTCGGGCATTTTCTGAGCCACGCGGTGACGGCGCCGCTCGCGCAACCGGTCGGCAACCTGCGCACGGCCAGGGTAATCAGGACCGAAGAGAAGGGCTCCGATGTCAACCTCGCCGTGCACCTCTTGAATGACGGCTGGCTGAACGCCTACGACTGTGCGGTTGTGGTCAGCAACGACAGCGACATCGCCGAGGCGATGCGGCTCGTCCGGGAGCAGCAAGGAAAGCGGATCGGCCTGGTGACCCCGGGGAACAGAGATCCGTCGCGCCAGCTCCTGGCGCATGCCGACTTTGCCCGCCGCATCAGGACCGGCGGGCTGCGGCAGGCGCAGTTGCCGGACCCAATTCCCGGGACGACCATCCGGAAGCCCGCGAATTGGTAAGGACGTTTCGGCGCGGGTTGGAGAACGCGACCCGCTCGCAGTGGTGAAGGCCCTGTCCATACCATGAACGACCTCTCGAAGATGACCCTGCGGCGGCTCTTGGGCTTGCATGCGGGTATCATGGAAGAGCTCCGGCGCCGCGGCGTCGCCCGGAACGAAAACAACCCGACGGCGAACCTCGCCGAATTCCTGTTTTGCCGCGCCTACGCCTGGCAAAAGGCACCGAATTCGGAAAAGGGCTTCTCGGCGAGCGACTGCGGCAGCCTGCGCTATCGGATCAAGGGGCGGCGTCTCCACCGGCGCAACGAATCCCGACAATTGTCGGCGATACGGGATCTCGATGGGTTCGATACGCTGGCGGCGGTTTTGTTGGACAATGAATACCGCGTGTTGCGCGCGGCCTTGATTCCCGGTGCCATCGTCCGGGAGCGGTGCAAGTTCGACCGGCACACGAACAGCTACAACTTTATGCTGACCGACGACATATGGGACGACGTACGGGTGATGGACGCGACCATGAAACTGCGTACGGTCGAGTCGGAGAGCTGAATCGAGTCGGAATGGATGGAACCGGCGGGTGTCGAATGCTCGGACCGACGGAGGCTCGGGTTGGAAATGAAGCATTGAGACCGCGTGTCTCGGCGCTTCGCCGCTTTAGCAGTCAAGGACCGTATAAGCTATACTGTCGCTGGAATCGTCCACGTTACCGGCACCAACTCTGGCGCTTCCGTCCGTCGTAGGCGCGGCCGTGGCCCGCCTCGATCAACAGCTCGGCCAGCGAATCCCCATCCACGATCAGATCCGCCACGACGCGCCCGCCCCATTTGCCCCATGCAGGGTCGCGCACGGTCACGATGTCGGCGTCGGCGATTGCCGCGTTGGTGAAGGCTGTCGCCGCGGTGCCGGCCGCGCGTTCGGCATCGCATTTCGGCTTCCACGTATCCGGCGTGTCCACGCCGCGAAGGCGCACTTTCACGTCGGCGAGCTCGGCAGGCATGTCGGCGGAGGCATCCACCGCCACGGTGTCGCTGTCGACCACACGAACCACCGGCCAAGCGTAGTCGGCCGCTTCGGCGTCCCGTTCGCAATCGCCAAGACACTCGCCGCGTTCGGGATCGGCATGTTCGCCGGCGCGCTCACCTGGGCCCTGCCCGGCTATCGGGGCGCCGCCCACCGCCTGATGCGCCCCGGCATGCTCGACCGGTACGGAAGCGAAGCCCGGCCTGCCCGCTTCTGGCCGGAGGTCCGGGGCAGCCTCCGGCTGGTCCTGCGCTGGCTGGTGCTCGCGCTCGTCCTCGAAGCGTTTCTGCAACTCTTCGTGCCCGATTCATGGGTGGCCTCGCTGTTCGGCGGCGACGCGGGCGCCTCGATTCCGCTGGCCGCGGTCGCCGGCGCGCCGATCTATCTCGACGGCTACGCGGCCCTGCCCCTGGTGCGCGGGCTGATGGAGATGGGGATGGGCTGCGGCGCCGCGCTCGCGCTGACGATCTCCGGCGCGGCGGTGAGCCTCTACGCTGCGGTGGCGGTCGCCTCGATCGTCCGCGTCCGGGTCTTCGCGCTCTACGTGGCGATCGCGATGTCCGGCGCCTGCGCGGCCGGCTACGCGGCCGCCTGGATCGACTAGCGCCGCCGGCGACCCCCGCACGTCACGCACCCCCCTCCCGGCCGGCCGCCTCGCGGACGGCGAGGCCGCATGGATGGCCGGATCAAGTCCACTGCTGTCCGGTTTATTTTTGTGGACGGGTTGCATGG
>JAPPGP010000230.1 GCA_028821395.1 Defluviicoccus sp.
TCGCCGGTGCGCCGTTGGTCTTGGCATCGGCGAACATCGCCCGCGCCGCGTGCCGCGCATCCTCGACCGTCAACGCGTCGAGCGCGCCGAGCGTCCGCCTGACGACGGAGCCGTTGCAGCGCCGGTGCACGATCCACGTCTTGCGTCCGTTCGTGCGCGCCCGCAGTCCGAGACCCGGAGCCGCGCTGTCCCACAGCACGGCCTCGCGTCCGTCCGCAACGGCGAAGGCGCGAGCGCCCGCCATGGTGATCTTCGTTCTGTTCGTCATCGCCCGATCCCTTCCGTTCGTTCCGGTCGCGACCGGCGCATCGCGGGCGTCCCCGTTGGGGAACACCCAGGACACGCCGGGTAACGGCGGCGGGTTCGGGTAGTCGAAGGGTCGGAACGGTCGCGCTCAAACGCCGCGCGGGCTGCAAGCTGTTGTGACTTCGAGGCTTTAGGCGCTTCGTGGATGCATGGGGAAAGTGCGATCTTCTACGCCATGCGGCGCGGTTATCTCACACCCCACGCACCATCGCCCAGTCGCTCCCCGGGCAGCCGCCGATACGCCCCCTCCTCCAGCACGTACCCCTGCAGCCGCGGCTCCAGCCGGCCTCCCTCCGGGTCGTACAGAAAGTACTCCCCCACCCCCAGCGCCGCATACCGCCCCGGCTTCTCGTCACGGTCCCGCCGCCACGTCGACTCCGACGCAATCTCCAGCACGAAGTCCGGCGCCTTCCCCTCCCGCCACATCACATACGAATCGCGCATGGGTGACCCTGGAAGGGAGATTTGCCGGCGGGCAAGGCTTGTCAAACGGTCGGGCAAGGGGATTTCCTGCATGGAATCGACCCCTTGTCCCCTCATGTCTTCCCTTGGCGGGACATGAGGGGATAGGAGGCGCCAGGAGGATGATCGAAAAAATCCGAAAAAATTTCGCGATCATCCCATTTTCGCGTAATCGCCCAGCATCAGGACGGATTCGCCGTGCTCGGTCGGCGCCACGGCATTCGCGAATCGGCGGTCCGCCGTCACCACCTTGGCGTCGATGCGGTGCGCCAGCGCGAGATACACGCAGTCGTAAACCGGGTGTTCGAGGGCCAATGCCAGACGCACGGCATCGGCGGAAACGAACTCGTCGGCGCTCCAGCGCCCGGGGATGTCCGGCAGGTTGGCCAGCAGGACGCCCGCAGCGCGGCGTTCCATCCCGCCCGCCCGCGCCTTGCGCCACAGCGCATTGGCTATCTCGGAAGCCATCAGGCGCGGCGCGTGCAGGTCATGGTCGCTCGTCGCCAGCTCCCGCGCAACGTCCGCATCCTCTTCGACGACCAGCCACTTGACCGCCACGCTCGCATCGACCACGAAGCGCATCAGTAGTCGTCGCGATGGCCGCGGTCGCGGTCCTCGCGGATCAGCACTTCCGCCGGGGTCTGCTTGCGTCCTTCGGTCAAGGGGCGCAGCCGGTCCATGGTCTCCCGGAACGCGGCACGCTTCGCCGCCATGTCGTCGTCGGCGGCACATTGCAGGATGTGGCGCGCCTCGCCCTCCAGGGAGCGGTTGTTCAGAGCGGCGCGTCGCTTGAGACGTTCCACCACGTCCTCGTCGAGCCGCCGCACGTTGATCGTCACCATCGGTCCGTCTCCAAGTGCCGGTTGTCAGGTTGTTATCAGATTGACGCAGCGCATGCAACGCTGCCCCGGCCGGGGCGCATTCTGCGACTTTTGCGGCCATGAAAGGACATGAGGGGACAGAGGAGGATGAGACCGTTCGTTCAGCCCTGCGCGGGCCTCGGGGGCGTCTGAAGGGGCCGGGGATGTCTTGGAAAGTCGTGTTACATTCGTGCGGAACGCATGCGATCCGCAGACGGGTTGTCCAGGCGAAAGAGTTTTCGGAGGGCGTCATGACGACGATGCGGAGCGAAGGCCATGCGACGGTCGGCCGGGCGTATTCGGGAAGGGATGCATTGCCGCCGCGCCGCTTTCTTCTCGCTGCCCTGCGTGCCTGTCGTTCGCGACCGTCCTCGCGGGCGGAGCCGCCGCGCAGGAGGTATCGTTCTCGTCCGGCGCCTACCGGGTAGCAGGTCCCGGCGCGCCCGGCAGGCACACCCTGTCGATTGTCGACGACGACCCGACGGCGACCTTCGCCTCGGCGTCGGGGACCGTGCGCGAGGGGAAGCTGGCGACGGTGGAGGTGAGGCTGGACAAGCCCCCGCCTTCCTACCGCACGATCGCCTACACGGTGGGCGGCACGGCGACACCGGGCGCGGACTTCACCCTCCACGGGGATGAGGCCCACATCGACGGTTCCGGCACGATAACGGTGGGCAAGGGCGGGACGAGGATAACCATCTTCGTGACAACCGTTGACGACAGCTTGCAGGAGGGCAACGAAACGGTCGTCCTGACGCTCGCCGCGGGCGAGGGCTACGCGGTGGGGGGGAGTCTCGGCACGCATACACTGACCATTGCCGATGACGACGAGCCGCGGGTGTCCTTCGCTTCGGCGTCGGGGAGCGTGGGCGAGGCTTCGGGGTGGAGGTCGGCGGCGGCGTCGAGTGGACCGCTCCGGGCATGGGCCTCATCCTCGACGTGTCGGGCCGCACGCTGCTGGCGCACGGCGACGACGACCTGAAGGACCGGGGCTTCTCGGCGGCGCTGGCCTGGGACCCGGCCCCGGCGACCGGGCGGGGCGCGTCTCTGTCCTTGCGCCAGGACTTCGGCGGCCGGGCCACGGGCGGTCTCGACGCGCTGTTCCAGCCGGCGGCGCTCGACGACCGCACCGGCGGCGGCGAGGCGACCTCGCGCTGGGCGCTGGAGGCGGCCTACGGCCTGCCCGTCCTCGGCGGGCGCTTCACTGCCAGCCCGCATGTCGGGGTGGGGCTCGCGACGGGCGCGCGCGACTACAGCGTCGGCTGGCGGCTCACGCCGGAAGGTGCGACCGCGCCCGAGCTGTCGTTCGGCTTCAAGGCGACCCGCCGGGAGAGCGACACGCAGGCGGCCGAGCATACCTTCGGGGTCGAGCTGACCGCGCGCTGGTGAGCGCGTGCTCTGCACGTGGTTCTATTCGTCGTTCTCGCGGGGAGCGTCCTGCACGGATGCATCGCGTAACGGCCGGCTTCGGGGAAGCCGCATCAACGGAGCCGCCGGCCGCCGAATGGTCCAGACCCGATGCCGTCGCGCACCTTGCAGACGACGGCGCACCTTCAAAATCGAACGTCGCCGGCGTCCCTCGCCGCCTCGATCACGGCAGGCGCCCGGCTGTGGTGCTCGATCCATGTCCGGATCGCGGGCGAAATCCATCCGGCTACCTCGAGAACGCGCTCATGATCCGCGGTCAGGTCACGCGCGAAAATCGGCTCGTGATGCGCGACCCGGTTGCGCAGGATCCGCAGAGCGTCGAGGGGATGGTGTGCTTGCCTCCGGGTCAGTGTCGCGCGGTGCGCGAACGCCCCGCGCAACGCCGGCCGCCACAGCGTCATCTCATAGTTCGCCTTGTGCCCGGCTTCGGTCCGACCTCCGGGACCGACCAGCGAGACCCAGAACCCGAACGACAGCATTGCCACGATCCGGGCCGGATCGTCTCCGCGGCCGTCACGTGCGAGCTCCGATCTGGCGCCTGCGATTCGCCCGACGGCGCCTCGGTCGAGGCCCGCGCCCGGATGGTCGTACCATGCCGGGCCATATCGTTCGGCCAGCCGCCGGTGCATGGCGTTGCGCAATGCCACTTCCAGTCCCTGCAACGGTCCGTAGAAGGCGGCGCTGACCGCGGTGTTCCAGGCGTGGAGCCGAATGGCCCTTTCCCGATCTCCCCCGGCGGCGTCGAGATACGTGCTCAGTCGCTCGTGCGAGAGCGCCGTCTCCAGCTCGTCGAGGGCCTCGTCCGTGTAGGAGAAGGTCTTGACGCCTGTTTCCCGATCCACCATATTTTCCTCGTACACCCCGGACCCGCCTCTGCCGAACGGTATGCGCCCGGGGTTTTTGTTTTCCGAGCCCGACCCCGGTCAGGCCGAATTCCCTTCGCCGATGGCCCCGTTGACTCGAAAACCCCGCCGGGAGACCGCCCTGCTGGGCTTCTACGGCGACAAGTCGCCACAGTGGCTGAGCGACCTTGCCCACATGGAAGATCCCTGGCAGTCGGCTCGCCGGAACGTTCCCGAGGGCTTGCGCGGCGATTCGAGGCAGGACGGGGCTGTCGCAGCCGGCTTCCGCCAGAAGCATCGGCGTCCCGCTGGGCACTCTGAAGAACCGGGAGCAAGGCCGCCGGCGCCCGAGGGGGCCGGCGCGCGTTCTTCTTGCGCTAATCGAGAAGAGGCCGGGGATTGTTCAGGCAGAGCTTGCACAGTGAATCGTTCGCTTGCGCGTGCTCGTCGTGGTCGGAGCCTGCACGCTCGAAGTCGAACCGACCTGCTCTCTCCGTGCGCCGCCCGGTCCGATCTCCGGCACTGGCTCCGCACAATCGCCGCCGTGCGCAGTATCCGCGAAACCGGCGCGCCCGGTCTGGTGCTTCGTCGAGCAATCGATCTCGCATCTTCCAACGAGTCCCCGGGCAGAAGCTCGATCAAGCTGCATGGAGCCTGTCCTCGGCTCC
>JAPPGP010000203.1 GCA_028821395.1 Defluviicoccus sp.
TGGTATCCTGGTTCGGTATGATCAAGTACGACCGCGGCCTGTCGACCTCGGCGGCGATCCTGGGGCGGGGCGTCCGATGGCGGCGATGCTGCCGCCGCCCGCGCGCAAGGACCCGACGCGGCGCACGCGGCTGCCGACGCGCCCGCCCGGCAACCGCTCGCGCGAGGCGCACGGGCTGACCGCCATGGCCGCCGCCGGGCGCTTCGCGCTCCAGACCTGCGCCGATTGCGGCACCGTCCAGTACCCGCCGCGCCAGATCTGCGGGCGCTGCCTCGGCGATGCGCTGGAATGGCGCGACGTGGCGCGCGGCGGGAGGCTGCTGGCCGAGACCGTGCTCGCCCATTCCAACGACCTGTTCTTCCGCGACCGCCTGCCGTGGCGGCTCGGCGTCGTCGAGGCCGATGCCGGGCCGTCGATGGTCGCCCACCTCGCCGAGGACTGCGTGGCGGGCGAGCGCGTCCGCCTCGCGCTCGCCATCGACCGGGCCGGCAACGCCGCGGTCACGGCGAGCCCCGAGACCCCCACCCCCGACCCGGAGGACGACCGGCAATTGCGCGAGATGGCATTCGAACCCAGGGACCGCCGCGTGCTGATCGTCGACGGCAAGACCGGGCTGGGCGCGGCGCTTGCGCGCGGCTTCGCCGATGCCGGGGCCCGGGCGGTCTATGTCGGCCATGCCCAGCCGTGGCGGCGGAGCGAACACCTAGAGGCGGCGCGCAAGATCGAGCGCGCGAGCCTGTTTCCGCTCGACGTGACCGACACCGAATCGGTGGCCGAGCTCGCCGCCACCATCGGCGACAAGGTCGAGATCATGGTCAACAACGCCTACCACCTGCGCATGGGCGGGGCGATCGGCCGCATGGACCTCAACACCGCGCATGACGAGATGGAGATCCACTATCACGGCCTGCTCCGCCTCGCCGGGCATTTCGGACCGGCGATGCGCTCGCGCGGCGCCGACGGGGCGCATGGCGCGGCGGCCTGGGTCAACGTGCTGTCGGCCTATGCGCTGGTCAACAACCCCGCGCTCGGCACCTATTCGGCGTCGCAGGCGGCCGCGCTCTCGCTGTCCGCGTGCCTGCGCGCCGAGCTTGCCGAAGGCGGGGTGCGGGTGGTCAACGCCTTCCTGGGCCCGATCGAGGACGAGTGGCACCAGCTCGCCCCGCCGCCCAAGCTCGACCCGGCGGGGGTGGCGCGGCGCATCGTGGCGGGGCTCAGGGCCGGCGTCGAGGACCTGGCGATCGGCGCGGTGGCGGAAGAGATCTTCGCGCGCCGGGCGGAGAACCCGAAGGAGATCGAGCGCGCGATAACGTTGTGACGGCGGGGTGTGGCATGGAGAAAGAGAACACCGGGCTGCTCGCGGGGCTGCTCGCCGGCATCGCCGGCGGCGGCATCCGGGTGGTCGACCTCACCATGACGCTCGACCGCGGGACGCCGACCATCGTGCTGCCGCCCGAGATGGGCCAGTCCTGGCCGTTCCGCATGGAGGAGATCTCGCGCTACGACCACAGGGGGCCGGCGATCTACTGGAACAACTTCTCCTGCGGCGAGCACACCGGCACCCATTTCGACGCGCCGATCCACTGGATAACGGGGAAGGACCTGGCCGACAACGCGACCGACACCATCCCGCCGGCGCTGTTCGTGGCGCATGCCTGCGTCGTCGACTGCTCGGCGGAGGCGGCTGCCGACCCCGACTACCTGCTGACGGTCGACAGGGTCGAGGCGTGGGAGGCGGAGCATGGAAGAATCCCGCCGCGCTCCTGGGTGCTGATGCGGACCGACTGGTCGCTCAAGAGCGATCCGGTAAGATATCTCAACATGGACGAGACCGGCTCGCACACCCCGGGCCCCGACGTCGACCTAGTGGCCTGGCTGATCGCCGAGCGCGACGTGGTGGGCTTCGGCTGCGAGGCGGTGGGCACCGATGCCGGCCAGGCGCAGCACTTCACGACCCCCTATCCCTGCCACCACATGATGCATGGCAACGGGCGCTTCGGGCTGCCGGCGCTCACCAATCTCGACAAGCTGCCGCCGAGGGGCGCGGTGGTGATTGCCGCACCGCTGAAGATCCGCCGGGGCTCGGGGAGCCCGGTGCGCGCGCTGGCGCTGGTCGAGTCGTGAGCGGCTACACCCCGCCGCCCGAGGTCGCCCGGGCCGCCGAGGCCACGGTCGGGCGGCTGTTCGCCGCGACCGCGCGGCTGTTCCCCGGGCGGACCGCGCTGGTCGAGGGCGAGCGCAGCCTGACCTATGCCGAGCTCGACGCCAGGGTGAACCGGCTCGCCCATGTCCTGCTCGGGCGCGGCGTCGGGCGCGGCGACCGGGTGGCGCTGATGGCGCGCAACGCGATCTTCTATCTCGAGACCGAGCTTGCCTGCGCCCGCATCGGCGCGATCTGCGTCGGGCTCAACTGGCGTTTTACGGCCGAGGAGACCGCGCACGGGCTGACCCTCACCGACCCCGCGCTCACCATCGCGTCGGCCGACTATGAGGCGGTGGTGCGGGAGGCGGGCTTCCCGGCGGACTTCGTGCTCGGCGCAGGCCTCGAAGCGGCGATGGAAGGCGCGAGCGAGGCCGATCCCGGCCGCCATGTCGAGCCCGAGGACGGCATGGTCATCGTCTTCACCAGCGGCACGACCGGGCACCCCAAGGGCGCGCTGATCTCCCACCGGGCGATGATCGCGCGCGCCCTGATCTACGCCGCCGAGCTCGCCGCGCCGGCGGACGACACCTTCGTCGCCTGGACGCCGCTGTTCCACATGGGGGCGAACGACTTCGCCTTCGCGACGCTCTTGCGCGGCGGCCGGGTGGTGGTGGTGGACGGCTACCGCCCGCGCGAGCTGATCCGCGCCATCGAGACCTGGCCGGTGCACTACCTCGCCGCCGTGCCGGGCATGGTGGAGGACTTCATCGCCCATCTCAAAGCGTCGAGCCGCGACTTCCAGCCCATCGGCATGGTGGGCGCGATGGCCGACCTCGTGCCGCGCCAGCAGCTCAAGGAGATCACCGAGCTGCTCGGCGCGCCCTGGCTCAACACCTTCGGCTCGACCGAGACCGGGATCCCGCCGGCGACCGCGAACTTCGTCCCCATAGGCGCCGCGCCCGAGCGCCTGCCCAAGGCGCAGAACCGGTTCTGCGAGATCCGCCTGGTCGACGAAGACGGCAACGACGTGGCCGACGGCGAGCCCGGCGAGCTCGCGATCCGCGGGCCCAGCCTGTTCTCCGGCTACTGGGGCAACGACGAAGCCAATCGCGAGGCGTTCCGCGGCGGCTGGTTCCACATGGGCGACGCGTTCCGCCGCAACCCCGACGGCACGCTCGATTTCGTCGACCGGGTGAAGTACATGATCAAGTCGGGCGGCGAGAACATCTACCCGGCCGAGATCGAACGGCACATCCTGGCCGACCCCCGCATCTCCGACGCCGCCGTGGTCAGGAAGCCGGACGCGCGCTGGGGCGAGGTCCCGGTGGTGTTCGCCGCCCGCACCGACGAGACGATGACGGCGGAAGACGTGATCGCCGCCTGCCGCGGCCGCATCGCCGGCTACAAGCTGCCCAAGGAGGTGCATTTCGTGGCGATGGAGGATCTGCCGCGCAGCACGTCCGGCAAGATCCAGCGCCACGTGCTGGAGGCGCGGCTGGGGTAGCGGGCCGCCGGGCACCACGGGGCGCGCCATACGCCCCTCTCCAACTTCATGCCCGGCCCCCGGAACGAGTCCGGGGGTGTTCCGGGCACCCACTGGCGCCGCCGCCTCTCCCTGCCGGCCGTTGTGCGGGCGGAGGGGCCGCATGGGTGGCCGGATCGAGTCCGGCCATGAGACGGGGTGAGAGGAGTTCCAGCAGCCCATGGGCGGGGCGGGAAAAACCGGGTGCGGCCCGCGTCGTCGTCACACCCCCCAATCGTCATGCCCGGACTCGATCCGGGCACCCACTGGCGCCGCCGCCTCTCCCTGCCGGCCGTTGTGCGGGCGGAGGGGCCGCATGGGTGGCCGGATCAAGTCCGGCCATGACGGGGTGAGAGGAGTTCCGGCCACTCATGGGCGGGGCGGGAAGAACCGGGTGCGGCCCGCGTCGTCGTCACACCCCCCAATCGTCATGCCCGGACTTGATCCGGGCACCCACTGGCGCCGCCGCCTCTCCCGACGGGCCGTTGTGCGGGCGGAGGGGCCGCATGGGTGGCCGGATCAAGTCCGGCCATGACGGGGGGGAGGGCGCGTCCTTCGATACGCCCCCTGCGGCGGCTGCTCAGGACGAGGGAGGTTGGCGCGGCGCGGAAAAAGCCCCCTCCGAGTAGGCGCCGCAGGGGGCGTATCGAAGGACGCCGCCCCCTACCAGCTCAGGCTCCCCCGCAGGGTGACGGCGTGGTGGGTGGCGCCGTGGGCGGTGCGGCTGCGGGCGGCCTCGAGGCCGACATGCGCCGCCGTCGCGATCTCGAAGCGCCCGCCGAGGCTCACCCGGCGGCCGCCCGCCTCGGCGAGCGAGAGCCCGGCATAGGGCGTGAGCAGGCCCGCGCCGCCGGGGCCGGCGATGCCGTAGGC
>JAPPGP010000140.1 GCA_028821395.1 Defluviicoccus sp.
ATTTACCACGAAATCTCGCCCCATGCACTACAGCTGGTGACGTATCCGGGCTAGCGGCGGCGGGTGAGGATGGTCGAGCCGTCGCGCGCCTTGCGCGAGATCTGCAGCAGCCCGCCCTGCTCGTCGTACCAGAAGTCGCGCATGGCCTTGCCGGTCACCCGGTAGCGCAGCGCCGGGATCGTCCGGCCGCCGAGCTCGAGCGCCGTCTTCTCCGGCGGGCTGACGGCGATCGCGTCGACCGCGCCGGTGACCGTGTTGATCACCGATTTCTCGGCCAGCACGTCGACGTTCCAGAACTCCGAAATCTTGAGCTTCCGGTCCACCATACGCGATCCGGCGGTGCCCGCGATCGCCAGCCCGTCCGCGCGCGCGGTCACGCTGAGGCGGGATTTTTCGCCGTTGTTGTCCGTTGTGGCCGCGTAGCTCTGGATCAGCCCATCCTGCCACACCGAGCGCGCGCTGCGCTCGAAGCGGTGAACGGTGACGAAGAACTTCTTCACCTTGATCTCGACCCTGGTGTCGACCACCAGCCGCCCGCCCTCGCGCGCGAAAGTGAGCACCTGGCGGCCGATCTCGTCGCCGTCCCGGGTGATGGTGAATTCGAGCCGCTTACCGGGCGGAACCCAGGGCTCCGCCGAAGCCGGGAGGATCGGGAGAGTCGCCGCCAGCGTGCCGGCGAGGAGAATGGCTGTGCCCGCGATTTTCATGGTCGTGTCCTGAAGTGCTTGGAGAGTTGCAGCCGCTGGCCCTGATAGGCCGAGCCGATGCTGCTGCCGTAGATCCTGTCCGAGATGTCGGTCAGCCGGAGATAGCGCAGCCCGCCGATCACCTGCTCGTGCTCGAGGAGGAAGGGCACGTCGTGGCTGCGCACTTCGAGCACCGCGCGGCTGCCCGCGCCGCCGGCCCCGTCCCAGCCGAACCCGGGGTCGAAGAAGCCGGCATAGTGGACGCGGAACTCGCCGACCTCGGTGTCGTAGGCGATCATCTCGGCGGCATGGTCGGGCGGCACGGTGATCGCCTCGCGGGTCGACAGGATGTAGAAGTCGTCCGGGTTCAGGATGATCCCGCGCCCGGGGCGGGCAAGGATGGGCTCCCAGAAATCGTTCGCGTCGTAGCCGCCGACGACGTCGAAATCGACGATCCCGGTATGCTGCTTGGCGCGGAAGCCGATCAGCGAGCCGCTGCCGTCCCCTTCGAGGTCGAGGCGCAGCGGCAGCCCGCCGTCGCGGCGCCCGGAACCCTCCATCTCGGGATCGACGAGTCCGACATCCCGCTGCAATTGCCGCAGCCTTGTGGTCGGGACGACGGGCGTGCCGCGGTGCAGGCGGAGCTGGTTCAGCCGGCTTCCCGTGCGTACCAGGATGGAGAATGTGCGCGGCGAGACTTCGGCGTAGAGGCGGCCGTGATAGCCGCGCGCAACGGCATCGAAGCGGTTCGACCGGTCGGTGATCAGCCGGGTGAAGACGTCGAGCCGGCCGGTCGAGCTGCGCGGATTGGCGAAGGCCGCGATCGGGCTGTCGAGCGCCAGGTGTTCGAGCAGGGGGACGATGTAGACGCAGCCGCGCTCCAGCACCGCCCCGCCTTCCAGGCCGATCTCGTGCATCCCGAACGCCTCGACCTTCTCTTCCACCGTGGCCTCGGGCCCCGGCAGAAAGCTCGCCTGCACCCGGTAGGCCACCGGGCCGAGGCGCAAGTCGAGACTGGCCGGCTGGATCATGTCCCTGGCGAATTCGCTGGTCGAGGCGATCGTCCGGTCGCGGATCAGCGCCTCGATGGTCTGCGAGGGGAAAATACCGGTGCCCGAAGGCGAGGACGGGCCGCCGGACGGAAACAGGGAGTCGGAAGTCACCGGCGGGCGGCCTCGAAATGGAGTGCGCGACGGCGCCGCGGCAGGCGCGTAGGGGAAGGGTAGCGATTCTACGCCTTCGATCAACGGCGCCGACATCCAGCCGTCAATTCGACCCACCCGGAACCTGTTCCGGGCATCACTCCCGGCCGGTCGTCTCGCGCCTGCCATGGGTGAGTTCCGGGCGATATCAGGAGAGGGAGCGGCCCGGAATATAGTTTAAGCCTAAAACAAATTGCGCCCCGCCGGGAATTGATTTAAGCATAAAACAATTCCCGGCGGGGCCGGACCGGAGGAGGTGGCGATGAAGATCGAGGTGATGGGCGGCGGCCCAGCCGGGCTCTACTTCGCGCTCTTGATGAAGGCGCGCGATCCGGGCCACGAGATCACGATCTACGAGCAGAACCGGCACGACGACACGTTCGGCTTCGGCGTGGTGTTCTCGGCCGAAACCCTCGGCCATTTCCGCGACTACGACGCCGCGAGCTACGACGCGATCCGCGCCGGGTTCGCCTATTGGGACGACATCGACATCTTCTACCGCGGCCGCAAGATCACTTCGGGCGGGCACGGGTTCTGCGGCATGTCGCGCAAGGCGCTGCTGCTGCTGCTCCAGCAACGCTGCCGCGAGCTCGGCATCGCGATGGAGTTCGAACGCGAGATCCGCTCGCTCGACGAGCTCCCCGAGGCCGATCTGCTGATCGCCTGCAACGGAATCAACTCCTGGGTCCGCGAGGCCTATGCCGACCATTTCCGCCCGAGCTACGACTGGCGGCCCAACAAGTTCGTCTGGCTCGGCAGCACCAGGCCGCTGCCCGCCTTCACCTTCGACTTCCGCGAGAACGACGCCGGGATCTGGAACCTGCACGCCTACCAGTACGACGCGGGGATGAGCACCTGGATCGTCGAGACCACCGCCGAGACCTTCGCCCGCGCCGGGCTGGAGGACGAAGACGAGACGGGCACCGTCGCCTATGTGGCGGCGCTCTACGAGGATTTGCTCGACGGCCATCCGGTGATCACCAACCGCTCGTTCTGGCGCAACTTCCCGACCATCCGCTGCGAGACCTGGGTGCGCGACAATCTGGTGATCATGGGCGATGCGGCGCATACCGCGCATTTTTCCATCGGCTCGGGCACCAAGCTCGCGATGGAGGACGCGATCGCGCTCTACGAGGAGTTCGGCGTCCATGCCGATGTGGCCGACGCGCTTGCCGCCTACGACGTGAACCGGCGCGACGAGGTCGGCCGGCTGCAGCACGCGGCCGACGTCTCGCTCGCCTGGTTCGAGCAGGTCGAGCGCTACTGGGGGATGCGGCCGAGCCAGTTCGCGTTCAGCCTGCTGTCGCGCTCCAAGGCGATCACCTACGACAATCTGCGCACCCGCGACGCCGGGTTCATCGCCGCCATCGACCGCGATTTCGCCGCCGGGGTCGCCGCGCGGGAGGGCATTCCCGAAATCGCCGAGACCGCGCCGCCGCCGATGTTCACCCCTTTCACGATCGGCACCATGCGGCTGGAGAACCGGGTCGCCGTCGCCCCGATGTGCCAGTACTGCGCGGATGACGGGGTGCCGGGGGACTGGCACTACGTCCACCTCACCAGCCGGGCGCTGGGCGGGGCTGGGCTGGTCTATACCGAGATGAGCTGCATCGCCCCCGATGCGCGGATCACGCCGGGCTGCGCCGGCATCTGGAACGACGACCAGGAGGCGGCGTGGAGGCGAATCGCCGACTTCGTCCACCGATACACGCCGGCGAAGCTCTGCATGCAGATCGGCCATGCCGGGCGCAAGGGCGCGACCAGGCTCGCCTGGGAAGGCATCGACCAGCCGCTGGAAGACGGCGCGTGGGAGATCGTCGCCCCTTCGCCGCTCCCCTACCTGTCCCATTCCGCGGTGCCGCGCGAGATGGACCGCGCCGACATGGACCGGATCAAGGCGGAGTTCGTCGCGGCCTTCGAACGGGCGGCACGCGCGGGTTTCGACATGGCGGAGCTGCACTGCGCGCATGGCTACCTGCTGGGCGGGTTCCTGTCGCCCGCCACCAACAGGCGGACCGACGAGTACGGCGGCAGCCTGGAGAACCGGCTGCGCTACCCGCTGGAAGTGTTCGACGCGGTCATGGAGGCGTGGCCCGCCGACCGGCCGATCTCGATCCGCATCTCGGCGCATGACTGGGTGCCGGGCGGCAATTCGGGGAACGACGCGGTGGCGATCTCCAGGGCCTTCGCGGCGCGCGGGGTCGACTTGATCAACGTCTCGACCGGCCAGACCGCATCCGAGGAGAAGCCGGTCTACGGCCGCATGTTCCAGACCCCGTTCTCCGAGCAGGTCCGGATCGAGGCCGGCGTGCCGACGCTGGTCGCCGGCAACATTTTTACCTGGGACCAGGTCAACACCATCGTCGCCGCCGGGCGCGCCGACCTGGTAGCGCTGGCGCGGGCCCATCTCTACAACCCCAACTTCACCCAGCAGGCGGCGGCGCATTACGGCTGGGACCCGGTGCCCTGGCCCGACCAGTACCTGTCCGCCAAGTTCGCCGCCTTCCGTCAGTTCGCGCGCGACCGCCAGGCGGTCGAGGAGCTGCGCGAGGCGGCCCGCCCGGCCGAGCACGCCGCCCGGCGCCAGTTCCGCCGCGACGCCGGCGCCGAGGAGTGGGAGACCAAGG
>JAPPGP010000264.1 GCA_028821395.1 Defluviicoccus sp.
CGTTCACGCGCCACGGCCGAAATCTGGAAGAGCTCGCGCATCTGGTCGAGATGGGCCTCGGCCCCATGGAGGCGATCCAGGTCTCGACGCTCGGCAGCGCCCGGCTGCTCAGGCTCGACGACCGCCTGGGCAGCATTGAGGAAGGCAAGCTGGCCGATCTCGTCGTGTGCGACGGGGACCCGCTGTCCGATATCGCGGTCCTCCAGGACACGAACCGCATCGCGTGGGTGATCAAGGACGGCGAGACGGTCATTCGCCGCGACGGCGCCCGCGCGAGCGAGGACATATCGGCGTGCGACGCCTTCTCGCCAACGCCCGCATAATCGACGCCACCGGGGACGTCCTGTCGGACCGGTTCGTCGTCATCGAGGACCGGAGGATCGCCGATATCGGCCCGATGCCGGGCTTCCCCGCAACGCCCGCCGGCGAGGTGGTGGACGTCTCCGGCCTCACCGTCATGCCGGGGATGATCGACTGTCACGTGCATCTCTCCATCGACGGCGACGCCGACCCCATCGCCCAGGTGGTGGGCGACACGGCGGCGATGTCGGTCCTCCGCATGGCACGCAACGCCGAGCGGACCATCGCCGCCGGGGTGACGACGGTGCGCGATCTGGGCGCGAGGGACCATGTCGACATCTCCTTCCGGCGCGCGCTTGCCGAAGGCTTGCAGATTGCGGCGCCGCGGCTGGTGTTGAGCGGCCAGCCGGTCACCATGACGGGCGGCCATTGCTGGCAGTTCGGCCGTCAGGCGGACGGGGTCGACGACGCGAGGCGGGCGGCGCGCGAGCAGATCCGCGCCGGCGCCGATTGCGTCAAGCTGATGGCGACCGGCGGCATCCTGACGCAGGGCAACGAGATCGGCGCGGCGCAGCTCGAGGAGGCGGAGATGCGCGCCGCGATCGAGGAGGCGGACAAGGCGGGAAAGCTTAGCGCCGTCCACGCCCATGGCGCGTCGGGGATCAAGAACGGCATCCGGGCCGGCGTGCAAAGCGTCGAACACGCCTATTTTCTCGACGACGAAGGCATCGGCATGATGCTGGACTGCGGCGTCTGGCTGGTGCCCACGGCGGCGGCGGTCGACCTCGTGGTGAAGAACGGGATCGAGTCCGGGATACCGCCCGACGTGGTGGAGAAGGCCGAGTCCGCCGTCGAGAGCCAGCGCGCGACCTGCGCCAGGGCGCTGCGGTCCGGCGTCAGGATCGCGATGGGCACCGATGCGGGCACGCCTTACAACCGGCACGGCGAGAACGCGCAGGAGTTGGCCGCGCTGGTATCGCTCGGGATGACCCCCATGGACGCCATCCGCGCGACCACCATCCGGGGGGCGGAGCTTCTCGGGCTGTCGGACCGGCTGGGAACCGTGCAGGTCGGAAAGACGGCGGACATCCTCGTCGTCGACGGCGACCCGCTGGCGGATATTTCCGTCCTCCGCCGCCCCGAGCGCATCGCGATGGTGCTGCAGGACGGCGAGATCGTCGCGCGCCGCGGAGAAATCGTCGCGCCGGGTTCCTGAGCCCGCCCTGCCGTGGACAGCTTTCCGGGAGCGAACCTATAGTTCACCCGCCGTGGGGGACAGAGTCACCATCGCGCTGACGGTCAATGGCGTGGCCCGCGAAGCGCCGGTTCCGACCGACGAGACGCTGCTCGAGACCCTTCGAGCCCGCCTCGGGCTGACGGGTGCGAAGCGCGGCTGCGACCAGGGGGTGTGCGGCGCCTGTACCGTGATGGTCGACGGGCGGGCGGTGCGCGCCTGCCTGTCGCTCTCGGTCAACTGCACCGGCCTCGAGATCGTGACCGCCGAGGGGCTCGCGCGGGACGGCGTTCTGGATCCGGTACAGCGCGCCCTGGTCGAATCGGGCGCGATCCAGTGCGGGTTCTGCACGCCGGGGCTGGCGATCGCCGCGAGGGCGCTGCTGAACGAGAACCCGGCGCCCACGGCGGACGAGATCCGCGTGGCGGTCTCGGGCAATATCTGCCGGTGCTCGGGCTACGTGAAGATCGTCGAGGCAATCGAAATGGCGGCGCGAGGGTGAGATGGCGGGGACGGCGACAACAGAGGACGTCCGCGCGGTGGGTGCCCGGCTGCCGCGCGACGACGCGGCGGAAAAGGCCGTGGGTGCCGCGCAATACCTCGACGACATCCAGCTTCCCGGCATGCTGCATACGGCGTTTGCGCTGTCCCCGCTGGCGCATGCCCGGATCGTCGCGGTCGACGCGGCGGCCGCGCGCGCCCATCCCGGGGTGCATGCGGTGCTGACCGGCGAGGACCTGCCCGGGCTGGGCGGCGGGGCGATCAAGGACATGCCCTTTCTCGCCCGCGGCAAGGTGCGCTACACGGGCGAGCCGGTCGCGGCGATAGCGGCGGAGACGCAGGCGATCGCCGAGGCGGCCGCGCTGCTCGTCGATGTCGAGTACGAAGAGCTTCCCGCGGTGCTGACCATCGAGGACGCGCTCGCGCCCGGCGCGCCGTTGGTCCACGAAGACATCGGCGCCTACGAGGCCTCCCACCCGCTCGAGCACAGCGGGAACGCGCTGTCGCGCCAGGAGATTGCCGAGGGCGATGTCGACGCGGCGTGGGCCGAGTGCGACGCTATCGTCGAGAACGCGTTCTCCACGGGCGCGCAATACCATCACGCGCTGGAGCCGACCGGCGCGGTGGCCTCGTTCGACCCCAGCGGCAAGGTGACGGTGTGGTCGACGACCCAGTCGGTATTCCGCGTCCAGGCGGAGGTCGCGCAGCTGCTCGACATGCCGATGTCGAAGGTCCGCGCCGTCTCGCCCCGAATCGGGGGGACTTTCGGCGGCAAGGGCGGGGCGCACCTCCAGCCGGTCGCAGTCGAGCTCGCGCGCAGGGCCGGACGGCCGGTGAAGGCGGTCCTGCCGCGCGCCTCCGACTTCATGCTGATGCTGCGCCGGCACCCGGCGAAAATCTCCATCAAGACCGGCGCCAGGGCCGACGGGACGTTGATCGCGCGCGAGGTCGAGGTGACGCTGGAGGGAGGCGCCTATTGCAACGAGAGCCCCGCCGTGCTCGGCTTCGCGCTGCTGATGGCGCGGGGACCGTACCGGATTCCCAATGTCCGGGTGACGGGGCGCGCGGTCTACACCAACAAGCTCCGCGCGGGCGGCTTCCGCGGCTTCGGCAATCCGCAATCGACTTTTGCCGGCGAGTCGCAGATCGACGAGCTCGCCGCCGCGCTCGGCCTCGATCCCTTCGACATCCGGCTCAAGAACGCGATGCGCGCCGGCGACAAGTGGCTCGGCGGCCAGACGCTGGAGGCCTGCGGTCTGGTCGAGTGCATCGAGAAGCTGCGCGCGGCGACCGACGGACGGCCGCGCAAGGCGGGTCCGGAAGCGGGCGGGAAGCGGGGACTCGGCATCGCCTGCCTCGCCCATGTCTGCGGGCTGCTGTCGAGCGCCGCGAATGTCCGCCTGCTGGAGGACGGCTCGATCACCCTCAGCACCGGGGCGGTCGATTGCGGCCAGGGCTCGGACACCGCGCTCGCGCAGATTTGCGCCGGGTCGCTCGGCGTCGACATCTCCAGGGTGAACTACGTCAACCCGGACACCGACGCCTCGCCCTATAACTGGAGCACCTCGGGCAGCCGGACGACCTACATGGCGGGGCGCGCGGTCGCCGCGGCATCGGAAGACGTGAAGCAGCGCATCTTCGAGCATGCGGCGGAGATGATGGAATGCGCCGCCGAGGATCTCGAGCTCCGACCGGGCGGGCGGGTCGGAATCGCCGGCATTCCTGACCGCGAGGTGAGCTTCGCCGAGGTCTCGCGCCGGGCGCATTGGGGTGTCGGCGGTCCCATCATGGGCCAGAACGCGCTGATGTATGACGGCGAACGGTTCGATCCGAAGCGGGCGATCGTCAAGGGCTTTCCCTTCTCCAATCTCGGCACCTACGTATTCGGCGCCCAGGCGGTCGAGGTCGAGGTCGACGAGGCCACCGGACGCATCGCCGTGGTCGAGGGATGGTCGGCGCACGACGTGGGCCGGGCGATCAACCCGCTCGGCGTCGAGGGGCAGATCCAGGGCGGGTTCGTCCAGGGCCTGGGCTATGCGCTGACCGAGGAGCTGATCTGGGAGGGGGGAGCGCTCGCCAACCCGTCGATGATGGACTACAAGGCGCCGTCCGCGATGGACGTTCCCCCGTCGATCGACCCGATCGTCGTCGAACACCCGGAGCCCTCGGGCCCGTTCGGCGCCAAGGCGATCGGCGAGCCCGGGCTGGTCGGGGTGGCGCCGGCGATCGCCAACGCGGTGGCGGACGCGACCGGCACGAGGCTGCGCGAGATACCGATGACGCCGGAACGCGTGTTGCGGGCGCTCAAATCACGCTGAAGCCGGCCCGCCTTGCACCCTGCCCCGCATCGCACCCATACTCGAACCGATACACGGGCGATGTGGCAATCGCCGGACCTAAACAGGGGAGGTGTGCCTATCCTTTATCGCTCACGAGGCACTTGAAAGGTCGTGGAGGGTCGCTTTCTCTCCTGTACA